>DASSNV010000279.1:0-29051 GCA_035701245.1 Gemmatimonadaceae bacterium | reverse complement strand
GTGCACACCATCACCTGGACGGATCCCGCGACGCGCAACACCCTGAGCCTGACCGGTCGGATGTCCGAGGCGCGGCTACAGCTGATCAGATTGAGAATCGAGAAGGAGCGGGCGCAGAAAAAGACGCCCTGACGCGCTCAGCTCTGCGGCGATCCCTGCTGCAGCGCCATCCCCATCGAGTGGTAGCCCTTGTCGACGTAAAGGACCGTCCCGGTGATGCCACTGGCGAGCGGACTCGACAAAAACGCGGCAGCATTGCCCACTTCCTCGGCCTGCAGGGGGTCGGTGAGCGGCGAGTTTTCGGCGCAGTACTCCACCATCCGCTCGATGATCCCGATTGCGCTGGCCGCGCGAGATGCGAGCGGGCCCGCCGAGATCGTGTTTACACGGACGCCGTACTTTCTCCCTGCCTCGAACGCGAGCACGCGGGTGTCGCTCTCGAGCGCGGCTTTCGCCGAGGACATTCCGCCGCCGTAGCCGGGGATCACGCGCTCGCTCGCCATGTAGGTGAGCGACACGAACGAGCCGCCCTTGCGCATCAACGGAGCGAGCCGCGCCACCATCGAGACGAGCGAGTACGCGCTGACGCCCACGGCCGTGAGATACCCCGCTCGGCTCGTGTCGAGCAGCGACTTCTTCACCTCGGGTCCGTTGGCGAGCGAATGCACGACGATGTCGAGTGAATCACGGCCGAAGTCGGCTTCGACGCGCTTCACCATTCCGTCGACGCTGAAATCACCGGTGTCCTTGTAGCGCTTGTTGGAGCGGATGTCTTCGGGCGCGTCAGTCAAAACGTCGAACGCGGCGTCGAGCGGATAGATCTTCTCGAACTCGAGCAGCTTGCCGCTGGACAGCTTCCGCGACTCGTCCATCTTGCCGCGCTCGAGCAGGTTCATGAAGATGTTGAGCGCGGGGGGCCAGGTTCCGACCGAGACGTTCGCGCCCGCCTCCGCGAGTGCCTTGGCGATCGCGAACCCGAAGCCCGCATCGTCGGCGACGCCAGCGACCAGTGCGTGCTTGCCCGTCAGATCGATGTTCAGCATTTCCGGTGATATCGCTGTTCGAAGGGTGATTTACAAGGGGTGTGGGGCGCCCTGCTTACAATACAGTTCCAGCTGTTCGATTTGTCGATCTTTATGCGAGTAACGCTTTGCTTAACGGAATATTCATTCTGAGCGAGCTGCCGCCGGACATCGCGGATCGGGTGCGCGCCATCAACGAGCGCTACGATCCGAAGCTGGCGCGGTACAAGCCGCCTCACATCACGCTGACGGGGTCTTCGGGCGCTGGTCCGATCCCGGCATCGGTGCCGCTCGCCGAGCTGAAGGCGAAGCTGACGCCGATTACGGCGACCACGCCGCCGCTCACGCTCTCGTTCGGCGCGCCGCAGCGATTCATGCAGACCGACATTCTCGTACTGCCGATCGATCCGCACGGGCCGATCAGGGTGTTGCACGACCGGCTGGTTACGAGCGGGCTACCCTTCACGCGGGCGCGGTACACTTTTAGCCCTCACTGCACCCTGAATCTCTACCAGTCGCTGGATCGTAGCTCGGTCCGCGAGCTGCTCAAGACCAGAATATCGGAGCCCTTCGTGGTAAGCGCGATTCAGGTTTATCACACCCGCGACCCGCAACCTTCACGCAAGCTGTTGGAGCTGCGCCTCACCGGTGGATCCCAGAAAGATTGAGATCGTCTGGCGCGCAATGTGGATGCGCGTGCTGAGCCGGCTGTTGCCCGGGCCTAAAGAGACGACACTCCCTTCGCCGATCGATCGCGATCATCGCGTCCTCTTCATTCGCTATGAGCGGATCGGCGACATGATCATGGCGACATCGCTGATCCGGAACATCGCGTCGGCGCTCCCTGGTGGGAAAGTGGACGTGCTGGCGACACCCACAACGGCGCCGGTACTGGAGCGGAATCCGTACGTCGGTCAGGTCCTGACGCTCGATCGCGGCTCGCTGAGGAGCTACAAGGATCTGATGAAGCGGCTGCGGGGCGAGCGGTATACCGTCATGGTCGATGGCCGCATCAACAATCCGCCCGTATTCACGTCGACCCCGCTGCTCATGTACGCGGGTCGGGCGCCGTTCCGGGTCGGCGCGCGCGGCGACCGAACGCCGCGGATCTACAACGTGTCCGTTCCCGAATGGAACCGCCTCGATCACTACATCGAAGGCTCGAAGCAGCTGGCGGTTCCCTTCGGGGTGAATCCGGACTCGGTTGACTGGCAGCCCGAAATATTTCTGTCCGACGAAGAAAGAGCATGGGCGGAAGAACGCTGGCAGGACGCGGCCGCGCTGACTGAATCATCGGGCGCGGAGTCACGACCCGCGAAACGGCTGCTGATCAACCTGTCGGCGTCGGAGCCCAAACGCCGCTGGCCCGACGGGAAATTCATCGCCACGCTGCAGAGTGCCCGGGCACGGGCGCCGGGAATGCCAATGATCGTCATCGGACTGCCGGCAGAGTGGGAGAGCGTGACGCGCGTGGCGAATGCGGCTCACGCGCTGCCGGTGGAGACGCCGCAGCTACGTGATGCGCTTGCCCTGGTGGGTACGAGCGATCTCGTCTTTACACCCGACACCAGCATCTCGCACGCAGCCTCGGCGTTCAGGAAACCGTCGCTGGTGCTGCTCAAGCGGGAACACAGGCCGTATGCGCCGTGGAACACTCCTGGGGAAATCATCCCGTGGCATGAGGATCAGATCCACCAGTTGCCACATGAGCGGGTCTCCGTGATGCTGGAGAAGTTGCTCGCGGATTACGGTGGTTAACCGGGTTAACCGAGGCCATTCGCGGATCGTCTAACACCCGCACGGGTGTATAAGAAGTGTCTCAACAACAGACGGCGGTCCACATGCTTCGGAATTTTCTGCGCTCCGCGCTACCACTGGCGATGGCTTGCGGCCTGCCGGTGAGCGTACTCGCACAACATGCCCACGATCACAGCGATTCGACCGCCAATGGGCCGACGGCGGCGCACAGCTCGGGCATGGCGGGAATGAAAATGGAGGGCGGTGGCGACTGGAAGATGGAGGCAATGGCGAAGCACATGGCCTACTCGAATCCGCGGCCCCTGACGCCGGCAGATTCAGTCCGCGCCGCGCAAGTCATCAACGAGCTGCGCCAGGCGATCGCCAGGTACCAGGATGTGAATGTGGCCGAAGCAGACGGCTACAGGATGTTCGCGCCGCAGATCAAGAATCAGCCGCAATACCATTTCACGAAAGGCTGGAACGCGATCCGCAACCAGTGGGGCTTCGATCCGGCGCGTCCGACGTCGCTGCTCTACACCAAAGACACGCAGGGCAAGTTCCATTTGATCGGCGCGATGTACACAGCGTCACGGCGGACGTCGGAGGACGATCTCGACAAGCGAATTCCGTTGAGCGTCGCGCGCTGGCATCGTCACGTGAACTGGTGCGTACCGGCGCGAAACGCGAAGGAGCGCTGGTACGAGACGAAGGATGGAAGACCGATCTTCGGTCCACTCGGCGTTGCGACCAAGGAAGAGTGCAAGGCTGCCAACGGCAGGTTCATTCCGCAGGCGTTCGGATGGATGGTGCACGCGAACGTGTTCGCGGGGAACGACCTCAAGTCGATCTGGCACGACGACCATATGGAGCGCGATCAGCATGCGATGATGGGAGATCCTAAAAGGCCGGATTGAGGGCTGAGGACCAAGTGCATTGCTGACTGCTGACTGATTGAGGATCGAGGACAAGCTGTGAGCCTGTCCTCGGTGGTCCTTGCTGCCCTCGGTAAATTGTTCGGATGCCTCCACAGTTCATCTATGTAATGAAAGACCTGCGCAAGGTCGTCCCGCCATCGCGGGAGATTCTGCGCGGGATCTGGCTGTCTTTTTATCCCGGCGCCAAGATCGGAGTACTCGGCGCGAATGGCGCCGGGAAGTCCTCGCTCCTGCGCATTATGGCCGGAGTTGACCACGACTTTCAGGGCGAGGCGTGGCCGCACGAGGGCACGCGGATCGGGTACCTGCCGCAGGAGCCGCAGCTCGACGAGTCGAAGAATGTCAAGGAAAACGTCGACGTCGCCGTAAAGCCCGTGCGCGACCTGCTGAAAAAATTCGAGGACATCTCGAACAAATTTGCCGAGCCGATGTCGGACGACGAGATGACGAAGCTGCTCGATCAGCAGGCGCGGGTCCAGGAAAAGATCGACGCCGTCAACGCGTGGGACATCGATCGGAAAATCGAGATCGCAATGGATGCGTTGCGACTTCCGCCGGCGGACGCGGACGTCAGCAACCTGTCGGGCGGCGAGCGCCGTCGAGTCGCGCTGTGCCGGACGCTGCTCGAGGAGCCGGACATGCTGCTGCTCGACGAGCCGACCAACCATCTCGACGCCGAATCGGTGGCGTGGCTGGAGCGGTATCTGGCGGAATTTCCGGGAACCGTCGTCGCGGTTACTCACGACCGCTACTTCCTCGACAACGTCGCGGGCTGGATCCTGGAGCTGGACCGCGGTGCCGGCATTCCGTACGAGGGCAACTACAGCTCGTGGCTCGAGCAGAAGCGTACGCGTCTGGCGCAGGAAGAGAAGCAGGCATCGGCGCGACAGCGCACGCTGGAGCGCGAGCTGGAGTGGGTGCGGATGTCGCCGCGCGCGCGGCAAACCAAGAGCAAGGCCCGCATCCAGAAGTACGAGGAGCTGGCGACGGCAGCCGAAGGCGAGAAGGTGATGCAGAATGAGATCGTGATCCCACCGCCGGCCCGACTCGGCAACGACGTAGTCATCGCGAAGGGTTTAAAGAAAGCGTATGGCGAGAAAGTGCTGTTCGACGACCTTTCGTTCTCGCTTCCGCGCGGCGGGATCGTTGGGATCATCGGGCCCAATGGCGCTGGCAAGACGACGCTGTTCAGAATGATCGCCGGCAAGGAAAAAGCCGACGATGGCCAGCTGACGATCGGCGACACCGTGCAGCTAGCGTACGTCGATCAGGCGCGCGAGCTCAACGATGCAAATACTGTTTATAAGGAAGTGAGCGAAGGGAACGACATCATCATGGTCGGCAAGCGCGAGATGCAGGCGCGGGCGTACCTGGCGCAGTTCAACTTCAAGGGACCGGACCAGCAGAAGAAAGTGAAGGATCTGTCGGGTGGCGAGCGCAATCGCCTGCACCTCGCGAAGCTCCTCAAGTCGGGCGGCAACCTGCTGCTGCTCGACGAGCCGACCAACGATCTCGATGTCGATACGCTGCGCGCGCTCGAGGAAGCACTGGTCGATTTCCCTGGCTGCGCGGTGGTGATCTCCCACGACCGGTGGTTTCTCGACCGCATCGCGACGCACATCCTGGCGTTCGAGGGAAATTCGGAAACGGTGTGGTTCGAGGGGAACTATCAGAGCTACATCGAGGATCTCAAGCGAAGGAAGGGGGCTGATGCCGACCAGCCGCATCGCATCGCCTACAAGAAGCTGGTTCGCGCTTAGTAAGGTCACGCTTGCTTTGACTGCGACGGTCGCGTGCTCCTCGCCGCGCCCCGCCGTCGAGTCAGATTCTGCGGGAGCAACGGAGAAGCCCTCGCAGGCCGCCACGGAGCGCGATCTGAAATCTGATTTGCTCTCGAGCATCTGTCCGACGCTGACACGGCGTGGCTCAATCCAGGTCGCCAGGGTCGAGCCGAAAGTTGAAGAGGGCGGAGTCGCGTTCGACTTGCTGGGTGACGGCGCCGGCCAGGGAGTGATGACTTGCGCTGACACGCTTTACGCGGATGTACACGCCCTGCTGCGCTCGATGGCCGATTCTTCGAGTGTTACGAGCTTCGCTGGCAAAGCGGTCATCGACGGCAAAACGACCAATGCTCGAGCAGGCTACTACAACGGCGCGCTCTACGTTCGCGTGGACTCTCTCGCGCGAAACCGGCGCGCACTCGTCCTCGCGAGCCCCGGCCAGCCGACGGATGTCGTCATATGGCCGCGCAAAGCTTTGCTCCACCTCGAGACTTCGGGACTCACAGCGGGCAGGGCATACAAGACGGCGGTTTCAGAAGGCCTGCTGCCCTGACCATAGCTCCCAGGAGGGACCATGCGGTTACTCGGCTGGATCGGCATCCTCGTCATTCTCGCCGGCGTCGACATCGTTGCCGTGGGCGGTATTCCCTACACGAAGAGCCGCAACGAAGTCCAGGTCGGCCCGATCGTGGTGAGGTCCCAGGAACGCGGGATGATTCCCGCGTATGTCGGAGTCATTGCCATCGTCGTCGGCGCCGGGCTGGTGATCGTCGGCCGCAAGAAATCGGCGTAGCCCACCTTCGGTAGCGGTGGTGCCTGGCAACCGCGTCCCTGGCGTGCGACGCGGGCTAGTAAATGAGCTTCTGAATGAAGATCCCGGCCACGCCGAGGAGCGCGGTAGCGGCGACTGCCATCGCGACCTGCTTGGTCAGCGGTCGCTCGCCCGTTACACGACGCACCAGTGGCAGGCTGACAAGCGCGCTCGTGATGCTTGCGAGCACGGCGCCCAATGCCGCGGCCTGCGGTGTCAGAGTTCCGGATGCGGCAAGATTCGCGGCGGACGCAACCGCGCTCGCGCTCGAGATAAGTCCGCCGATCGCGCTCACTCCATAGAAGCCGGTGTTTCCGAGGGACCGCTGCGCGAGATTGCCGGCCACCTGCAGCACGAGGAAGACGAAACCGAACTTCAACGCGGCGGTCAGGGAGAAGGGTGATTGAAGCGTGGTGAGACGGGTGTCGCTGTCTCCGGCCGCGGCGCTCGGACGGCCAAGCCTCGCAGCAGCAGCCGCTCCGAGGAACATCAAGCCAAGGGGTATCGCGGCAGCGAGAAGCGCGAAGGGCGCGAGAATGCCGAGGATGACGCCGTTCCGAAGCAGCATCGCAGCAGTGGCGAGCACGATTCCGCTGTAGGTGAAGCCCGAAAGCGTTCCGTGTGAAGACTTCGTTCTGGTCGCGAGCTCCGCGACGGTTGCCGTGCTGTTGACGAGGCCACCCAGGAATCCGGTCAGCTCGACGGCGCGAGCGCCATAAATCTTGAACAACAGATAGTTCCCGAATCCGAGCGCGCCGATCAGAATTACCGTCACCCACGCCTCGCGGGGATTGAGCAACTCCCACGGATCGACCGTGCCGGGCGGAAGCACGGGAAAGACGACAAACGCGAGAATCGCCAGTAAGACTGCCGACCGCAGCTCGCCTTCAGTGAGCGCGTGACTGAATCCGGCGAGTGGTTCTTTCCACGCCAGAAGCGCGGCAGTCGTCACAGCCAGAGTCACCGGCGCGAAGGTGTGCCCGCGCCCCGCGAGAACTCCGGCGAAAGTCACGACGATCAACGCTGCCGACGAGGTGATCTCGGCGCCTTCGCCGGTACGGATTGTCTCGATATTGAGCAGGATCACCAACACGCCGACGAGTCCGAGTGCAATGAGCGCGTAGGGATCGCCCAGCAGCCCGCCGGCCGCGCCGATCATCGCCGAAAATGCGAAGGTGCGGAGGCCGGCTTCCTTGCGACGACGCTCGCGCTCGATTCCGACGAACAAGCCAATCGCCGCAGCAAGCGCGAGCCGCGACAGAGTCGGCAGGTAAGGCCAGAGAACGTCCTGATCCATGCGGGACGTTATACGCCAACCGTAGCGTTCCACAAGCTGCTGCCCGCGCTGCCGAAGCCGGGTCGCACCGCTCGGTGATGGGCGGCGGCCCAGACTAATGCGCGACGGCGGCGACGTGTAAATTCTGGCGCATGCTCGTTAACGCATTGCTCGCGCTGGCGTTGCTGCAGGATTCCACGCTCATCTACGACGGCAGATCGCATCGCGTCCAGGTCCCGGTGCCACGCATCGATGCGAGCGCGACGATCGACGGACAGCTCGATGAGCCGGTCTGGCGAAGCGCGGCGAAGCTGACGGGTTTCTCGCAGTACCAACCCGTCGACGGCAGACCGGCCGACGAGCCGACCGAAGTCCTTGTGTGGTACGCGCCCGACGCGATCTACTTCGGCATCAGAGCGCGTGAGATCCACGGCAACGTCGTGCGGGCAACCCACGCCAATCGCGACAACATCGACAGCGAAGATCAGATCCAGATTCTTCTCGATACCGACAACGCGCGACAGATCGCGTTTCTCTTCGGCGTGAACCCGTACGGCGTTCAGCAGGACGGGACGCGAAGCGCGCAGTTCTCGGGCGGCGCCGGGGGGCCGTCGGCCACCGGCGGCGGATTCCGCACCATCAATCCGCTCGAGGGCAGCGTCGATCTCAATCCGGACTATTTCTTCGAGTCCAAAGGCAGGCTCGTCGACGGCGGTTACGAAGTCGAAGTTCGAATTCCGTTCAAGAGCCTGCGCTATCAGGACGCGCGGGTCCAGAGTTGGGGCCTGCACATCCTGCGGCGCGTTCAGCACTCGGGATTTCAGGACACCTGGGCGCCGGCGGTCCGGGCCAACGCAAACTTCCTCGCGCAATCGGGCACCCTCGATGGACTCCACGATCTGAAACGCGGTCTCGTTCTCGAAGCCACGCCGACGCTGACCGCGCACGCTGACCGCTCGCCCACAGTCGGTGATGGCGGCTACCAACAGAAGGGCGAGCTGGGTGGTGACATACGCTGGGGAATCAGGCAGAATCTCACCCTCAACGGCACCATCAATCCCGACTTCTCCCAGGTCGAAGCCGACGTCGGGCAGGTTCTGCTCAACGAGCGGTTCGCGCTGTTCTATCCGGAGAAGCGTCCGTTCTTCCTTGACGGACTCGAGCTGTTCGACTCACCCAACCAGCTGATCTACACTCGGCAGATCGTCGCGCCAATCGGCGGAGTAAAGCTCACCGGCAAGCTCGGCGGGATGAACATCGCGTCGATGGTGGTCGCTGACGACAAGCTCTACTCGTGGGAGAACCGCAACACCCCGTTGTTCGGAGTCTCGCGGCTGCGCTACGACTTCGGTTCCGGGAACACGCTCGGTGCGGCGCTCACCAGTCGCGAAGATGGCGACAACTTCTCGCGCGTCGCGTCGGGGGATTTCCGTTTCTACCACTCGAAGCTGTACTTCGCGCAATTTCAGGCGGCGAGCTCATGGACGGACAGTCTTCGCAACCGCCTGCGCGGATCGATCCTGCAGGGCGATTGGGATCGAACCGGACGCGCCTGGGGATTTCATTACACGTTGAGATCGCTCGACCCCGGCTTCCGCGCCGCCGCCGGCTTCGTCAATCGCACGGGTATCATCGAAGGACGCGCCTTCAACCGACTCAGCTTCTACGGCAAGCAGGGTGCGCTGCTCCAGACAATCAGCACGTTCTTTGGCTGGGACCGCATCTGGAACAACCTCGGCGCCGGCCACGGTCTCGCGGAGAGCAGCGAGTCGATTACGCCGAGCGCGACACTGCGCGGCGGGTGGCAGCTCGGTGGTGCGGTGACCCATGGGTACTTCGCCTTCGATCCGGCGCTGTATTCGGGATTGTCCCTCTCGGAGGGAGCGTTTACCGCGCCATTCGTCGTGCCGCCGCCCGAGAAGGATCAGTGGGGTGGATCACTGAGCCTGACGACGCCCACTTATCGGATCTTCACTGGAACCGCCAGCGTGACGAAAGGCCAGGTCCCGATCTTCCGCGAGGCGTCGCCCGGCTCGAGCTCGCGAATCGATGCGACGATTGCAGTGCGTCCCACGACAGCGCTTCGAAGCACGCTCCAGTTCTCGCGATTGGCGATCGATCGCCGGCTCGACGGATCTCGCTTTTCGACCGAAACCATTCCACGCATCAAGGTCGAGTACCAGGTGAGTCGCCCGATCTTCGTGCGGGTTGTCAGCCAGTATGCGGCGCGCTCGCGGTCGGCCCTGCAGGACCGAAACGGCACTCGGATCCTGGTCAATGGCGTGCTCGACACCGGCGAGACCACCAACGAATTCTCGACGGACTGGCTATTCAGCTATCGCCCGGTACCGGGCACGCTCGTGTATCTGGGTTACGGCTCGACGCTCGAGGAGCCGCGCGAATTCAGATTTCAGAATCTGCAGCGCACCCGCGACGGATTCTTCGGAAAGATCAGCTATCTCTTCCGGCTCTAGCCGTTGATGGTTCGCATCCCGGCTTCGGGATAACGATCCCCGGCGGTGACACCTTTCGGGGCCGCAGCGTCGATGCGACGCAGATCATTCTCCGACAGCACGATATCGACCGCGTGCCAGTTCTCCTCAACGCGCTCGGGATGTCTCGTACCAGGAATCGGCACGATGTCGTCGCCCTGGGCGAGGAGCCATGCGAGTGCGAGCTGCGCGGGTGTGCATTTGTGCTCTTCGGCGATCTCCTCGACTTTCGCGACGAGATCCAGATTCCGCTGGAAGTTCTCGCCCTGGAAGCGCGGGTGGTGCTTACGAAAATCGTCGTCGGCAAGGTCGTCGACGCTCTTGATCTGGCCCGTGAGAAAGCCGCGGCCGAGCGGACTGTAGGCGACGAAGCCGATGTCCAGCGCGCGGAGCGCCTCGAGCAATCCGTCTTCGGGATCGCGTGACCAGAGCGAGTACTCGGTCTGTACTGCTGTGATGGGGTGAACCTTGTGAGCGCGGCGAATCGTCGCGACCGACGCCTCCGAAAGTCCGATGTAGCGCACCTTCCCCTCGCGCACGAGATCCGCCATCGCTCCAACCGTATCCTCGATAGGCGTGTTTCTGTCGACGCGATGCTGGTAGTAGAGATCGATCGTGTCGATTCCCAGTCTCCTGAGCGACGCCTCGCACGCCTGCCTCACGTAGTCGGGTTTTCCGTTGACGCCGAGGAAAGCGCGGGTCTTCGGATCGCGCACGTTGCCGAACTTGGTGGCGATGATCGCCTGGTCGCGTTTGCCCTTGATCGCGCGCCCGACCAGCTCCTCATTGGTGTGCGGACCGTACATGTCGGCCGTATCGAGAAAGTTGATGCCGAGCTCGATGGCGCGGTGGATGGTGGCGATCGACTGTTGCTCGTTGCTGGGGCCATAGAAGTCCGACATTCCCATGCAGCCAAGGCCGATGGGGGAAGTCTGCAGGCCCTGCGCGCCGAGGCGGCGTATCTTCGTGGTGGCTGGAGTCATCCGGTTCCTGGACGTTAGAGGATCTATCGAACAGATATCGAGAAACCCGGCGAATTCAAGATCGCGCGACCTCGTGGAGATGTCATGGATCTGTCGAAGATGAAACGCGAGATGTCCGTCTGCTTGCTGTGCGGCGTGTTTCTCGGCCGGCCTGCGGCTGATCCGGCCTGACGCATGCCGATTGGGCTCTCTGCGCGCAACGTCACCCACAGGTTCGGCGATGTCGTAGCTCTGGACGGGGTCAGCCTCGACGTCGCGGCGGGCGAGTCGACCGCGATCGTCGGCGAGAGTGGCTCCGGCAAGACCACGCTGCTCCGCTGCTTCAACCGCCTGGTCGAGCCGGACGCCGGAGAAATTACCGTCGGCGATCGGGATGTCCGGCTGCAGTCGCCGGTCGAGCTGCGACGGAGCATCGGCTATGTGCAGCAGCACGGAGGACTGCTCCCACACTGGCGGGTGCTGCGAAACGTCGCGTTGGTGCCGGTGCTGAGAGGGATGGGCGACGCGAACGATGCGGCCGGACGCGCGCTCGATCTGGTTGGTCTGCCCGTCGCCGATTTCGGATCGCGCTTTCCGCACGAGCTCTCGGGCGGACAGCGGCAGAGGGTCGCGCTGGCGCGAAGCATCGCCGCGCGGCCCGGTGTGATTCTGCTCGACGAGCCCTTCGGCGCGCTCGACGCAATCTCACGCGCCGAGCTACAGGAAACCTTCGCCGCCCTTCGGACAGAGCTGGTGCTGACGACGCTGCTCGTCACCCACGACCTCGCGGAAGCGGCTCGACTCGGCGACCAGGTGGTGGTGATGCGCAGCGGAAAGATCGAGCAGCGAGGTCCCATGGGCGCACTCGTCCGAAGTCCAGCGACGGATTACGTGGCGCAGCTGATAGAGAAAGCCCGCGCGGGCCTCGAGCCACTCCTCGCGTGATCCGAATGCATCCGCTGCGCATCGTCGTCGGAATCGCTCTGTTCATAGCGATGCTTTCGGCGGGTGCGGCGCAAGCGCAGGAGCGCCGGTCGGTCGTCGTCGCGTCGAAGCCGTTCGGGGAATCGTATGTGCTGGCGGAAATGTTCGCGCAGCTGCTGGAGTCGCGCGGCTTCACGGTTGATCGCCGACGCGGACTCGGCGCGACTGAGATCGCGTTCGGCGCTCTTAGGCGCGGCGCGATCGACGTGTATCCCGAGTACACCGGAACCGGACTCGTCGCGATTCTTCACGACACCCTGGCCGACTCCGTTCTCGCTGACCCGCGAGCGGTATTCGCGCACGTCGCGGGAAGATTCGCCGCGGTCTATGACACGCGCTGGCTTCCGCCACTCGGATTTCAGAACACCTACGCGATCGCAGTTACGCGCTCGACCGCGGACCGATATCACCTGCGCACCCTGAGTGATCTGGCGCGGGAGAGTCCGCATCTCACGGCAGGATTTACCGCGGATTTCATCGGCAGGAGCGATGGGCTCGTTGGACTCGCCCGGGTCTATGGCATCAAGCCGAAGGCGGTCAGACCGCTCGCGCCGGCGGTGAAATATCAGGCGCTCGTTTCCGGCGCCGTGGACGTCATCGATGGCTATTCGACCGACGGTCTGCTGGCGCGCTACGATCTCGTGACGCTGAACGACGACCGCCACTTCTTTCCGCCGTACGAAGCAGCCGCGCTTGTGTCCGGAACGCTCGAGCGCGAAATGCCCGGAGCAGTGGCGACACTCGTGTTGTTGAGCGGACGCCTCGACGAGCTGACCATGCGCTCTCTGAACAAGCGCATAGAGGTCGATCGGGAAGACATCACCGAGGTTGCGCGAAGTGAGCTCGCCGTGCTCGGACTGATCAGCGCGAGTCCGCGGGCAGCCGGCGCGACTGCATCCGCCGGCCAGGGATTCTGGCGTTACCTCTGGGACCGTCGCGCCAGCATCGGCTCGCTGACCGCGCGGCATCTACTTCTCGTCGCCGTAGCGTTGTTGGCAGCGGTGCTGGTCGCGGTGCCGCTGGGCCTGGCGCTGGAGCGAGCACGGCGAATTGCCGAGCCCACCATTGGAACGTTGGGCGTCCTCGAGACGATTCCATCCATCGCGCTGCTCGCGTTCATGATTCCACTGCTCGGCGTTGGAGTCATCCCGGCGCTGGTGGCGCTCTGGCTGTACGCGCTTTATCCGATCGCGCGCGGGACCTACACCGGAGTGCGTGACGCCGACCCGGATGCGGTCGCTGCAGCGGAGGCGTTGGGAACCACGGCGCGGCAGCGTCTCGTCTGGGTCAGATTGCCACTCGCGGCTCCGGTGATCATGGCCGGTATTCGAACGGCGGCAGTAATCACGGTCGGAGCGGCAACGCTGGCTGCGTTCATCGGCGCCGGCGGACTTGGCGAGCCGATCGTGGCGGGACTCGCGCTGGCCGATACGCGCATGATTTTGTCCGGCGCGCTGCCGGCCGCTCTTCTGGCGCTGGCGGTCGACGGCGTCCTGGCTCTTGTAGAACGACTGCTCGCACCGGCGCACCGACGGACGAAGCCTTGAGATCCCGCCGCAAGCTCCTACTCGCGACCGTTGCATGCGCCGTAATGATCTCCTGTGCCCGGCCTGCCGCGGAGCCGGATGTCGTGGCCACCGGAACACGCTCGTACTTCATGGGATTCTCGGTTGTACCGCCGAAACCGGACATCGCCATTGCTCTCAAGTCGCTGGACATCTGGAGCAAGCGTGCGGATGCCGCGATCATGCACCTCGACGTTCCATGGGCGCAGTTGTTGGGCGGCGGATCTGCAGCGGAAGCGTTGCGAAAGGATGGCGTCGACCTCGAGCACTACTATCGGTCGAAGCATCTCAAGCTCGTGGTGACGATCGATGTGACCAACGGCCTGGCACGCGAGAGCGAAGCGGCGGCATTGGTCGCGGCGCATCGCAGCATTACCGAGCCGGCGGTGCAACGCCTGTATCGCGACTACGTCGGCACTCTGGTCGAGATGCTGCACCCTGACTATCTCGGACTCGCGGCAGAGACCAACCTTGTGCGCGCGATTGCGCCGCGCCCGGTCTACGAGGCCGTTGTTCGGATGACCAACGACGCGGCGGCCGATGTGCGTCGCACGCATTCGGCGTCCGCGCTTCCGCTGTACGTCAGCGTGCAGGTTGAAACCGCGTGGGGAAAGCTCGGCAAGCAGACACTATTCGTCGGTATCGCGCAGGATCTGCACGATTTCCCGTTCATGAACCTGATCGGCCTGTCGTCGTACCCTTATCTGGGCGGTTTCAAAACCCCGGCCGACATCCCGCTCGACTACTACTCGCGGATTAAGGGTCAGCGCGCATTGCCGGTGATGGTGGTCGAAGGCGGCTGGCCGTCCGGCTCGGTGCGTGGCGCGTTCTCGTCATCTCCGGAGATCGAGGCGCAGTACATAGCGCGCCAATCCAAAGTGCTCGACAGTGCCCACGCACTCGGCGTCTTCCAGTTGTCGTTCACCGACCTCGACCTCGGCGGCTTCCCCAAGCCATTGCCCGCGATTCTGCCGCTCTTCTCGACAGTCGGACTCGTGGATGCGGATCTCAAGCCCAAACCCGCGCTCCGAACCTGGGACAGGATCTTCGCGCGCCGACTCCAGCGTTAGGCGAGCTCGGCGACTGGCCGCGAGCGCAGCGTCGCCGCCCTCATTCTCCCGTAGCCGAAATAGATCGATAGCCCGATTGCCAGCCACACGAACAATCTGATCCAGGTTGGAAGCGGCAGTCCGGACATCAGATACAGGCAGATGAGCGTTCCGATCACCGGCACGGCAGGAGTCCACGGAGTCTTGAACGGACGCGGAATGTCAGGCTCGGTGCGCCGCAGGATCAGAACGCCGGCACACACTATCGCGAACGCCAGCAAGGTTCCCATGCTCACCAGCTGTCCGAGCACGCTGATCGGAAAAAGGCCCGACGCGACGGCGATGACGATTCCGGTTGCCGCGGTGGTGATGTGCGGGGTCCGGAAGCGCGGATGCAGCCGCGCAAAGATCGGAGGCAACAGGCCGTCGCGGCTCATCGAGTAGAAGATGCGCGACTGCGCCAACATGTTGACGAGAATCACGCTCGCTATTCCGCAGATGGCGCCCAGGTTGACGATTGGGGGAAGCCAGCGGACTCCAGTCGATTGCACGGCCAGCGCCAGCGGTGATGCGACGTTCAGCTTGGGGTACGGAACGAGTCCCGTCATGACGATGCCGACGGCGATGTAAATGAGGGTGCAGATCGCGAGTGACACCAGGATGCCGATCGGGATGTCGCGGCCCGGATTCCTCGCCTCCTGAGAGGCGGTGGACACTGCGTCGAATCCGATGTAGGCGAAGAAGATGATGCCGGCGCCGCGCAGAATTCCGCTCCAGCCAAACGATCCGAAGGCGCCCGTGTTGGGCGGAATGAAGGGGTGAAGATTTTCGGGGTCGATGTAGTGGATGCCGACGGCGATGAAGAGCATCAGCACGGCGAGCTTGATGATGACGATGGTGGTGTTGACGCGGGCGGACTCGCGGATGCCGAGCACGAGCAGTCCGGTTATCGCCAGGCAGATCAGAATCGCGGGAAGATTGAAAAGCGCGGTGACCTGGCTTCCATCGGCGAGGGCGATGTGGGTGCCCGGCGCGCCGGTGAGCTGCGGAGGAAAGGTGATTCCCATCTCACCGAGCAGAGTCACGGCGTAGCCGGCCCAGCCGACGGCGACGGTGGAGGAGCTGAGCGAGTACTCGAGCACCAGGTCCCAGCCGATGATCCAGGCGACGAGCTCGCCAAGGGTCGCGTAGGCGTAGGTGTACGCGCTCCCGGCGACGGGGATCATGCTCGCGAGCTCGGCGTAGCAGAGGCCGGCGAAGACGCAGGCGACTCCGGCGAGGACCATGGACAGGGTCAGCGCAGGGCCGGCGTGGAGGGAGGCAACTTCGCCGCTGAGGACGAAGATGCCGGCTCCAATCACGGCGCCGATGCCGAGAGTGACCAGCGCCAGGGGTCCGAGCTCGCGACGCAGTGTTCCAGCGCCTGCCTCGGCGAGCAGGACGGCGAGCGGCTTGCGCACGAAGAGCGACATCATTCCTCCATTTGCATGCGAAATTGTATACAAACCGTTCGGCCAAGAATACGGAGGACTGCGGAATGGCGCAAGAAGCCCATAGCTGACGACAGGCAGACAGTGTCGCTCCGGTCGGCGGCGTTATATTGGCGGCACTGTGCCCAAGCGAAGCTCCAGGACTTCCCGGACCAGATCGGCCGGCCGACGCGCCGGCAGCGGTGGTGCCACCGAGAGAGCGAACCGGCTCTACGAGTCGCTGAGGAACCTCATCGTCCGGGGTCAGCTCGCGCCCGGCGCGCGCATCGTCGAAACGGAGGTGGCCGAGCGGTTCGGGGTCAGTCGAACACCGGTACGCGCCGCGTTTCAGCGGCTCGAGCGCGAAGGTTACGTCATGGCGTCGGCGACCCACCAGGCGCGCATGACCGTCGCGCCTCTTACCAGGGAAGATGTCGGCGAGCTGCTGGAGATCGTCGGTGAGCTCGAGGGACTCGCGGCAAGGAGCGCCGCGCAGCTCAATGAATCCACTCGCGACAGGCTCGCCAGGGACCTCGCCACGCTGAACGCGGATTTTCGTCGGGCAGCGTCTGCGAAAGGCGCGCAGCCGGGGAGGCTCTACGAGCTCGACGAGAAATTCCACCGCCGCTACGTCGAAGCCGGCGCCGGTCCGCGGCTCCGCTCACTCCACGAAGCCGTGAAGCCACAGGCCGAGCGCTACATCCGGATGTATATCGCGCTGCTCCTCGACACCGTCCCAACGGCAGGCACCGAACACGACGCGATTGTCGAGGGCATTCGCACCGGCAACTCTGCCATGGCGCAGCGCGCCGTACAGACGAACTGGCGGCACGCATCCGATCGGCTGATGCGCGCGATCGAAGTCATGGGCGAGCAGGGCAACTGGTAGTCGAACTCAGTCTTGCAAAACCGTCACAACGGCGCGATATGGTGGCGTGAAAATCTGGACCAACGCGATTGCCTAACCGGAAAGGAGGTTCGCTGTGGCCGACAAGATGGAGAAGAAAGTCATTGCCGTAGTCGGAGCGACGGGCGCGCAAGGTGGCGGATTGGTGCGCGCCATCCTCGAAGACAAGCGTGGGCCGTTCACCGCCCGCGCAATCACCCGGGATCCCAAGTCCGACAAGGCGAAAGCACTTGCCGAAGCGGGCGCGGAAGTCGTCGCCGGCGATGTCGACGACGTCAAGTCACTCAAGAAAGCATTTCAGGGCGCGCACGGCGCTTACTGCGTCACCTTTTATTGGGCGCACCTCAAGCCTGAGAAGGAGCTCGCGCAGGCGCGCAACATGGCGCAGGCCGCAAAGGATGCCGGAGTCCACCACGTCATCTGGTCCACCCTCGAGGACACCCGGAGCTTCGTCCCGCTCAGCGACAACCGCATGCCCACCCTGATGGGCAAGTACAAGGTCCCGCACTTCGACGCCAAGGGCGAAGCCAACGCCATCTTTACCGAGCTCGGCGTTCCGACGACTTTCCTGCTGACGTCGTTCTACTGGGACAACTTCATTTACTTCGGGATGGGACCGAAGAAAGGTCCCGACGGCAAGCTCGCCATCAACCTCCCAATGGGAACGCGAAAAATGGCCAGCATCGCCGCGCACGACATCGGCAAGGCGGCCTACGCGATCTTCGAGAAAGGCGACGAGATGATCGGTCAGACCGTCGGCATCGCCGGCGGACATCTGAGCGGGGCCCAAATCGCCAAATCGATGACGAAAGCGCTGGGCCAGGAGGTGAAGTACAACCCGATCACTCCCGAAGCCTTCCGTGCCCTCGGATTCCCCGGTGCCGACGATCTCGGCAACATGTTCCAGTTCTACAGCGAGTTCGAGCAGGATTGCTGCGATGCGCGCAGCATCAGCGAGACGAAGACGCTCAACCCGGAGCTGCAAACCTTCGATCGCTGGCTGAGCCAGAACAAGTCGCGAATTCCACTCGGGTAACCCGGGCACCACCCAAATCAGCAAAGCCATTCTGGTGTCAGAATGGCTTTGTTTGTTTTCAGGGTAGCCGCTTCGCGTTCACGGGCGCACGCTCCGGCTGCTGGCCACCGGTGCCAAGCACCCGGGCTCCTTCGCCTTCGGTAAAGAGCCGCGTCAGGAAGCGCTGGCCCTCTCCGATGCGCTCGACTTCCAGTGCGGTTGCCTCGACCGCCTGTTCCAGTCTGCCGAGTCTCTCCGAGACCTCGCGCGGCAGGGAGGTCACCACTGCTGCACTGCGTCGCCAGATTCGGCGCGCGATGGCGATCGCGATCGGCAGCATCACGAAGACGATGAGCATCCCGCCGAGCACCCAGGCTTCGTCGGGCGGGCCGTTGCGGACAAACACCGGCGGCGGTCTCTCTACCACCGCCCCGGGGACGGCAGCCGCCTGGGCGAGCTGGGTCGAGTTCGCCGCTAGCTGTCCGTCGACGTTCGAGATCCGGCCGTCGATCTCCTTGAGTCTCGCCTCGAGCGCGGGGCGCTGCACATCGCTGGCGTCCAGATCCTCCAGCTGGCTGGCAACCCGGGCGCGCGAGTTCTGCAGATCATTGAGCTGGTCCTCGAGCACCCGGCGCTGCGCGCGAAAGCCCTCGTAGATCTCGCTGGCGGCGGGCGCTGTGCGCGCACCGCGGGCGATGGCGGGTGCAACGGGTGCGGCCGGAGCAGCAGGCGCCTGGACTTCCACTTGAATCACGGGCTTCTCGATGACGAGTTTCGCTTCAACACCATGGAACGCCGTACGACTCAATGATCAAAGCTGCTTCAATTTGAACGCGAAAGAATCGGGCGCGCAATCATTCACAGCGATTTCGAGCCTCCCTCGATCTCAGCGGCGGCCAGGATTCCCCGCTCGACGTAGATCGGCCTGACGTGGTCGCGCAGCCGCGGCAGTCGCAGCGCGAAGACTGTGCCTCCGATCACGCACGCGAAACCGCCGAACATCACGGTCTCCATCGGACCGATGTGCGCCGCCAGAGATCCAGCCAGCAGGCTGCCCAGCGGTGCCGTGCCGAGGAAGGCCATGGCGTAGAACGACATCACCCGCCCGCGCATGTCGTCCGATACGATAGTCTGAAGAATGGTATTGGTAGAGGCCATCTCCACCATCATGCCTCCGCCGACGAAAGGCAGAATGAGCAGCGACAGCCATGTGTGGTGCGATAACGAGAATGCGATCAATCCAAGCCCGAAGGTGATCGTGGCAACGACGATGGCGCGCCCGAGTCCGAGCACCGACCGGCGCGACGCCAGGTAAAGCGCGCCGACGAGAGCGCCGACACCCGATGCGGTCATTAGATAGCCGAGAGTGTGGGCACCGCCGTGGAGAACGGCAGCGGCAATCGCCGGCATCAGCACGGTGTACGGCATCCCCATCGTCGCGACGAGCGCAACGAGAAGCAGTGAGTCGCGCGTTGGCGCGAAGCTGCCGACGTACCGAAACCCAGCGGCCAGGTCGTGGAGAACAGCGGTCTTGGTGGCGCGCGCCGGACGCTCCTCGACGCGCATCGCGAGCAGAGACGCCAGCACAGCGATGTACGAAATGGCGTCTAGAGCAAAGCACCACCCCTCGCCAAACGCGGCGATGAGCACTCCGCCGATGGAAGGCCCCACAATGCGGCTCGCGTTGACCATCGATGAGTTGAGCGCGATCGCGTTCGGCAGATCGGCCCGATCCTCCACCATCTCGACGACGAACGCCTGACGCGCTGGAGTGTCGAAGGCATTGATCATCCCCTGCGCCAGCTGGAGCAACAGGATGTCGGTGACGGTGATGATTCCAGCAAAGGTGAGCACCGCCAGCCCGACCGATTGCAGCATCGACAGCACCTGGGTGATGACGAGGATGCGGTGGCGGTTCCAGCGATCGACCAGAACACCGGCGAATGGAGCGAGAACGAGCGTCGGGATCTGACCGAAAAAGCCGACGATGCCGAGCAGGAAAACCGAGCCAGTGAGCCGGTAGACGAGCCAGCTGGTGGCAATGCGGGTGATCCAGGTTCCGACCAGCGAAACGGTCTGCCCGCTGAAGAACAGGCGATAGTTTCGGTGCTGAAGAGCTCTGGTGAGATGCAGCGGCTTGCGAGCGGACGCGCGCTGCTGTGGCGGGGCGGTCATCGATGTTGGCGGATGGGCAATATTGGTGCTATTTAACCAGCATGAGACCGCTGCCTTTTACCTGGCCGTATGCGCTGGTGTTCTGGGCGGTTTACGTCTGGGCGTTCGTACCCGAATGGCGGATCGTCACCGGTGGTGTCAGGAACGTAAGGACCGGTGAAGCGTCGAGGGACGGGGGCTCCCTCCAGGTACTGCTCGGTGGAATGTGGATCGCATTGTTTCTCGCCTTTCCACTTTCGTTTGTCCGATCATGGATGGTCCCGGCGCGCATTCAGCTGCCGCTGTTCGCCGTAGGCATCTCGCTGATACTGCTCGGCAGTATGCTCAGAAGGTATTGCTTCAGAACGCTCGGCGAATACTTCACCGGCGACGTCCGGGCGCACAGTGATCAACCGGTCATTCAAACCGGCCCATACCGTCTCGTCAGGCATCCGTCGTATACCGCCGGCATGATGATGTTCAGTGGAATCGGTTTCGCGCTCGGCAACTGGGTGAGCCTGATCCTGTTAATCGCGGGATCGATGCTGACTTACTGGTATCGCGTCACCATCGAGGAGCGCGCTCTCGCCGAGACGATCGGCGAGCCGTACCGGGATTTCATGAAAGCGCGGAAGCGCTTCATTCCTTACGTAATCTGACAGCGCATTTGAGAGGAGAAATCATGACGAACACTTCGGTTGCGCTGATACTGCTGATGGCGGCGTCTGCACACCTTGGCGCGCAGACGCGTGGTGTTCCAGCGCCGCAGGCTCCGGCGCCGACCAGTGCGCGTCCCGTTCCGCGACCGAATCCGCCACTTCCGATCAAGCTCGAGGATCAGTGGACGACGGCCGTGGTAAAACGCGATGCACAGACCTTCGAGCGATTGCTCGCGCCCAACTTCGTTTACACGGAAGACGCGCAGCTCATGAGCCGCGACGACGTGATCAGGAGCGTGACCGGCCCCGATCGGGTCACGTGGGCGCGTAACGAGGGAATGCAAGCGCACGACTTCGGCGATGTGCAGGTCATCACCGGCATCCTCCATCTCCGCGGTCGTGGCAGCGGAAGCAACTTCGATCGAAGGTACCGATTCACCGACACCTGGCAGCGTCGGAACGGGCAGTGGCAGATGATCGCCGCGCAGGACTATCTGATTCCCGCGCGCCGGTAGCTCGAGCCGATGTCGATGATGCGCATCTCAACAACCGCTGCAATCGCGTTGACGGCAATCGCCTGCAATGGCAGCGGCGCGGCGCGGGACTCTGATTCCTCGTCGACCGCCGAGCCGCAAGCAACAGTGTCGGCGGCGACGGGCGCGGGCGCCGTTTCGGGAGCCCGCATCGCGGTGGCACACGCCGGACCTGCCGGAGAGTGGCAAATGCCGGCGGGAGATTACGCGAGCTCGCGATTCAGTTCGCTCGCTTCGATCACGCCGCAGAACGTTGCGAATCTCAAGGTCGCCTGGGCGTTCTCGACGGGAGTGCTGCGCGGCCACGAAGGCCAGCCGCTCGTCGTCGGCAACACGATGTACGTGGTGACTCCGTATCCGAACGTCTCGTACGCGATCGATCTTGCCCAGACGGGGCAGCCGCTCAAATGGAAGTTTCGGCCGGAGAACGCACAGCAGGCGATCGGTCGCGCGTGTTGCGATGTGGTCAATCGCGGCGCGGCGTACGCCGACGGCAAGATCTTCTACAATCTGCTCGACGGACACACCATCGCGGTCGACGCCGCGACCGGAAAGCAGGTGTGGCGCACGAAGATGGGCGACTTGTCGCGCGGCGAAACCATCACCATGGCGCCGATAGTCGTGAAGGGCAAAGTCATCGTCGGCTCGAGCGGTGGCGAGATGGGTGTGCGCGGCTGGATCGCGGCGCTCGATGCCCCGACGGGCAGAGAGGTCTGGCGCGCCTACAACATCGGCCCTGATAAGGACGTCAAGGTCGGACCGAAGATGAAGACGTTCTACGCCCACGATCGCGGCAAGGATCTAGGCGTTACGTCATGGCCGGGCGACACCTGGAAGACCGGTGGGGGCGCGGTGTGGGGATGGATCTCCTACGATCCGGCGCTCAATCTCATCTATCACGGGACCAGCAACCCCGGGCCGTGGAACGAGAATCAGCGCATCGGTGACAACAAGTGGACGGCGTCGATTCTGGCGCGCGACGCCGATACCGGCGAGCTGGTGTGGGCATTCCAGGTGACGCCGCACGACATGTGGGACTATGACGCCGTCAACGAGAACATCCTCGTCGACCTGGCGATCAAAGGCAGCGAGCGCAAAGTCCTTGTTCACTTCGACCGCAACGGCTTCGCCTACACCATCGATCGTGCAACGGGCGAGGTGATTCTCGCCGAGCCGTTCGTGCCTATGAACTGGTCGACGGGGATCGATCTGGCGACCGGTCGCCCGAAAGTCGTCGAGACCAAGAAGACGGCGCAGGACAAGAACGTCCAGGACATCTGCCCGAGTCTCGAGGGCGGCAAGAATCAGCAGCCGGCCGCCTTCTCACCGCAGACCGGGCTGTTCTACGTGCCAACCAACAACCTTTGCATGGATTTTCAGGCGCGCGCGGTGACTTACATCGCCGGCACACCGTTCATCGGCGGCAACGCGCCGGAAAAAGGTGGACCGGGTGGCTATCGCGGCGAGTTCATTGCCTGGGATGCGACCACGGGCAAAAAAGTGTGGGGCATCAAGGAGCCGTATCCGGTGTGGGGCGGCGCGCTCGCGACAGCGGGCGGGGTCGTTTTCTACGGCACCCTCGACGGCTGGTTCAAGGCCGTAGATGCGCGGAGCGGTAAGGTCCTCTGGCGGTTCAAGGTCGGCTCAGGGGTGGTCGGCAATCCGGTCACCTACACTGGTCCCGACGGAAAACAGTATGTCGCGATTTATGCAGGGATTGGCGGAGACATGGGCCTGCTCATCGCGGGCGACGTCGCGGCGAATCTGCCGTACGACGTCCGCGAGCGTGGCACTACGCTGCCCGACATCAGCCGGTGGACGAGCTGGGGAGGAGAGTTGTTCGTGTTCTCACTCTAGGGCGGATCGAGGGCTCGGACCAACTGCATTGTTGATTGCGGATTGATTGAGGACAAGAGACTGACTACGAAATGCGGAATGGGTGGCGTGGATACTGGGTGGCCGCCGGCGGGTGGCATCCACAGTCAAGAAGGTGGCAGGTGGGCGAGAATGCGCAGAGATGCTCTGGTAACAGTTTTTCTACTCGCATTCTCGCTGTGTCACGCCACTATGGAATGCGCCGGATAAACTGACACCTGTGCCTCTGACCATCTCTCCCACCTGCCGCCTTTTTGACTAGGGGTGCCAGATTGCGCCGATACCTGTACGCCGCCGTGACTGTTGCTGTGCCATGCCTTCCCGCGTGCAAGAGAGTCGCAACGCCAGCGGAGACGAATGCCTCGAGCACCGCGGCATCAACTGACACCTCGACGAGCCATCTAACGGTCGCCGGTGACAGTCTGCGGCTGATGCAGCATGAAGAGAATCTGCCGGCGGGGTTTCCGCTCGCGGTTACTCCCGTCGCAGTGAGGAACCCGTACGATGGAAATCGGGACGCCATCAAAACCGGTGGCCAGCTCTTCATCGCCTACAACTGCCTCGATTGTCACGGTGCAGAAGGATCGGGCGCAATGGGGCCAAGCTTCCAGGACGGTCGCTGGCACTTCGGCGGCGCTCCAGGCGAGGTCTTCGAGTCCATCTACCAGGGTAGGCCCGACGGAATGCCGGCGTGGGGCGGGCGCATCTCCAATGACCAGATCTGGATGCTGACTGCGTACGTGCGCTCGCTGGCGTCGAAGGACCTGAGCACTGAGAACTTTACCGGCAAGACCGTAGAACGCACCGGCCACTGAGGTGTGGCGTACCTGGAGGACATCATGATTAGTAGAATCTGGCACGGCTGGACCGACGTCGAAGACGCCAGCAGGTTCGAGTCAATGCTCCGCACTGACGTGTTGCCCGGCATTCATCGGATCAGCGGCTACCTCGGCGCATATCTGCTGCGGCGCGAGGCGGCGAACAAGGAAATCGAGTTCGTCACGATCACGCAGTTCATCGATTTCGCGGCGGTGCGGGCTTTCGCGGGGATCGACTACGAGCGTGCTGTCATCGCGCCCGGCGCCGACGAATTGCTGAGTCACTATGATGAGCGCTCAGCGCACTTCGACACTTTGCTGACGCCATCGGATGTGCGCGCTCTCGCGTCTCGCTCGAGCGGCCGGCATCGGGTGATCTAGCGCTACTCCGTAGCCGGCGCCGGCGGGACTCCGCCAAAGGCGTTGACGATCGCGAGCCCCATGTTGGCCATCGTCAGCTGCGGCTCGTTGTCCAGGATCCAGCGCTGATCCTGATTTTCCTTTGTCATCACGCAGGCGATGACGCGGTTGCGCAGATACCATAGCGTGCACTCGGTTCTTACCTGATCGGTCTCGCCGTCCTTGTGCGCGGCGCGCACACCACCGACGTAGCGCTGGAGCATGAAATCGGTGCCGTTGTGCTCGAGAATGTCGAGCATCGCCGAATCGGCGCTCGGGCTAACCGCCTTTCCCTGCGCTAGCAGCTCGAAGAGATGCGCCATCTCGTTCGGTGTCGTCACACCGAGTCCGTATTTCGCCGAGCTGTCCATCGCAACGCTGGATATGCGAAGGAAGCTCTTGGAGTGGACCTTGGTGTTGTGGAGTCCGAGCGAGTCCATCTTCGCCCACACGCGCCTGATGATGATGCGGTCGAGCAGAAGGTTGGTGGCCGTGTTGTCGCTGATGGTGCACATCAGCCACACCGCGTCGTGCACGGTGAGCACGGTCCCGTTGTGCAAAAACTGGATGATTCCCGAGCCCGGCACCTGGTCGATCCTGAGCACGGTGAGCGGGTCGTCCAGCGACAGCTGGCCTTTCGCGACAAGGTCGTAAACCGTGACCAGAATCGCGACCTTGATCAGGCTTGCGGTCGGAAAGGTCTCGTCGCCCCGCCGGCTGATTCGTGCTCCCGTTTCCATATCGATGATGCTGTAACCCACGACGCCATGGTGGGCGTCGGCGATCGAGTCGAGCTTTTTGCGCAACGCGGCTGTATCGGCGTGAACTATCCGGGGTCGAGGGGTGCCCAATCCGCCGGAGCTTGTTGCCGCACAAGCGAGTACGCCCGCAAGCACGACCGTTAGATAGCTGGCGAAGACCCGAACGCGGCGCAAATCAGCCATTTGTTTCTCTCGGCTCGGAAGGTGCATTGTCGAGTGACGAATTCGTTCGCGCGGCTCGAAATAAAGGCAGCGCGAATTCAGGATTTGGCGTACTAATATAGGTCTCAAAACTCATCGCCACTTCAACCAGCCATCCGGTACTGGTTAGCCATGACCTACGACCTGAGCAAGTTCGATCTCGGCGATATGCTGAAGTGCAGCCTGAGACTCCGCGAGGCGGCGGTGGGTGCGTCGACTCTCGAGGCCTCGGCGCAGCGAATCTGCCGCTTTCTGTACGACGAGCTACACGGGCCGGGCAAATCCCGCGCATGCGCGCTGGTTCGGTGCTACAAGACCCATCCCTTCGGCGCACTCGACTCCGATCTCCAGAGCTTTGCGCGCCGGAGCATGGGTGGCGAGCCGCCGACCGCGTCGATGAAATGTTTGACGCTGATGGCCACGGTTGGCGAAACCGCTTCCTGGAATTCGCGGCATCTCTCGCGCGGACATCGCACCATACCGCTGCCGAGTCCGGAGATTGTGGAGAAGGCGCCGATGATCTCGCAGCTCATCAAGGAGTTGGGGATGGAGCTCTCGGCACTGCTCGAGCCTTCGCCAGAAGTGGTGAAGGAGCTGTCGGGCAAGCGCCACGGCGTGTTTCACGTCGAGAACGCCCTTGGAAGTCCGTACATCCCCGCCCAGGACGAGTTCGTCAGCCAGTACGGCATCAAGTCCGTGGTCGGGTTCGGGGGAATGCTGTTCACCGGAGACCTCTTTGCGGTCATTCTTTTTTCGACCGTACCTGTTTCGGCGGCTTCCGCGGACCGCTTCAGAACTCTGGCGCTCGACGTAAAGAGCGCGTTTTCGCGATTTGGGGAAGGAAACGTCTTCAACAGCCTGCTCGCGCGGCCCGCGATTGCGCCTTCGACCGCAGTAGGCAAAACGCTATAGTGCGTACGCTTTTTGCCAGAATCCCTCGCGAAACGAAGGACGCCGCCTAGCTCAACGCAGCGGTGTTACGACCAAGCTCGAGGGAGAAAGACATGTTCATGAACAGATCGGGATCCACGCTGGCCGCGCTCGCCGTCGCGACCTTTACACTCGTCGCGTGCAGCAAGAAGGACAACTACGGCAGCGACACCACGGCAGCGTCGTCCACAATGTCGGCCGACACCTCCGCAATGGCCGGCGCGTCGAGCACTACCAGCGGAACCTGGAGCGACGCAAACATCGTGGCGCTTCTCGACGAAGCGAACGCGGCTGACAGCGCGGCGGGTGCGATCGCCGTGACGAAAGGCACGAACTCCAAGGTGCGCGATTTCGCCCGCCGGATGATGCGCGACCATCATACGCTTCGTGCGCAGGGCGCAGCTCTCGCGAAGAAGCTGAACGTCACGCCGGCGGCGCCATCGGATGATCCCGTGCAGCCAATGGCGCAGAACGAGACCAACACCCTGAACACTACCGCCAAGGGCAAGGATTTCGACAAGGCCTACATCGATGCTGAAGTCGATGCCCACAAGGCAGTGCTCGACCTCGCCACCAAGGCAGCGGGACAGACCCAGAATACCGAGCTCAAGAATCTGATCCAGAAAGCGGCACCGGTCATTCAGGGACACCTCGACCTGGCGCAATCGATTCAGAAGAGCCTGCAGTAAGCTGTCGCTCAAAGGCGTAATCTTCGACATCGACGGCACACTCGTAGACAGCAACGACGCCCACGCGAGCTCCTGGGTCGAGACCTTCGCGGAGGCGGGTTACGAGGTGCCGTTCGATGTGGTAAGACCGCTGATCGGGATGGGCGGCGACAAGCTGCTGCCGGATACGATTGGAGTCAGTCAGGACTCCGAGGAAGGGAAGAAGCTCACGAAACGGCGCTCGGAGATCTTTCGCGAGCGCTATCTCCCCCGGCTGCAGCCGCTGAAAGGCTCACGTCAGCTCGTTCAGCGCGTGCGCGACGACGGCCTGAAGCCGCTGGTCGCGACTTCGGCAAAGGACAAGGAGCTCGAGAGTCTGCTCAAGGCGGCGGATGTCGCCGGCCTGATGGAAGAGCGGGCGACCGCCAGTGACGCGAAGCGATCCAAGCCCGACCCCGACATCGTCCACGCGGCCGTCGCGGAGAGCGAGATTCCCCCAAGTCAGCTCGTGATGATCGGCGACACGCCGTACGATGTCGAAGCTTCGACCAGAGCCGGCGTGCGCGTCATTGCGTTTCGATCGGGTGGCTGGAAGGACGCCGATCTCAAAGGCGCGGTCGAGATATACGATGGCCCAGCTGACCTTCTGGAACACTACGACGCCTCCCTGATCGGGAGGGAGAGAAAAAAATCCTGAGCACTGCTTTCGCGCTTCTGCAGCAGGTCGTGCAGTCGGGACCACCACCGGGACCACCGCCGGGCTTCTCGCTGCGCGAGTCCTTTTTCGAGCTCGTACAGTTCGTGGGATGGTTTCTGTCTGTCGGCGCGATCGGATTCAGATACGCGATCGTGCGCCGCGTGCGTGGAATCTCGGAAGATGCAAGAACGATCCTGCAGCCCGACAATGCTGCACTGCTCGGCATCCTCGGCGTAGTTCTTCTGCTTATCTCATATTTGGGCGGGCCATGGATCGCCTCGCTCGTCGAGCACAAGGCGTATGGGCAGCTGCTCCCGCGCAATCGCAATCCGTTCGAGCTCAAGATGATTCTGCTCGTGTTGGCTGCCATCGGCTTCGCGATGGTGCGCGCGCTGAGATCGGCAGGCTGGGCGATCGCCGCAGTGTGCATCCTGATCGCGGTGCTTCAGCCGCTGTACACGGGCCGCGGCGCCGGGAAAGTGAACGCCGTCCACATTCTCGCCGCATCGACGTGGATAGGCACGCTCCTGGTGTTGACGATCATCGGCATTCGCGGCGTAATGCGAAGCGCATCCGGCGGAGCTCAGCGAGCCCAGCTCGTGGGAGAGCTCGTGAACTCATTCTCTCCGCTCGCGCTGACCGCTGCCAGCGTCGTCGCACTGACCGGACTGACCACCGCGTGGATGCATCTCAAGCGGGTGTCGTCTCTGTGGACGACGGGCTACGGAATCACTCTGGTCATCAAGCTGATCTTCGTGGCAATCGTCGTCGCCCTGGGCGCCTGGAACTGGCGACGTGTGCGGCCATCGCTCGGTGGTGAAGGAACCGAGCAGAGAATTCGCCGCTCGGCGACGATGGAGCTCGCCTTTGCCGGACTGGTGCTGCTCGCTACCTCGGTGCTGGTGACGCTGCCGTCGCCCCGGTAGTGCTGCGCTTTCAGCGGATCTCGATGCGCATCGCCATCCCGTCGCGGGGGCGCAACGTGATCCTGGGGTCGATGTCGGGCTTCGCCGCGCCGACATAGCGGAGTCGAAATTTCTGAGCGACGGTGGCGAGCACGAGCACACCCTCCATCCACGCGAAGTGCTCGCCAATGCAGATGCGAGTGCCGCCGCCAAACGGGAAATACGCGAACTTTGGTCTCGTTGCCACGGCATCGGGCAGCCAGCGATCGGGATCGAACCGTTCCGGCTCCGGATAAAATCGGGGATCCCGGTGGGTGATGTACTGCGACATCAACACCATCGACCGCGCGGGAATCCGGTATCCTCCGATCTCGAAATCGGCGATGGCGCGACGTCCAACCGCCCACGCCGGCGGATACAGCCGCATCGACTCCGTCAGAATC
>DASSNV010000278.1:0-2809 GCA_035701245.1 Gemmatimonadaceae bacterium | reverse complement strand
GACTTGGAGTTACGCCGTAACAGCCGAGCTTGGTCGGTAGCCCGAGACCGCCCGAACACCCCCCGAACCCCGCTGCCGCTTCCCGCCTCCCCCTTCCCGATACAGTAGCCCCGCCCAAATCGTCTTATTGCTGAGCTTCGCGGTTCCTACGCTTCCACAACGAGCGCCATAGAATGTCCGCCCCTTTACGAACCCCCGCGGGAAACCCGGTCTACCGGCAGATGTCGCACGTCTCGCTCGTCCGGACCAACACCTGGGGCGAGGCGCGCATTCTGATCATCGACGACCACCAGGCCAACGTCGATGTGCTCAAGCGTATCCTCCGCACCGCCGGCTTCGTGAACGTCAACAGCACCACCAATCCCGCCGTCGGCGTGTCGCTGGTGAACACGTGGGCGCCCGACCTGGTGTTGCTGGATCTGCACATGCCGAAGCTCGACGGCTTTACCGTGCTCGACTCGATTCGCCCGCACCTCGGCATCGGCTATCTGCCGGTGGTGATGCTGACCGCCGATTCCAACTCGGAAACCAAGCGCCGCGCGCTGGCGAGCGGAGTGAAGGATTTTCTGCTCAAGCCGTTCGACGCCACCGAAGTGGTGCTGCGCATCCAGAACCTGCTCGAGACCCGCTCTCTCTACAGCACGATTCGCCACCAGAACGCGCAGCTCGAGCAGAACGTGGCCGAGCGTACCCGGCAGCTGGAACAGGCGCAGCTGGAGATATTGCAGAGGCTTGCAGCGGCCGCGGAATTCCGCGACGACGAAACGGGCGAGCACACGCAGAGAGTCGGCGAGCTCGCCGCGCGGCTGGCGATGCGACTGAGATTGTCGGTCGACCGGGTGGATCTGATTCGTCGGGCGGCTCCGCTCCACGACGTCGGCAAGATCGGCATTCCCGACGCGATTTTGCGCAAGGCAGGCCGGCTCACCCGCGAGGAGCGGTGCATCATGCAGACGCACGTCAGCATCGGTGCGTCGATGCTTGCCGGCGGCAGCTCGGCGCTGGTGCGGACCGCGGAGCTAATCGCGCGCAGCCATCACGAGCGTTGGGATGGCGGCGGATATCCGGACCAGGTCAGCGGAGAGCAGATCCCGCTGGAGTCCAGGCTCGTTGCAGTAGCGGATTATTTCGATGCATTGACTCACAACCGCCCCTACCGCGGCGCGTGGTCGATCGAGAAAGCTCTGAGGAAGATCGTCGGCGAGCGTGGCCGGCACTTCGATCCGCAGGTGGTGGACGCGTTGCTCAAGGATTCCGCGGCGATCGAATCGCGCTGATCGCTGCAGCGACTGACCGCGCCGGTCTCATTTGCAAATATAACTATTGTAGCTATATTCCGTCCTTCTTCCGAAGGAACGGCGATGGTTCGGCGACAGACTCTCAAGAAAATCGGTGGCTCCATAGCGACGGTGCTGCCGAAAAGCATGCTCGAGCGGTTTCACCTCGAGGCCGGCGATACTGTCAACGTCGTCGAGACGCGCGAGGGTCTGCTGATCACGCCCTTCGACCCTGACTTTGCCGACGCGATGGCCGCCTACGCCCGCGGCGCCAGGAAATTCCGGAACGCGCTCCGCCAACTGTCGCGCTGAGGCGTGCGACGCCCGAAGCTCCGGCTGCGGTGGCTCACCCGCCAGATGGTCGAAGCCGTGCACGCCGGTCAACTCGGTGAGCACGGCGGCTCGCCCGGTATAAGGGACGAAGGTCTTCTCGAATCCGCGCTCGCGCGCCCCCATCACAAGTCCGCTTACGTGGCTCGGCCCGACCTCGCGGTTCTGGCTGCCGCCTACGCGTTCGGGCTGGCGAAGAATCACCCGTTCGTTGACGGTAACAAGCGGACCGCATTCATGGCCGCCTATGTTTTCCTCAGCTTGAACGGTCACGACCTCGAGGTTGCCGAACCGGACATCGTCCTGACGATGGAAGGCGTTGCAGCCGGTTCGGTCGCCGAGGTCCGACTCGCTGACTGGTTTCGCGAACGAATGTCGGTCTCCTCTTGAGCTGATCGGCTCAAAACAGCGAGGTCGACCTTTCTGTCGACCGTGCCCGCACAATGCTCAACGCGGCTAGAAGTCTAAAACACGCATCCGACTACCCGGGCATTCCCAGCGCCGCTCGCACCTCGCCGATGTCGATCCTTTCGTCTTCCGGATGGCGCGACTCGTGGTACTCGAATTCCCTCAACAGCGTCTCGAGCGACTTTCTGGATTTGGGCGACCGGGCCGCTTCGCGCGGCGTCAACCCGCCGAGCGCGGGTACTTCCTGGTCCAGCCAGTCGACCATGTAACGCTGCCTGAGGTCTCTTGCCATCGCGATGAGCTCTGGCGTCTGTGGTGACGCGCTGGCCTTGGCCGATTTGTCGCGGCTCTCATGCGCGATCTGGAACATGGCCTGCTGACTCGTCTCGTCTCGAAGTCGGTACCGCACCAGATCGCCGAGGTGCGTGTTGAGGGCATCGCGAAGTTCGTCCCCGCGACGGACGGAATTGGACTCGACTCGCATCCGCCGCCCGGCGATGACGATCCGGCCGATGACGGTATTGTCCCACGACTTCATGGTTCTATTCCCGGGTTTCGTGACGACGATCACCGTTTCGGCCTTGCCGGGCTCGCCTTCCTCTGGTTCCTGAGCGCCGGGGAATGAAGCGAGGCGGGCGACGACCGCGGAGGAGTCGGACGCAGCGATCTCGAAGTGATCGGTCAGGAACACCAGCTGGTCGCCGTCGGTATTGGTGAGTCGCGGATCGGGCCGCGCCTCGTTCTGCGGTTCCACCATGGTCTTCCAGAGGTGGATCAGATCGAGCTGGAGGGTT
>DASSNV010000277.1:0-6716 GCA_035701245.1 Gemmatimonadaceae bacterium | reverse complement strand
TTCTTGGGGTATCCGTGGAGGTGGTGCCTAAACGGAGCACTCGGGAGCGGGAAAAGGCAAGACCGACTATTCCAGCCTCGCGGTAGACCCCATTATTCAGGCATGGGACCTCTATTAGAGGCCGGCCTGGTCACAAAGTTCCCGGACGCGATCTCAGTTCTGTCGGCGATGATCACCCCGGCGGTGCTGATCTCCGCCTGCGGCTCCCTCATTCTCGCCACATCCGATCGCCTCAGCAAAGCGGTGGCCCGAACCAGGGAGATCTCGGGCGCGCTTGCACCCCGCGCGTCCGAGCAGCGCTCCGAGCCCCGCGAAGAAGAGCGCCGGATGCTGTTCGTGCAGCTCGATTTCGCGACGACCCGCTCGCGGCTGCTGCAGCGCGCGCTGTCGCGGCTGTACGGGGCGCTCGGATTCTTCGTCGGCACCAGCGTGGCGGTCGGGCTCGTCGCAATCACAAGCTCCCACTTTACCTTCCTGCCCGTCGCGTTGGGCCTCGCCGGTGCAGCCCTGCTCCTTTACGCCGCGTTTCTACTCGTGAAGGAATCGCGTTTCGCGTTGGCGGCGGTCAACGAAGAGATGGACTTCGCCTGGAAGCTCGGGAAGGAGCACGGGCCGCCGGATCTCGTCGAGCGGGGGATCAGGAGGGCGAGGTGGTTCGGCGGGGTGACGTAGCCCGTCTGTCGCTACAACTGCAACAGAACGGGCAGGAGGCGTCTGGGATCAGGCGCCTCCCGCCCGTTCTGTTGCAGTTCCCGCGCGGGACCGGTCGAGGCCGTTACCGCTCTACCCGCACTCCGAAAAACCGCACACGTGGCACTTCGCGCAGCCTTCGGCGAACTCCAGCGATGAGCCGCAGTCCGGGCACGTCCCGATGAACGATTCGCTCCGATTCAGGGCATCGAACCTGTATTGCGCCTGGGGCTCGTCGCCGGCGATAGGTGCCGGCTTTGGTTGAATGATCTCCACTGGTGATGGCGCCGCCGCAGAGCCGCCGAGCAGATCCTGCTGGACGCCCTGCTTCTCGCGCATCCACTTCTCGAGCGCGATACCGATTGCATCTGGCACCGAGAGCACCTTGTTCGGCCCGAGGCCGATCGCCTTGTCGGATGCGATGCCGCGCAGCTGGCGATGCACCTCGCGAATCGGGATCCCCGATCTCAGAGCGAGGGAGATCAGGCGGCCGATTGCTTCGGCGTCAGCCATCGCCGCGCCGCCCGCCTTGCCGAGGTTGATGAAGACCTCGAAAGGCTGGCCCCGATCATCCTCGGTGATGTTCAGGAACATGGTGCCGAGTGGTGTCTCGATGCGAGTCGTGATGCCGCGCAGGGTGTCGGGCCGCGCGCGCTTGGCGCGACGCTGCAGGTTCTCCGCTTCCGCGTCAAACAGCGCCTGCTTGAGCCGCGCATTCTCGGCCTCGAGCTCGGCGATGGTGCCGTGCAGCTCGCCACGTTCGGCGCGGCCATCGCGCTCGGCCTTGGCCTGCTCGGTCGCGCCGGTGGACAGTACCTGATTGTCGCGCGAGCCATCGCGATACACCGTCACTCCTTTGCACTTCAGCGCATAGGCGAGCTCGTAGATCGAGCGCACATCTTCCTGCGAAGCCGCGTGCGGGAAGTTGGTGGTCTTGGAGATTGCGGAGTCGCAGTTCTCCTGGAAAGCCGCCTGCATCCGGACGTGCCACTCGGGCGTGATGTCGTGGGCGGTGACGAAAACGCGCTGCCACTGCTTCGGGACTTCATCGAAGTGGATGTGGCCCTCCTTGGCGATCTTCTCCATCAACTCGTCGGAGTACCATCCCTCTTTCTTCGCGATGGAGACGAAATCCTCGTTCACGTCGGGCATCAGCACACCGGCCTGATTCCGCATGAAGGCGACGGCGAACAGCGGCTCGATCCCTGACGAACAGCCGGCGATGATCGAGATCGTTCCCGTCGGCGCGATGGTGTTCACGTTGCAGTTGCGGAGCATCTGCATCGGCCGGACGCGATTGCCTCGCGCATCCCGGGCGCAGGTTTCGTCGGGACCCCAGATCGACCGCGCCCACTCAGGGAACGGACCGCGCTCGTTGGCGAGGCGCTCGCTCTCCTTCTTGGATTCGACGTCGACGAATTTCTGGAGCTGACGACCGAATTCCACACCTTCGATGCTGTTGTAGGCGATGCCGAGACGGACGAGCGCATCCGCGAAGCCCATGATGCCGAAACCGATGCGACGAATTCTCTTGGACAGCGCGTCGATTTCCGGCAGCGGATACTTGTTGACGTCGATGATGTTGTCGAGGAAATGCGTCGAGAGATGGATGTCGCGACGGAGTGCGTTCCAATCCATCTGGCCGTCTTTCACATAGTAGCCGACGTTGATCGAGCCTAGGTTGCAGACATCGTACGGGAGAAGTGGCTGCTCGCCGCACGGATTGGTTGCCTCGTACTGGCCGACGTGGGGAACGGGATTGAAGCGATTGGCTTCGTCGATGAAGAAGCAGCCCGGCTCGCCGGTTCTCCACGCACCGTCGATCATCTTGTCCCAGACGGTGCGCGCGTCGAGCTGACCCGACACCTTGCCGGTGCTCGGATCAATGAGATCGTAGGTCGTCCCTGCTTTCACGGCCGACATGAACTTGTCGGTGACGGCGACCGAGATGTTGAAGTTGGTGATCTGGGTCAGGTCTTCCTTGCAGGTGATGAAATCCATGATGTCGGGATGATCAACGCGCAGAATCCCCATGTTGGCGCCGCGCCGGGTCCCACCCTGCTTCACCGCATCGGTGGATGCATCGTACAGCTTCATGAATGACACCGGGCCGGACGCGACTCCGGTCGTGGAGCGAACCATCGAGCCCTTGCCGCGCAGCTTCGAGAATGCGAAGCCGGTACCGCCGCCGGACTGATGAATCAGCGCCATCGAGCGCAGGGTGTCATAGATGCCGTCGCGGCCGTTTGAGAGAGCATCTTCTACGGGCAGGACGAAGCACGCGGAGAGCTGGCCCAGGGGGCGTCCCGCGTTCATCAAGGTCGGAGAGTTTGGCTCAAAGCGGCGCTCGACCATGAGGCGGTAGAACTCACCCGCCGTCTCGGTCACTTCGGTGTCGCTCGCCCCATACCGCCGGTCAGCGTCGGCAACGGTGCCGGCAACGCGCCAGAACATGTCTTCCGGTCGCTCCACCGGCGTGCCCGTCGCGTCCTTGACCAGATAGCGTTTTCCGATCACGGTGCGCGCGTTGTCGTTCAACTGGGCTTCGCCTTCGGGCGGCACGGCAGGTATGGGCATTAGATACAACTCTCCGCTAGCAAAAAAGGTTGTCAACTAGATGACGATGGACTCAGGACTGCACGCTTGGGCATCGGGTGGTTTCGACGCGGGCAGGCATACTACCCGCATTCGTGAGTCCGCGCCAGTCTAGAATTATGTCCTTGCTGCTCAACAACTTAGGTAATCCACATCACGAATAAATGCCGGGCCTCGGGTTATCCACGCGAAGCCTGATCGGGCGGCCAAGCTCTCGAACTTCTTGCATATCACGCACCTCGCGGCCGAATCCCGGCGAGCGGCCTCGCATGCTCTAAGTACACCTCAGGCTTGCGGTTAGATCGCCGGGTTGACCGCACCGCCTTCTTCTGAAAATATCACGATTGTGGCGCGCTCTGAGACGCTCGGCGGGAGCGTCGAGACGTACGTTTGCCTGGTTTCACGAGGCCTAAAATGATGCGCCAAAGGTGCCGTAGACCTGCGCCCTCGCCGCCCCCAATTCCTCACGGTTGGCCAATGGGAACGCGACACCGAGCCTGAAGCGCGCCTGCAGATCGAGCTGTAGTCCGGTGTCGATGTTGAGCTCAGCGCCCGCCGAGGTCATCGACGGGTTCCCGATGTTGGCCGGACCACAGACGCCGTTGACGGTGTCCGCCGTCGATGGGCAAAACGCGCGACCGGTCTCGCCGAAGAAAGTTAGCGACGTGCGATCGACGAAAACGGGGATGAATCGAAATCCTCGCGACGTTGCCAGCAGCGGAGCCCGATACTCGATCGTACCGGCGTAAGCGCGAGTGCCGCCTTCAGCACCGGCCGGATAGCCCCGCACTCCAAACACTCTTCGCTGCTGGCCCAGCGATGTGCCGGGAAAAACTTCGAGAGAGGTGCCACTGACGCCGCCCGCGGAGAACAGATCGGGGCTGCGATCGTCAGTGAGTCCGCCGGCGGCGCGGATGGCCAGGACGTGGTGCGCAAACCCGGGCAAATCCATCGACTTGTACGCCGAGCCGACGCCGATAACACTGCGCGTCGAGCCACCGGAGGCACCGCGCTGCCAGCGCTGACGTCCACTCGCGCCGAGGCTCAGGCCGTCCTCGGGCGAGATGCTCAGTCCCGGTCGCTGGGTGTTCGACCAGCCTGCCGACGCAACGATCGCGGGGAAATTCCGTCCATCTGTAAAGAACGGTGATAGATGCCGCAGCACCGTGTCCGGGCGAGTCGTGTAGGAAATGCCTTCGATCTCGCCACCGATGGACGCGATGGTGTAGTTCCGGAATCGCGGCCTGATGAATGTCGTCATCAGCGACAATATTCGCTCGCGCTGGGACAGGCCGAACGGCAAATCGGGTTGGTCAGTGAACGCGACATTGGCGTTGGCAAAATTCTGCGACGCGTAAACGTCGATGAGCGGGAGTCCGAGACCGGCGTAACGATACCACAGCCACGCGGAATTCTCCGCCCACCTCGAGTTGTGCATGATCTCGACGGTGTAGTCGTGCCGGCCGATGACATCGGTACCGCTGGTGATCAATCCGTACGACGTTCCATCGCCGGTGCTGCTTTCGCCAATCGGGAGCCAGTAGCGCGGAAGAAGTGATAGCCACGGCGAGTAATCGGTGGCCCGCGCGGTATCGGCGGTTCCGAGAGGCGCGAGACCGCCCACGATCGCCAGGCAGGTGAGGCAACCAGCGCGAGGGCTCGTGCGGGTGCTGTCGGCCGCGATTGGATTTGAGACTGCCGAGAGTGGCGCGACACCGATGTGAAATCCATCTGCTTTGAACAAAACCGCCGCAATGCTGCCCTGATCGGGAGACACCTCGGGATCGAACACACCCGTCGGCGAATCAGTAACCCGCGCGATGGTCGGTGCGAAAGTCGTTACGTCGGCGACGTAGATTTGCGGCGAGCCGCTGCGCTCTGACGAGAAATAGATCCGGGTTCCATCCGGGGACCAGGTCGGAGTCGAGTTTATCGCGTGCGTCGCGCCGAAGGTGTCGATCTGCTTGCCCTGGGCGTCGAGTATCACGATCTGCGAGCGGCCGCGACTCTGTCTGACGGCTGCGATTCGCGAGCCGTCGGGCGACCAGCGTGGGTCTCCAAACTGCACGTCGAGGTCTGTCGGGGTGATGGCGGTGATCACGCGACCGTCGGGCGTTACAGTCACCAGCCGGGTCGTACCCGCCTGCGACTGGACCGCGACGATGGTTCCGTCGGCGCGAGCGTCGGGATAGGTGAGCCGCGCACCGACGGTCAGACGCCTCTCATTGCCGTCGCGGGCAATGTAAAGGTCGTCCCTGATGTGATACGGCCCAAGAAACTCGGGTTGCGAGTAGAGCAAACTTCCATCGGGCATGCGCACGTTGGGGCTCGTCCCGTTGCGTCGGCCAAGTCTTCTCTCATTTCCGGAAAGGCTGACCTGGTAGGCCGATGGCATTTCGCGACCCTTGTCTCCCGCGTAAATCAGCGCGGTGTCGCCAAGCCATCTCGGAAAGAGTGCGACGCGGCCGGCGTTGGTGAGCTGCCGCCAGTCGGGCATCCCGTCGCGCGATGCGCGCATCTCCTTCACCAGCGAGTCGCGCCATTGCTGCCAGGCCGTCTGAAAAGACATCCCGAACGCGCCGCGCGAAGTCACAGTGAGGATGAATGGGACAGGCGACTTCGCGCCGCGCTCGACGAAGTCCCTGATACTGCGCGGGCCGCGAGTGCGCGACAGGTAGTCGAAAAGGAGCGAGCCGTAGATGTAGACAACTTCGCCGCCAGGATAGCGCGTCGTCGCCGGCGAAAGCTCCTGGAGAGTTGGAACCTCATTCGCGAGCGCCGCGGCGCGGGCAGTCATGCTGTGCTCCGAGCTCTCCAGGCGTCCCACACCAGTGAGCCGCGACTCGTAATACACCGCGAGGCCTTCGGTAACCCAGCTCGGCTCGTAGGCATTGGGGAAGAGCAGCGGATTGCGGCCGAAAATCGCCTGCCCGAGTCGCCAGATTCCGCGGGTCCGGTCGAGGTGAAAGATGTGGGTGAGCTCGTGGGTGACGACGAGCGCGTTCCAATCCTCGTAGTCACGCAATCCCGATGCATCGGTTGGTGGATGCGCGTAAACGACAATGCGATTGGACGGAAACGGTGTCGCGTAGCCGTTGACATAGTCGACGTTGTCTGACACCACCAGATCGATGACTCCGCGAGGAGGCACGAGCTCGGTCGACAATTCAGCGTACGCGCGCTCGGCGTTAACCGCGGCGCGCCTCGCGTCGGCCTCAATGCCGGCCGTGAAATGAACGCGGAAATGTGGCGTGCGGATCGTCTGCCAGCGTTCGTTGGGAGGCAGCTGCGCGGATGCCGCCGTAGCCGCGCCCAGCACGAGCGCGGCGACCAACCCGAGACACTTCAGGGCTGTTGTTGCGCCAGCGATGCGAAGTAGGTCTCGAGCCCGTGGACGATCGCCGTAGCGTAGGCGTCCTGATACTGTGGCG
>DASSNV010000276.1:0-7680 GCA_035701245.1 Gemmatimonadaceae bacterium | reverse complement strand
GGTCATTGGTGCCGGTATCGCCAGCAACATCGACAACGTAATTCGGCCGCTAGTGTACCGCCGGGTATCCCACATCCACCCGATGATCACCCTGGTCGGCGCGTTCGCCGGCGTCAAGTACTTCGGCTTGTTGGGCGTATTGCTCGGCCCGCTGGCCATCGCCTACCTGTTCGCGCTGCTCCAGTTCTACAGCGAGGAGTACGGAGCGCAACTCGCAAACTCGCGCGCCTGACCTCACGGCCAGCGTCTTGCGAACAATCAAACCTGATCGACCAAACACGCGGAGCTGACGGACAAGACATGACACTCACTTCGGCGCAGTTGAAGCACATCGAGAAGCGACTCAAGGATGAGCGCGAGCGCGCCCTCAGCGCGCTCAACAGGACCGTCGACGAATTTGCGGAATCCGATCAGGACCGCACCGGCGACATCACGTCGATGCCGCTGCACATGGCAGACGTCGGCACTGACACGATGCAAGAAGAGCTTGCCGCATCCAACCAGACGCGGATTTCCCGTGAGCTGGCTGAAATCGACGACGCACTGACGCGCCTCTACGAAACTCCCGAGAAATTCGGCGTTTCCGAATCGACCGGCGCTCAGATTCCATTCGACCGCCTTGACGCAATTCCCTGGGCACGATCCTAACGGCCCCCAGCATACGAGGAGAATCAGCGATGGAAATCAATTTTCGGCACGATGTGGACGCGGTGCTGGCCGAGGCAAAGCAGCAGCACAAACCTGTGCTCCTCGACTTCAGCGCCGCGCCGATGTGAGGGGGCTGCGCTCGGCTGGATGCCGAGGTGTGGCCGGACCCGCGAGTGGTGAAGTTCGTCACGGAGAACTTCCTGCCGGCGCGCGTGCACGTGCGAGACGATTCAGCTCTGTTCCAGAGATACGGTGAGAAGTATGGCGCCCAGTGGACGCCGACGATTCTCGAGCTCGACGCCGAGGGTGTGGAGCGCCACCGGATCGAAGGTTTTCTTCCCAACGACGACTTTCTCGCGCAGCTGATGCTCGGCAGAGCGCAGATAGCATTCGCCGAGCAGAAGTGGGATGAGGCGGAGCGACGCTTCCGGGAGATCGTCGAAAAATTTCCCGACACTGACGCCGCGCCAGAAGCACTCTACTGGGCGGGAGTCGCGCCCTATAAGGCGACCCACGACAACTCGTCGCTGAAGCAGACGGCAAACGCCTTCAGGGACCGGTACCAGGACACCAGCTGGGCCAAGAAAGCGTCGATCTGGGCCTAAAAACGTCGCCCGGCTGCTGAGCTGAGCAGCCGGGTGGGCGTGCGCGCCGTTAGATTTCAGCATGCCCTCAAAACAATCAGTGCCGACGGAGTTCGAGTTCGTGGACTCCGGTCTAAAGTTCTACTGCTCGGTGGAAGTCCCGAGCCGGACTGGAATGACTCCCTGGTGGTGGTTCCGCGTCGATGCAGGCGAGAGCGCGCGCTACGCGCCGTTCGAGGCGTCGGTCAACGATACCCGGCAGTCCGTGCAGACGAGAATCGTCGCGTACTACGAGCAGCTGCTCGCCATTCGCGCGCGTCCGGCCTACCAGAAGCCGGCGTGGAAAAAGCCGGAGCGTCCCGCGGTTGCAACCGAGACTGCTCCGGCTCCGGTATCGCCGCCCCAATCGGCCTGAGCGCTACTCCGCCGGCTTCTTCGCCGTCGGTGGCAGGATCCCGTTCAATCTGAGGTAGTTGGCGTACTGGCTATAGTGGTCGGCCCAATCGCCAGTCGTGAGGGTCATCACCGCCGCGCGCGACATCTTGCGGCCGCCAAAGAACGGTAGCTCCTCGCCGAGCGTGGCGTCGGTCAGGGACGCCAGCGACTCGTCGCAGAACGTGAAGGTCTCGCGTAGTCTCGCGAGCAACGCTTCCTTGCTGTCGGTCGCGGTCACCTTGCTCCGCGTTGGCGCCTTCGTCCCACCGATCGAGCCGCAGAGATAGTCGTTGCCCTGAATCAGGTGCACGACGATGTCGCCCACGCTCATCTGCGCTGGGGTCGGCTTGTACGAGTACTTGTCGGCGGGAAACGCTTCGGCGGCGGCGATCAGATTTTTCGCCGACTGCTTGGCGTAATTCCGGAAGGCGTCGGACACCGGGTTCGCCGCTGCCGTGTTCGCGGCCTGGGCCGCGGCGACTTTCGGCATCAGTATTACCGCGGCGGCGAGAGCCGCGGCGTAGAGGCGGACGTGCATGGTGGGCTCCAAAAAAGGGAGACCTGAATTGTGGAGTCGGGGGTTAGCCCTGTCCAGAAGCTCCCCTATCGGGTGGCTCGATGCGCGCAAGATCGAGCATGCGCTCGGCACCCACGTACGCGACCTTCGGGGCTTCCTGCACACCACGCATGCGCCGCAGAACGAACGCGATCCTGCGGGCGGCCTTGAAGACCTGATGCGCCGCGTCGCGGATCTCCTTCTTGGTCGCGTGCTCGAGGAGCATTTCGGCGTTCATCATCAGCGGTGTGAGGGTGTTGTCGATCTCGTGCGCTGCCGATAACGCTGCGTCACCGAGCCGCCGCAGCTGATCGTCACCCTTACGGTGAGCCTTAAGCGGGCAGGGAACCGGCTCCGCTGCCGCGATCAGACTGGTCTCTGCGGTCTTTCTCCGCGTTGCCGAGACCGCCAGCCGAACCCAGACTGGGCCGCCGTCCTTTCTGATGTAGCGCACCACTAGCTCGTACCTTCCTATGTCCGCGCACGCGAGACGGCGGCGTTGCTCGAGTTCGGTGGCCAGGTCGTCCGGATGGGTGATTTGCGCACAGTTGAGTGACTGCAGCTCCGTGCGCTTGAACCCAAGCATCTGACAGAGCGCGCGATTTGCGCGGATGATGTTTCCATTCGCGGATAGAACGGCGAGCCCGTGTGGCGCGCTCTCGAATGCATCCTCATACAGAGATTCTGTCAGAGGAAGCTCGAGCGTCTCCAGCAGATTTTTCTGTGGGCGAATGGTTGCCATCTGGCTCCCCTGGCGCGAGCAGCCGGGTCTGGCGGCTCGTTTGTCTAGACTCTGCGGGTGCAACGAACCGTCACAGCTGTAGAACGACGCTTCGTCAGGGCTGGGGTGCGCCGGCGGTCAGCGCCAGCGTCAGCCGTTCTGCATAGGTGGGGTTGTCGGTGAGGAAGACGGCGAGCAGGTTCGCGGAGCGGACGAACGTCGGGGTCATTCCCCAGGGATTCGCGGCACCTCGAGGTGCCGCCGACAAGGTATCGATGGCGCTGAAATCGGCGTTCGCGGCCCGCTCGCTTGGGTAGAGGAACACCTCGAGCCGCGATTTCCCGAGCGCATACAGCTGTGGCGTGACCGAAAATCCCGCCCGCTTAGGCGATCCGCTCGTTCGTCGCACCACGAATCCCGCGCGGGTGAGCCGGCTCTCGACGCTGCACGGCGCCCACAATCCGGTCCGTGGGCAGGGAGAATGGGTTTGGGACGCGGAGGAGCCGGAGCTGACTGGAACGATGGGTCCGGCGCTGGCGACGCCAACCCGCCCACCCGGCGGCGTCGATTGCGCCTGGGCGGAGTCCCGAGTGCCGCCCTCCGCTCCCTTCGAGTTGCGGACGTCTGCCCCAGAACGGGAGCAGCCGGCGACCATGAGCCAGGTCGCAAGGATCGCACGAACGTGAGGTGTCATCGACTGCAAAGATACCGGGTGGGTGCGGGCACCGCGATTGCTCTTGTAGGGCGTCACAGGAGGCCAGGATGCGACCATTTAACCGAATCAAGCAGGTGGCGGCCGCGACGCTGATGGTGATGACAGCCGGGGCGTGCGCGGGCAACCAGCTGGGCAATATTCTGGGCGGCGTACTCGGCGGCGGCGCGCAAGCGAGCCAGCTCAGCGGTACAATTCGCGGCGTCGATACCCGCGCGCAGCAGATCGCAATTCAGCAGTCCAACGGCGAAACGGTGCCCGTCAACTACGACAGTCAGACCCAGGTCGTCTATCAGAATCAGAACTACTCGCCGACGGCGCTCGAGAACGGAGACCGGGTGACGGCGCGAATCCAGGCGAACGGAAGCCAGTATTACACCGACTACGTCCAGGTAGATCAGTCGGTGAACACCAGCGTTGGCAGCTCGAACGCCAACGTGCAGCTGTTGCAGGGAACAGTGAGACAGGTCGACCTGCGCAACGGAATATTCACCGTCGACGTCAACAACAACACCACGCTCACGGTCACTATGCCGTACAATCCGAGCAGCAGCGATGTGAATCGCTTCAACGCGCTGCGGAACGGAGACTTCGTGCGGTTTTATGGAACGTATCTGAGTAGCTCGCAGGTTCAGCTGCGGCAGTTCTACTAGGCCGACGCGGCAGCAGGGCAGCAGTAAAAACGGGGAGAGCTTTCGCTCTCCCCGTTTTTACTGCGCGGCTCGAACGTCGAGCCGACCAGCTTAGAACATGATTCCCAGGGTAACCGGGACGAACTTCACAGAGCCGGCATCGGTCGAAACGTTGTTGTAACGCGCTTCGACGAAGGCCTTGAGGAATCCGAGCGGCAGGTTGACACCCGCGCCCGCGTTCCAGCCCATGTGGTTCTCGTTGGTCGCTCCATCGAGGTCAGAGCCAAGCATATAGAGACCAGCGCCGCCGATCACGTACGGCGAGAAGCCGGGGACCGGCAGACGCCACACGAGGTTACCGGTCGCGCTGATGGCATGCAGCTTACCAGCGCCGGTGATCTTCTCACCGAACATGTTGTACGCGCCATCGACGCGCAGGCCAACCGGGATGAACGGCAGGTGGATCTCCAGCGCCGCGGTGCCGTTGTATCCGAGCTTAGCGGCATCGGACAGGTCACTCATGGGCTGGGTTACGCCGCCAGCAACTCCAATGCTGAACGGCTTGACGAGGCCAATCTGCGCCTGAGAAATGCGCGGGGCCGCGACGAGTGCGATCGCTGCGATCGCGAGGTACAGTGAACGCTTCAAAGCTTCTCCTTGTTCGAGAATGCGCCCGCACGTGAGTCGCGGTAGCGGACTCGTAGGACGCTGATCTGGTTATGCGGGAACTTGAGGCGCCGTAGATCGGAATGACCCGAACCAGAGGGGCGCTGGCCGTCCTCGCCGACAAGACGACGAGCCAATTGGAGCCCAGTAACTGATGTGGTGCAAGTCAAAGCGGCGACTGAAGCTATCCCTCACGAGTTTGTGATCTCGCCGCCTGACGATCGTCAGAAATTCGTGCTTTGGCGATGTTACCTCCGGACAATTCAACCTTCCGCCGAAATGAAAAAATCAATCAGTGCATGCGCACTCGGCTTCTGCCTCATCGTCGCTGCGCCACTCCACGCCCAGCGGCAACAGACTTCCGGTCCCTGGGAGCTGGGCATCGATGCAGGTGTGATGTTCGGCCTCGGCGACCAGGACATCACCGTCGTATCGGTTCCATTCCAGACCATTCGTGCCGGCTACTTCCTTACGCCCAAGGTTGAGATCGAGCCCCGTGTTTCGATCAATTCGATTCACGGCGGTGGCGAGTCGCTCACCACCTACGATTTTCAGCTCGGACTCCTCTTGATCCCGCAGGGCGACAGAGTCGGCAACGGGATCTACCTACGGCCGTTTCTGGGGGTAAGTGGTGTCGACGTCAGCGGGGCAGGGAACAACAACTCCGGCTACGCCGGCGCGGGGTTCGGGCTCAAGATCCCCTTCGTCGACCGACGGATGGCGATGCGGATGGAGGCTAACTACGCTCACGGCTTCAGTGATGGCGGTTCCAACGCCATCGGCGTAGGAATTGGACTTTCCTGGTTCACACGCTGATAGCGGGCAAAAAAAAGCGCCCCTTCGGGAGGCGCTTTTTTTCCCTCACCCCAACCGCTTAGGGTGCGACCATCGTCAGAACAACCGCTTCCCCTTCCCCTTCACCTGAACCTTCGGAACCGCTGAGCTTCCCCGCCGTCCGCAAAAAGAGTGTCGACGCTACGGGAACCTGCGACAGCTCTCCCGACGCAATCGTCGCTGGCCGGTCGCTGATTCGTGCAAACCCCGCGTCTTTGTCGTTTGACCACTGCAGCGACGAGTTCCCGCCGCGAGCCGCGATGCTGAGCGCCCACGACTGTGTGGCGCTGACGCTGATGCTCACCGCGCGTCCAGCGACGGGCGAAATCGAGATACCCTGTTGCTGCGACGCGTTCCCGAGCTGAACTTTCACTCGTGGCGGAACCGTGACCATGACCGTGTGGGTCAGACTCACAGACGCGCCCTGGGCAGCGGCCGGCGCTGCGATCAGCGCACTTCCGACGGTGAGTATGAGTCCGGTCCAGCGAGTTGCGACCATTACAGCCTCCAGGAACTGAGAGCAACAGCTCATCAGCGCGGTGAATTACCTGGGGCATAATGTGTACCTTCTATTATGACGGTGTTGTTAAGCGATTATGACACCTCTGTCATAATGCTCCGACCGCTAACTCTTCGCCGCCTTTGACCTTGGGGCTTCGATCTCGAGGATAAAGCCGATTCCCCGGCGGGTCTGGATCACCGCCGTGGAGCCCGCTTTCTGGAGCTTCTTGCGCAGGCGCGCGACGTGGGCGTCGATGACGTTGGAGCTGGGATCGAAATGCATGTCCCAGACTTTGTCATGGAGCTCGCTGCGTGTGATCGTCTCACCGGTGCGCAGCATCAGGTGCTCGAGCAGCTTGAGCTCCATCGCCGTCAGTATCACCGGTTCCGAGCTGCAGGTGAGTCGGCGGGTGAGCCTGTTGAGGGTGAGGTTTCCGACGGTGACTTGCTCTCCGACGCGGGATCCACCGCCGCCGCGGCGGATCAATGTTCGCACCCGCGCGCGCAGCTCCTCGTTGCTCACCGGCTTGACGACGTAGTCGTCGGCCCCGGCGTCCAATCCTCGTACGATGGAGTCGCTGTCCGCGCGGCCTGAGTACAAGAGCACCGGCGTGCGCCGCCCATTGCGACGGAGCTCCTGCAGGATCTCGAAGCCGTGGCGGTCTCCGAGCTGGAGATCGAGGACGATCCCATCGTACTCGTTGACGAGGGCGAGCATCCGGGCTTCTTCGCCGGTTCCCGCGGTATCCACCGCATAGCCATCATCGTGCAGAACCCGGGCAACGAGCCTCAGGATCGCGCGGTCATCATCAACTGCCAGAATGCGCATTCGAAATGGATAGAGTACTGGACCGCGCGTAACGCGGCGGGTCATGGTGATTTCTATCTAGACGATTGGAAGCGCCACTCCAAAACAAAAAAGGGGAGAAGGCCGGAGCCTTCTCCCCTTTTTGCCTGCGTGGAGCTTAGAACATGATCCCGAAGGTGACCGGGATGTATTTGGCGGAACCGCCATCCCCCTGGACCTGGTTGTAGCGAGCTTCGATGAAAGTATCGAAGCCGCTGAGCGGCATGCTCAGGCCGCCGCCGACGTTCCAACCGAAATGGTTGTCCGAGGCGGACAGGCCGCCCGAGCTCGCACTGGCGCGATACCAGCCCGCACCGCCGATGATATACGGCGAGACGGTCGCAGCCGGAATCTTGTAAAGCACGTTTCCGGTGACGCTGGTGAACGCGAGGTTGCCATCGACACCGCCTTTGGCACCAAACCGGTTGTAGGCGCCGTCAATCCGGATTCCGAGCGGAACCATCGACGGGTTGAACCCAACCGTTCCGGTCACGTTCCAGCCGGTGCTGACGCCGTCCGACAGATCACTCGTCGGAAGCGCGGC
>DASSNV010000275.1:0-3902 GCA_035701245.1 Gemmatimonadaceae bacterium | reverse complement strand
CGGTCTCGCGGAGGGTCTCGAGGATGTAGCGCTCCAGCGTGGGATATTCGTTGCGTGGATCGGGAGTGGTTGAACCTTCCCGGGCACCGAGCGATACGTTCTGCGCGCCGGTGCGCGCGGCCAGTTTCCCCCGCAGTGCCTGGAGCGCGCTCACGAAGTACAGCGTCGGAGTCGAATCACCCAGCCGAGCGCTGACCTCGCGGGTCAGATACTCCCGCACCCGATCGAGCTGCTCGTCGGTGTTGCGGCGATCGATGCCGTTCACGATGAACACGACCTTCTTCCCCCACTCGCGGATGTGGGTGAGAAAGTCGAGCTCGCTGGCGGTGAGCGGCTGGAGAAGACTGGTCACGAACAGCACCAGGTCCGCGCGCGGCACGAACTCGCGGGTGATCTCCTCTTCCATCCGCTCGATGGAGTTGGTGCCCGGCGTATCCACGATGTCGAGATCGCGCAGCACCTCCAGTGGATAGTGATAGAGCTGGAGACTCGGCCCGAGCGTCTCCGGCGGACCGGCCTCGCCGTAGCGCAGAATCGAGATCGCGCGCGTCGTCGGCAGGTCTCCCATCGCGAAGACTTCGTCGCCGAGCAGGGCGTTGATGAAGGTGCTCTTGCCGCTGTTGTATTCGCCGACGATGACGAGCAGGAAGAGCTCGTCCATCTCGTGGACCAGCGAGGCGAGCCGCTCGAGATCCTCGCGCGCGCCGTCGGATTCCGCCAATACATCGCGCACGCGCAGGACGAGCCGCCGCTCCAATGCAACGAGCTCGCCCTGCTGCCGCGTTAAAACTTGTTCCAAAACTGAGTCCTTGGTTCGGGAGAGGAGTCAGCGGCGTAGCGGGTCAACTTCCGCGCCAAAAGTGGACCTCTAGACCGCGCCAATCAACCTCAGCCCCCTGACAAACTCGCCCGCGGATGCAAACCGCGAGTCGCGCTCCTTGGCGAGGGATCGCATCACCGCTTCCTCAACCGCCGGCGGGACCTCAGGGCGGATCGCGCGGATCGATTCCGGCGTTTTCGTCCGGTGGCCACGAAAGATGTCCCTCGCCGTCGCACCAGTGAACGGCGGCGATCCGGCCAGCATCTCATAGACCACGCAGCCCAGCGCGTAGATGTCGGAGCGCGCGTCGAGTGCGGAGACGCCAAGAATCTGCTCGGGACTCATGTATTCCGGAGTGCCAAGCGCCACTCCGGTTCGGGTGATCTGCGTCGATTCATCAACCGCCATCGCCCGCGAAATCCCGAAATCGGCGAGCACCACTCGGCCATCCGACAACAGAATGTTCTCGGGCTTGATGTCGCGATGAATTACGCCGCGTCCGTGCGCGTAATCGAGCGCGCTGGCGACCTCGGAGGCGACCGCCGTCGCGTCGTCGACGTACAGCCGCTCCTCGCGCTTGATGCGCTTGGCCAGATTTTCACCGACGACGAATGGAGTGGTTAGGTATAGGCTCAGTCGCTGGACGGCCCCGTGATCGAGCAGCGGCAGGATGTTCGGGTGATCGAGCTGGCGCAGAATCTCGATCTCGCGCTGGAAGCGCTTTTCGCCGACCACGGTCGCGACCTGTGGCCTGAGAATCTTGACCGCAACCTCGCGCTTCGTCTCGAGATCGTCAGCGAGGACGACGTAGGCCGCGGCACCGCGTCCGATTACGGAGCGAAACACGTATCGCTCCGGCAGCCGCGCAGCGAGCTGCGCCGCCCGATCAGACATCGCAGCGCCGTTTCATCGGCTGAGACTCAACGCGGCCAGCCGGCCTGCGGCATTCGCGGCGTGATCCTGAGCGCATTCTGGTAGTACACCTTCTTCAACACGTCGTCCGGCAGCCCGATCCCGTACAACTTCCAGAACGCGTGATACGGCCGGTAGTAATCGAAGTAGTCGTCGTTGGTCTCGAACACCCGCCAGTAGTACGGATACTCCTCCGGCTGATAGGAATCCTTGCCGAACAGAATTCGGTCCTGGTACTTGACGAAGAAATCGTGCGCCTCGCGCGGCTGGCGCCCGATGTCGTAGAGTACCGCGCCTACATCCACATACACGTTGGGCATCTCCGTCAACATTTTGCCGAGCCGGGCGAGATCGTTGGCGTGCCAACCCATGTGCGCGGCGACGAAGGTCGTCTTCGGATTGCGACGAAAGAGATTGTCGCGCTCCTTCATCAGCTCCTCGAAGTTGGGATGCCGATCGGGCGACACGCGACGCCCGGGAAACAGCTCGAGCTCGAGCCAACGCTCGTTGTGATAGTCGATCGGCTGATAGAACTCGGCCGGATCCGCGGTGTGGATGAAGACCGGCAGCTTGAGTCGCGCGGCTGCTTGCCAGATCGGATCGAGATCGGGATCGTCGATCGCTAACCGCGACCCGTCAGCTTTGCGGATCGTCTGACCGAAGTTCTTCGGGATCTCACCGATGCCCACGGCTCCGGCTGCAACGTCCGCCTCGAGCTGCTCAACTGCCTTCTGCGCCCAGCCAGGTCCGACGTTCCGAAAGTCGATCCCCGCCAGGACGCGCACCCGATCCTTCATCGCCGGTGACGACCTGATCGTCGCCATCATCTTCTTCAGCGCATCGCCCGACACGTTGTTCGCGACAACTATCGCGCGGACGTTGAGGCTGTCGAGCTGCGCACCCATCTGGGCGAGCGACTGGACGCTGCCGAGCATCGCGAACGGGTGCCCGTGAAAATCGATCGCCGGATATCGCGCCTTCTTCACCATATGCTCCGGCACCACCAGCGTCGATTTCGGTCGATAATCGAGAATACTCGGCGCTGGATCCTGCGGGCCCATGCAGCTGCGCGGGCGAATCTCGGTGGTTCCGGGCGGACATTCCTCGCCAGGCTTGATCGAAGTCGCGCGATCTCCGCCCGGCTGAGCTGAGGCAACCGCAGCGAAGACCGCGCTGGCGGCAACGATACCGACTATCAGATTGCGCATTCCTAACCTCGACCGTAGACGGCGGAAGATGTGACCTCGAGAGTGAAAGCTGAAGTCTGAAAATGTAGAGGCCCTGGAGACCACAGCGCAGCGGAGTGACTGCCGATGCTGACTGATCACCACAAACTGCTAATTCGCAGCACCGTCAAAGGGCGGACGGCTGACTCAAAGATCACCGCCGCGCAGCGATCGGCAATCCGTCAGGTATGCGCCGAGGTGATGCCGGTCCCCGAGCCGGAGCGGTTCCTCCGCGTGTTCGTTGACGAGTTCGTCCAGGCTGCTGACGCCGAGCGAATCCCTTACGGCGTCGAGCGCGACGCGATGCTGTCGCAGATCGTGCGCATCTTTGCGGATGAGCTCCATGCATGCGCTGAGGGCGACAACCCGTTGGAGCTGGGCCTGCGCCGGAAAACTCCCGCTACCGCGCCGCGACTCAATCTGGACAGCGACTCCAGCAAAACTTCGCTCTGACTATCGCGTCTTCTCGTAGAAGAACTTGTCGATCGTCATCCCCGCCACCTCGAAGGATCTGCCGAGCGTCCCGAAGCCGAACACTGTCGTGCCTTTGTCGGTTGGACTGTCGAACGACGTGCGGTTCATGAACGCTCCCTCGAGCTGCTCCGTCCCGCCGTTGGCGTAAACTTTGGTCGCCGTGAGCAGCGCACCGTCAATTTTGCCGTTGGTGAGAGTGAAGCTGCGCCGCACACCTTCGGTCAGCGGCTCGTAGCCGCTTCCGGTGACCACTCCGCGGCTATCGACCTTGAGCTGCAGCGCGAAATCGAAATCTGTGACCTGGTAGGTTCCCGAATACTCGGCGGGATTCGCTTTGACGGCGGGCTCGGTCACGACGCGGCGATACTTGGACTTCGTAATCCCACGCTTGGTCTTGCTGACGTCCTTGAACTTGCTGAACGAAGCCGCGATGACCTTCGTTCGTGATTGCACGTCGCTACCGGATGTGA
>DASSNV010000274.1:0-2944 GCA_035701245.1 Gemmatimonadaceae bacterium | reverse complement strand
AGCCAGGGCGCCGCTCTGGTTGAGTTGCAGGCCATTCGAGAGCGCTGCCCGAACCGAGTCGCGGTGGACGATTTCTACATCTCGGCTGCTCGACAGGGGCTGAGGTACCAGGGTGCATTCCGCGGCATCGCCGAACTGTGGCAGGGTCGTCGCGAGGCACTTGGACGAATCGCGCTTCCGGAGAGCGTCACCCTATCCACGGACGGATATCGGGCACATCCGGGACTGCTTGATTCAGCTTTCCAGACGTTCATCGCCGCGCTTGGTCCCGAGCGAAGGCGCGGACTTGGCGATAAAGCTCCATTTGTACTGACGGGTGTCGCGCGCATCGCATCTAACGCACCGGTTGGCGCGCGATTCTGGTGCCACTCCTGGGTGGAGCGGATCGATGGGGACACGTTCGACGGCCACGTTGAGCTGGTCGACGACGCGGGCAACATGCTGCTGACGTGTGAGGGCTTGCGACTCAAGGCGCTCCATGAGCGAGGTCAGTACGCCGACGATCTCATGTGTCAGGAGATCTGGGAACATTCGCCAGGTACGCGGTTACCAATGGCCGGCATCGACCAGGTCTCTCCATCCGACATCGCACGAGACGTTCAGCCCTTGATGGAAGGGTTCGCATCCGAGGCTGGTTTCGGAGACTACTACGCACTCGTCGAGCCGGCATTGAACGCGATGGCAGCGCGCGCAATCCACAACGCCCTGACACAACTCGGGTGGAGTCAACATGGAGGGGACGGACAGGCAGATCGATGCGCGATTCTACCGCAGCATCGCCAACTCTTCGCGCGCCTGGTCGATATCGCCGAGACAGCGAATGCGGTCACCCGGTTCGACGAAACGACCCTGGGTGGTCGTAACGATGTCGCCCCCGCAGTCACGCTGGTGCGCGAGAGCGGTGAACGGCTTGTCGCGACACTTCGCGGCGAAGAGGACGTACGCGGGTGGCTTGTGGTCGGCGAGGCATCGCAAGCGCTAGAGGATTTCTATTCCCGTACTCCTTGGGGCGTCTTCTACAATCGCGCGGTCGCGGAGATTGTTGGTGATACCGCGCGGCGTTTGGGGCGCAAATTGAGAATCCTTGAGGTTGGCGCCGGTACCGGCGCGACAACAGCCGCAATTCTCGACCAAGCCTCCGACGCCGTCGCGGAGTATGTCTTTACCGACGTGTCCCCGTTCTTTGTCAAGCGCGCCCGAGACCGATTTCGTAGACCGCCAGGCATCCGATTCGAGGTGCTCGATATCGAGCAAGAACCCGCGCCGCCAGAGCCGAGATTCGACGTGGTGGTCGCCGCGGACGTCGTCCATGCCACCGCCGACGTGAACGCAACGCTCCGCCATATGCGGAGCCTGCTCGAGCCGGGTGGGGTTCTGGTGCTTCTCGAACTCATCGCTCGCTCGCCCTGGCTCGACCTCGTCTTCGGACAGTTTGACGGGTGGTGGCGCTTCACCGACCGGTCGGTGCGCCCCACCCACCCACTTCTGAGCATCGACGACTGGCAGCGAATGCTCACAAAGGCATCGTTCGACGGAGGGATCTCCGTCGCCGACACCCCGGATGGTTGCGACCCGGCGCAAGCGATCTTCGTCGCGCAGGCCCGTCGAGACGCTTTTGGGCCGACTCGCTCGACCGCGCCGACGCGTCGCTGGCTCATCTTTGCCGACAGGGCTGGATTGGGCCGGAAAGTCGCGGACGCTCTCCGCGCGCGGGGTGATCACTGCATGCTGATCCGGCCGAGTAACCAATATCGACGACGCGGTCGTGATCAGATCAGCCTGGTGCCGACCAGATTGCGGCACTGGCAACGATTGATGGAAGAACTGGGGGAGCATGAGGGTCCTCCACTCGGCCTCATCCACCTCTGGAGTCTCGATGCGCCGTCCACTGAAGATCTGGCGACATCAGCGCTTATGGACTTCCAGCTGATGAATTGCGGGAGCCTTGTCTGCCTGATGCAGGCGACACACGGGGGCCGCGGGCTCGGCGACGTTTGGCTCGTGACAAGTGGCGCGCAAGCGGTGGAATCCGACGCGGGCTGCGCGAGCCCGACGCAAGCTCCGCTCTGGGGACTTGGACGCGTTCTCAGGAACGAGCAGAGCGGTCGGCGGTGCCGATTGGTCGATCTCGGTCATGACCGCGTGTCCGATGAGTTAGACCTGCTGCTCGCCGAGATTTCTGCCGGCGCAAATGAGAACGAGCAGGAGTTGGTACTGCGTGGTGAGAAGCGCTATGTCAGGCGGCTGCGTCCGGCAACGCTCGGTCCCATGCGCTCGCGGGCGGTTCATCGACAGGTATCGACAGCGACCTCATCCTTCAGACTCGAGATTGGCTCACCCGGCACCCTTGATTCGCTCGCCCTCCATGAGGTCGAACGCCCGCTGCTCGGCGCTGGCGAGGTCACGATTCGCGTACAAGCCGCCGGACTGAACTTCCGCGATGTGCTCCTGGCCCTCGGGATGATGGGGGCGGACCAGTCCGCGGGCCCGCTCGGGATGGAGTGCGCGGGAATCGTAACGGCCTGCACGGGAACGGACGACTTCCACCCCGGCGATGAGGTGATCGCCCTGGCAACCGGCACCTTCGCGGCCGAGGTCACGGCGCCAGCATATCTCGTCATGCCGAAGCCTTCACATCTGAGCTTCGAGGAGGCCGCAACCATTCCGGTTGCCTTCGTCACGGCGTACTACGCGCTCCGCGAACTCGCCAGGGTCACCGCCGGTGACCGCGTGCTGATTCACTCCGCCAGCGGCGGCGTTGGCCTGGCGGCCATTCAGATTTGCCGGCACGTCGGGGCAACCATCTTCGCAACAGCCGGCACGCCAGAAAAGCGCGCGTACCTCGAATCCATCGGGGTCGAAAACGTGATGGACTCGCGCTCACTCGCGTTCGCCGACGAAATCCTTGAAAGGACGGACGGCGAAGGCGTGGATGTCGTGCTCA
>DASSNV010000273.1:0-25166 GCA_035701245.1 Gemmatimonadaceae bacterium | reverse complement strand
CCGCCGGTTGTTCATGGGTTGGGACCCAGCGCCATGCGTGCCGCTCCGTAGATCCCGGCGTCACCGCCTAACGCGCTCCCGACGAACCGCACTTGCCGCATCGCGATCGGCTGGGCCCACCGCGCCGCTTCGGCGCGAATGCGATCCAGATAGCGCATCGCCGGGCCGAAGACACCTCCGCCGAAGATGATCGTCTCGGGGTTGAACAGGCTCACGAGGTTCGCCGCCGCCATCCCCCACAGCTCGATGGCGTTATGGATCGCGCCTTTGGCGATACGATCATCTGCTTCGTAGGCGGCGAAGATCGCGGCGGTGTCCAGCTCGTCGGGATTCTTTCTCGACAGCACGCCATCGTAGGTGAGGTCGGGCCCGATCAGATCGCGTGCGACGCGCACCAGCCCTGGCCCCGATGCCTGGTCCTCGAGACATCCGTGCTGAACATAGCGCGGCATGAACGGGCGATCGACCCCGAGCCAGCCGATCGCGCCGGCGACGTCGCCGTGTCCGCGCACAACCTTCCCGCCCGCGAGAATCCCCGCGCCGATGCCGGTACCGACGGCGAGAAAGATCGCGTCGCTCGCGCCGCGCGCCGCGCCCCGCCACGTTTCGCCGAGGATGTACGCCGCTCGATCGCTGTCGATGGTGACTCGGGTGTCGGCGCCGAGCGCCGCGCGCAATTCATCGAGGAGAGGATAGTCGTCCCAGCCTCCAATGTTTGGCGCCCAGACGGTGCCGCGCGCAGAGCGGTACAGTCCGGGCACGCAGACGCCCACCGCCGACGCGTGGTGCTGCGCTCTCAGTTTCTGCACGCGCTCGGCGATGAGCGCGCCGACATCGCCGCCACTCCTCCCGCCGAGCGGCGCGACTTCACGCGAGACGATGTCGCCTTCGTCATTGAATGCAGCGACGGAGAGCTTGGTGCCGCCGAGGTCGGCTCCTATCACGGACATCCGCACAATATAGGACTTCACGGATGGATCGCGCCTCGTCGTCTGGCATCCATAGTCCCAAAGGTGGCAGGTCGGAGACGTGGTCAGAAGCACGGGTATCAGTTTATCCGGCGCATTCTATGGTGGCGTGACACAGCTAGAAGGCTAGTAGAACAACTGCTACCAGTGCATCTCTGTGCACCTCTCCCACCTGCCACCTTTTTGACTAGGGGTGCCAGACGACGAGCCGCGAGCTAGACGCCGAAAGTATTTAGCCATAAGGTTCGAGAATGTGCGGCCGCGCGACGGTGGTTAACCCTGATGGAATCACGGAGAAGCTCTACGGCTTCACGAAAAAGTTCGTGCCCAGCGACTGGAAGCCGCGCTACAACCTGAGCCCGCACGAGGACATTCCGTCGGTTTACTTCGATCCGTTTCTGAAGGAGAAGGTGCTGCGGACGATGCACTGGAATCTGGTGCCGTCCAAGCTCGAAAGCCGCGACAAGGTGGTGGCTTTCGACTCCCAGTACTCGACCTTCAACGCGCGGATCGAGACGGTGGCGACGGCGCCGACGTTTCAGCAATCGTGGCGGAGCCAGCGGTGTCTCGTCGTCGTCGATGGAATCATCGAGTGGGTGGGGCGGACGAAGAAGAAGCGCGTCCCGCACCTCATTCGCCGCCGCGACCGCGCTCCGTTCGCGATGGCCGGTCTCTGGAGCCGTTGGCGCGACGGATCGGCGGGAGAGGAGCTGTGGTCGTGCACTGTCATCGTGAAGGATGCCGACGAATGGTACCGGCAGTTTCACGACCGGATGGCGGTGATTCTTTCGCCCGATTCGTACGGGGAGTGGATTGATCCGGCGCGGAAATCCGGACAACTCGATCTGCTTCAGAAATCAGCGGCACATTCGGACGAGGAGCTCGAGTACTACCCCATCTCGACGCTGGTCAACAATCCGCGGAACGACTCGGCGGAATGCCTCGAGCTCACCCAGCCGAAGGAAGACATCGAGCTGACTCTCGATCTTTGAGCGGCGAAGGGTGCGGACATCACTATACCGCCCGCACCCCTCCTCCCCTCCTCCGATTACCTCGCACCCTCCACCTTAATCAGTTCGCTTTTCTTGCCGCATTAGGGCTCACCCAAAGTGACTATGCAGGCAGCTCGGGCAGATACTGTGGCTGAACTTCGAGTCCGTATGGGTCGAGATGTACCCTTCGACGGTGTGCCAGTAGTTCTCGTCGTCGCGGATCTTCCGGCAGTACGAGCAGATCGGCAGGATCTCCTGAAGCGTCCTCACCTCGGCGAGGGCGTCCTGTAGCTCGCGCACCAGACGCTCGCGCTCCTCTTCGGCTTCCTTCGCCGCGGTGACGTCGCGCGCCACCGAGTAGATCACCCGCGCGCCGGAATCCGGCGTCGCGTTCCAGCGAAGCCAGCGGTAGGTGCCGTTTTTACAGAGGTAGCGGTTCTCGAAGTTGAGGGCCTGGCCACCTCCCCTCACCGAGGCGTTCTGATTGAGCGTGCGCTCGCGATCGTCGGGATGAACGAACTCGATGAACGGCCGCGACATGAGCTCCTCTGTCGTAAAGCCCAGGGTGCGTTCCCACGCAGGATTGAGCCGCTTGAAGTAGCCGCTGAAGTCGAGAAAGCACAGCATGTCGATCGACAGATCGAAGAACCGCTCCTCGATGCGGCCAAGCTGCGGCTCGGCACCCGAGGTTTGCTGATTGGACACTTTTTGAGAGGTAGGATGATGTACCTATGACGATCATCCGGACGGTTTGGTAGCGCCCCGGGTCGGGGGGAATGCCGATAGGAAAATCTCTTGAGCTCGTATAGGGTCAAATAGCGACCGCGAAAACAGTAAGGTCTCGAACTACGACATGGACGCAGCCTTCAATTCCGCCCGCCGCGCGTGCTACGCCGGCCTCGACTCAGTCAGCCTCCGCCGCGAGGTCGCCAATCGCGTCTCGAGCGTCATCCCGTTTGACGCGCAGGCGTTCAGCACCTGCGACCCGGACACCGGCCTCGTCAGCCACACCGTCGCCGACGGGGTCCCGGGGCCGCTGGGGCGAGTCTATATCGAGATGCTTTACCCGACGGCGCTGGCGCGCATGGCGATCGACATGCCGCGACGCGGGCGCAACGTCTTCTCGATGGCGGAGCAATCCGCGGCGACCAACGCGGCGCTCCGCGAGTATGGGATCCGGCAGCAGTTTCACGTATCCATCGCCGCCGCCGGTAGACTGTGGGGCACGTGGTGCCTGATGCGAGGCAGCGAGTCCTCCGCCGCACGCAGCCGCGAATACGCGTTTCTCAATCGACTGGCGCCGCACCTTGCGCGTGGACTCCAGTCCGCCGCGCTCGTCGACCGTGGAATTGCCGACACCGTCGACGACCGCGATACCGCGGCCGGCGTGCTCGTGCTCGATCGCCGCGATCGCCCGATCCTTCAGACCCCCGTCGCCACGAAGTGGCTGGAGGATCTGCGCGACATTGGGCTCAAGCTGCCGGAGGATGTTCCACTGTCGATCCTCGGCCTGGCGCGCGAAGTCCGCACCAGACCGGACGAGCGGGGATTCGAGCGCCAGCTGCGCGGACGCGGGCGGTCCGGACGATGGTACTCGCTGCGCGCCTCGCTCGCCGAGCCCGATGCGTCAGGCGAGAGCGCGGTCGTCGTCGTCATCCGGCCGGCGCTGCCGCAGGAGATCGCGACGATTCTGACCGGGCTCTACGCCTTGTCGCCGCGCGAGCGCGAAGTCGTTGCGGCGGTCGCGCGCGGCGAAGCGACCAAATCGATTGCCGAATCGCTGAAGCTTTCGCCGCACACCGTCACCGAGCACATCCAGCGCGCGTGCGACAAGATCGGAGTCCGAGGCAGGAAGGCGCTGATTGCGAGACTGTTCTTCGACGGCTACGCGCCGGCGCTCAAGGCGGAGAAGCCAACCATCGGTGAAGCTGTCCGCCGCGAGCGCCGGCAAATCGCCGTCTAGTACTTCGCGAAGCCCGATTACTGCCGCGACACCAATCCCGTCAGCGCGATGCGGTACTCCTTCGCCTGGGCATCGTAAGTCACTCGATACTGCGTCGGATAATAGCCCGGCTGCGGATAGGTCGCCGGCACGGGAATGTCGGTCACGTCGTCGGGGTGAGTCAGCAGATAGTCGCGCGTCACCATCGGCTCCATGAAAGTGAAGCGGCCGTCCCACGAGCCGTAGATGAAGGTCCTGGTGAACTGCTGATAGTTCTCGGGATGCCCCAAAATTCCCTGCAGCTCCGGGGAGCGAACGTCAGACCAGTGGACTCCCATCTGTGGCACCGCAACCTCGGCGGGATCGCCGGGCACGACGTAGAACTGGGGCACGGCATCGCCGGTCGGAACGTTGCGCGCCTTGGTGGCGAACTGCGGGTCGGTCGGCACGATGGAATTCCGCTCATCGAGCGAGATCGTGTAGAAATGGAAGTCGAAGTGCGGGAACGTATAGACGCCCGGCGGCACGTGGCCCTGCGGATTCCAGTCGAGCTCGGCGAACGTGTACGGTGCCGGACTGAGTGGCGGAAAATTCAGGACGTAAGGAAACATTCCCTCGGTCGGCAGGCCGTCGAGCGCTTTCTCGTCGAGGGCGATGCCGATCTCGGTTGGAGCGGTGGTCGATTTATCGCCGAGGACGATATAGGTGCGAGCGGTGCCGTTACCGACCGCGACGGGTGTGCCGTAAAGTCGATTGCCGTGGATGGAGGTGAGCGCGTCGGTGGAGCAGGCGCCGAGGACAAGGAGTGCGACTACGCACAAGGAGCGAGAGAAGCGGATCATCAGTTGTACTGGTCAAGGGTGAAAGGGTGACGCAGTACGATGATCGGTGGATCGAGGGCGCCGCTGTCCCCAAAAAAGGGGACGCCCTCGGTAACCCTCCTCCCCTCCTCCCTATCACCTCGGCGCTACTACCTTACTCTTCTCGCAGTTGGTTTCATCTGTGAAGACGTGATGACCTTCGATCTCCAACCGACCCTCTGCGGCGCGCTCGTCGATCTTCGGCCTCTCCGCAACGACGACTTCGATGCGCTTTACGCCGTCGCCTCCGACCCCTTGATCTGGGAGCAGCACCCCGCGTCCGATCGGTACAAACCGGACGTATTCCGCGCCTTCTTCAACGAGGGCATTCAATCCGGCGGCGCGTTGATTGCCCTGGACAAGAAGCATGGCACGGTCATCGGATCGTCACGGTATTTCGGCTACGACGCCGGCGCGAGCGAGATCGAGATTGGCTGGACCTTCCTCGCGCGACGCTGCTGGGGCGGCCGCTACAATGCCGACATGAAGCAGCAGATGCTCCGCCACGCGTTCAAGTTCGTGAACCGCGTCGTCTTCCTGATCGGCGAGCACAACACCCGCTCGCGCCGCGCCGTCGAGAAAATCGGCGGCGTCGTCATCGCGCCACGGATTGACGCCGCCGGCCGGCCGCGTCTCGCGTACGAGATCTCCGCAGTCACGTTCGAGGAGAGCCAGCGCCGCCGCGCCAGATGAGCGCGCCGTTCGGGGAATTGGCGGACGGAACTCCCGTCGAGATCTACACCCTTCGCAATAACCGCGGCCTCGAGGCGCGCGTGATCAGCTACGGGGCGATCATCACCTCGCTCCGTACCCCCGACAGCGATGGCCAGTACGCCGACATCGTGCTCGGCTTCGATGATCTCGGTGGATACGTGCAGCGGTCGCCGTACTTCGGGGCCGTCGTCGGCCGCTATGCCAATCGCATCGCCAACGGACGATTTGTTCTCGACGGCAAAACGTACCAGCTGCCGATCAACGATCCGCCCAACACCCTGCACGGCGGTGATCGTGGCTTCGACAAGGTCGTGTGGGATGTAAAGCCGCGGAAGGGCGACGATGTTCTCGAGCTCTCCCACACCAGTCCGGACGGCGACCAGGGATTCCCCGGCGAGCTGATTGCGCGCGTCATTTACACCCTGAGCGATGACAACGAGCTGTCGGTGGAATACCACGCGACGACTACGAAGCCGACGCCCGTCAATCTCAGCCAGCATTCCTATTTCAATCTCACCGGCGATGCCCGGCGCGACGTGCTCAATCATCTCATCACGCTGAGTGCCGATCGCTACACGCCGATCGATGCAACGAAGATCCCGACCGGCGAGCTGGCGAGCGTGGAAGGGACGCCGTTCGATCTGCGGCTGCCGACGCGCATCGGCGCGCGCATCGATGTCGATGACGAACAGCTACGCTACGGCAACGGCTTCGATCACAACTTCGTTCTGAATCGCACCGAGCCGGGCCTGATGCACGTCGGTCACGTCGCGGAGCCTGACAGCGGACGGATCATGGAGGTCTACACCACCGAGCCGGGTGTCCAGTTCTACTCCGGGAATTCGCTCGACGGAAGTATCCGCGGCAAGGGCGGCCACGCGTATGGTGCTCGATGCGCGTTTTGCCTCGAGACCCAGCACTTCCCCGATTCACCGAATCATCCAGAGTTTCCGTCGACGATCCTGCGGCCGGGCGAAGAGCTGAGCTCGCGCACCGTCTTCGCATTCGGCGCTCAGCGCGACGATTAGCTCGCACGGGGGAAAGCGGGGAATCGATCCTGGTGCTGACGGGCATCCACAAAACACAAGCACGCAGCGTTAAGCTTTGTCAGGATGCTGCTCGCAGCTTGTCATTCATTCTGGGTGAGGCGGCTAATGAGACCGTTTAACATCTTGCGAACCTCGATTCGCCGTCACCCGGGGATCGCCAGTCGATAGCGCCTTACAGGTAGCTCAACCACCAATCGTCGCGCTCGCGCTTGATGCGCGCGAACCAGCGGCACAGCGGGTACATGGTGAGCACCACGATCGCCCACGCGAGGTAGACGCCGGGCAACGACACGCCGTACCACGCCGGGATCGACGCGGCATCGGTCACGACGTTCATCTGGTGCAGCTCGCCGCCCTGAATGAACGCGAAGATCACCGCGAATGCGTGCAGGACGAAGATGTGCACGACGTAGTAGAACATCGGCACCTTGCCGAATACCGAGATCCAGCCGGCGAATCTGCCGCGCGCGTGCTCGGTGACGGCGAGCGCGATGAAAATCGGGCCGAGGGTCATCAGCAGAAAGTCGAGCGACGGCGGATACTTTCGCGCGTTGAGGAACGACGAGACCGTCAGCGCTGATGTGCGTTGCGGAGTCCACGGCAACGGGTCGCCGTACTTGTTGATCGCGCGCACGACGATGAACAGCACGGTCACGATTGCGCCGGTGACGAGAAGGAATTTGCGCCGGCGCACTGCGTCCCACTTGTAGACCTCCGCGAACGACCAGCCGAGCGCCATCACCGCGACCCAGGGGATGAGAGGGTAGGCGATCAGCAGCTTGCCGGGAATCGCAAAACCCGGAACGTGGAGGATCGACCAAACCGGCGCGAACGCGCCCCATGATGCCGGTGAAACACTGTCGAACAGATTGTGGGTGGCGATCATGACGACCGCGCCCGCCGCGACGACGCCGCGCGGTAAATGCACGAGTGCCGCCATCACGATCATCGACCAGCCAAGCGCCCAGAGCACGAGCGCGAACGCGGGGACGAGCTTGAATCCAAACTGCCAGCCGATGGCGGTGACGACGAGCTCGAGGAAGATCAGCCAGATCCCGCGCAAGACGAGGAACCGGCTCATGGCGCCGGCGGGCTTGCCGCGATTCATCGACAACCCGATCCCGACTCCGGCGAGAAACGAAAACCCCGGCGCGCAGAAGTGGGTTATCCATCGGGTAAAGAACAGTGGCGCGCTACCCTGCGCGAGGTTCTCGGGCTGGATGCGCAGCTTCGTGAAGTAGTCGCGGACGTGGTCGAGCGCCATCAGCACCATGATCGCGCCGCGGACGATGTCCACCGAGGCGATGCGGGTCTTACCGCGCGTGACGGTTAGAGGGGGTGCGTCCGTTCCGGCGTCGATCCAGCGAGTTGCAGTGGCCACAGTCCGAGTCCCGGTGAGGTCGTCCAAAATGTATACAATTTTGACGGGGTTGGTACTGTTTCCTTTAAGTCACGTTACGCCGGGCGGGTGCATACTCGCATTCGGGGATAACGTCGCCAACGTGGTTCACCGGGAACCGCCACCGTGCTACCCGCAACCCGGAACGCGTTATCCCAGAATGCGAGTAGCCACTGTCCGGTTGTTAGTGTCCGACCTCGTCCGCAGTCCGCGCCTGGTTGAGAACCGACGGCAGCTCTCCTCCGACAACCCCCCTCGGCGCCGCCCACCAACGGCGGGCCTGCTCTTCCCCCCACGCATCCACCGGAATGAACTCCAGCGCCTGCGCCAGCTGCGCCGCGCTCTGCGGGCGATCGGCCGGATCCTTGGCGAGACATTTCAGGATCAGGCGCTCCAGCTCGCGCGGGATGGACGCGGTGGTGCGCTCCGACGGCGGAATCGGCGACGTCTGGAGGTGCTTGGCGATCATCTGGAACGCGGTCTCCGCCTCGAACACCAGCTCGCCCGTCACCAGATAGTACGCGACACAGCCGAGCGCGTAGATGTCCGCGCGGCCATCGACCTTGTCGCCGAGCGCCATCTCCGGCGCCATGTAGCCGGGCGTGCCGAGCGCCATCTGACCCGGAACGGTCGCCATCGAATCGCCGACGCTGACGCTCGAGACTTCCTTCACCAGGCCGAAGTCGAGGACCTTCACGAAGTCGTGCCGCAACCCCACTCTGCCGACGTGGATGTTGGCGGGCTTGATGTCGCGGTGCACCAGACCGCTGGCGTGCGCTTCCTCCAGCGAATGGCAGACCTGCCGCAGGATGTGAACGGTCCGCCCCGCGGACAGCGGACCGTTTTCCTTGACAAGGGTCTGCAGATCCAGGCCCTCCAGAAATTCCATCACCAGATACAGCGTCCCGTCCGCCGTCACGCCGAAGTCGTACAGCTCGACGGTGTGCTCCGATCGCAGGTTCGCCGCCGCTTCGGCTTCGCGCCTGAAGCGCGTCACCGCCAGCTTCGCCGCTTCGTCATCGACGGCGCCCAGCATCTCCGGCCGTATGAGCTTGATCGCGGCGGGGCGAGCCAGCATCCGGTGGGTCGCCTTGTAGACTTCGCCCATCCCGCCCTTGCCCAGCAGCTCGCCGAGCTGATAGCTCCCCATCTCGCGCGCCTTGGTGACCTGCTGGCCGAGCTTGGCGACCACAGCCGAAATCACCGCCGCCGCGCCGACGAGGATGTAGTCGGGGTAGTGCATCAGCAGCGCATTCCACGACGAGCCGAAATTCCAGTGCTGGACCTTCGCCAGCACCAGCATGCTGATCGGATTCATCGAGACGGCGATGAAGCCCGCGAGGAGCATCTTCTTCGGCCGCGCCGGCACGATCGCCGCGAAAATCAGCACCACCGCGCCAATCCACGAGATCTCGGGGATGATCATGTAGTTGGGCGGGATCCCACCGATGTGGAACGTCAGGCTGATCGCGAGTCCGGTGTACACCATGTACCAGAGCCCGAGGTCAAGCATGGTCCTCGGATTTCGATCGCCGCGCGTGTACCTGTACAGCGCGAGTGATACCAGGATGCTGATCGCCGCGATCCCGTCGCCCATGTCCGGCAGCCACCAATTGGGATTGTCGGGCATGATGGCGTGGCCGGCAAAATGCCCAGCAAAGGTTCCGACTACCCAGAGCACCGCGTAAAGCAGCGACATGATTCCGAGCCGCTGCGATGCCGCGCGCAGCAGATCGTCGGGCAAGCCGCGGGCGCTCCTGCCGGAACGCAGCAGATCCGCCGGAGTCGATACCGGCTGGGGTCCTATGAGCTGATGTTCTGCCATGCTGGGTCAGCTACTGTTGCACAAAATCCGCTCTTCGGCAAGGACGTATATTGACGCCTGCACCATGAAAATCAGCCCGCTGGCGGGCAAGCCCGCCCCAGAATCGATCCTCACCAACGTTCCGCGCCTCGTAACCGACTACTACGCGCTCGAGCCCGACCCGGCCGTCGCAAGCCAGCGCGTCGCGTTCGGCACTTCCGGCCACCGCGGAACGTCGTTCGACTGCTCGTTCAACGAAGACCACATCGTCGCCATCACCCAGGCGATCTGCATCTACCGCCGCGAGCACGGCATCGACGGTCCGCTCTTCATCGGCATCGACACCCACGCACTCTCGGAGCCCGCGCTGGCATCGGCGCTGGAAGTTCTCGCCGCCAATGGCGTCGACGTCATGATCGACGACCGCGACGGATTCACGCCGACGCCGGTCGTCTCGCACGCGATCCTCAACTACAATCGCGGACGCAAGACCCAGCTCGCCGACGGCATCGTCGTCACGCCGTCCCACAATCCGCCCCCCGACGGCGGCTTCAAGTACGACCCGACCACCGGCGGGCCCGCCGACTCGGGGACGACAAAGTGGATTCAGGACAAGGCCAACGACATCATCGCCGGCGGACTCAGGGACATCCGGCGCATCCCCTACGCGAAGGCGAAATCCGCGGCCACCACCCATCGACACGACTACATGGATGGGTACATCAGCGAGCTTGGCGCGATCATCGACTTCGATGCAATCCGCGGAGCGAAACTGAAGCTCGGCGTCGATCCGCTCGGCGGCTCCGGAGTTTTCTACTGGGAGATGATCGCGGAGCGCTACAAGTTCTCGCTGGAGGTGGTAAGCAAAGTCGTCGATCCGACGTTCCGGTTCATGACCGTCGATTGGGACGGCAAGATCAGGATGGATTGCTCGTCGCCGTACGCGATGAAGCGGTTGATAGCGATGAAGGACAGGTTCGACGTCGCGTGGGCGTGCGATCCCGATCACGACCGGCACGGCATCGTCGCGAAAAGCACCGGGCTGATCAATCCGAATCACTATCTCGCCGTCGCGATCTCCTATCTCTTTACGCATCGGCCGCAGTGGCCGGCGCACGCCGCCGTCGGCAAGACCGTCGTCAGCAGCAGCATGATCGATCGCGTCACCGCTGGAATCGGCCGCGCGCTGAGAGAAGTCCCGGTCGGCTTCAAGTGGTTTGTCGACGGCCTCCTCGATGGCTCACTCGGCTTCGGCGGCGAAGAGAGCGCGGGCGCTTCGTTCCTGCGGCGCGATGGGACGGTCTGGACGACCGATAAGGATGGAATCATCATGGGACTCCTCGCGGCGGAGATCACGGCGGTGACCGGCAGGGATCCGGGCGAGATCTACAAGGATCTCACCAGGCAGCACGGAGATTTCTATTATGAGCGCATCGACGCGCCTGCCACGCCGGCGCAGAAAAAGATTCTCGCCGCACTGTCCGCGGACGACATCAAGGAGTCGGATCTCGCCGGCGACAAGATCATCGCGATCATGACGAAAACGCCCGGCACCAATGAACCGATCGGCGGCGTGAAAGTCGTGAGCAAGAGCGGCTGGATTGCGGCGCGTCCCTCGGGGACCGAGGACGTCTATAAGCTCTACGCCGAAAGCTCGAAGAGCGCCGAGCACTTGAAGGCGATGCAGGAGGAGGGTCAGGCGATCATCAAGCGTGCATTCGACAAGGCGGGCGCAAAAGCCTGATGCCGATCTCCCGACGCGAAGCTCTGCGCGAGCTCGGCGCGCTGTTCGCCATTCCACTGATTCGCTGGCCTGAAGCGCGGGCAACGGATCCGCTCGCCGGTACGATTGCCGAGCTCCAGGCAGGCCGCGCGCGCGGCGACTGGAGCTCGGTCGAGGTGACCCGCGCCGCGCTCGAGAAAGCGCGATCGCTCAACGGTCCGCTCCACGCCATCGACGAATTTGCGCCGACGGCACTCGACGATGCTCGCGCATCCGACGCCCGTGCGCGACGCGGTGCACTGCGCGGCCCGCTCGATGGGACGCCCGTGTTTGCGAAGGCGATCTACGACATGGCCGGTCTGCCGACGACGGGGTCGAACAAGGAGTGGGCGCAGCTTTTCCCGGAAGCGGTGCAGCGCGATTCGATCGAAGTGGCGCGCATGCGCGCGGCGGGCGCGGTGGTGCTCGGCAAAACTGCCGCCGACGACTTCGCGTACCACGGCAATGGGACGAGCTCGCTGACGGGACAAGTGCGCAACCCGTACGACCCGACGCGCACAAAGACTCCCGGTGGATCGAGTGCGGGCTCCGCTGTCTCCGTCGCCTGCGGAATCGCCTTCGCCGCGCTCGGCACCGACGACGGCGGATCCAATCGCATCCCGGCGCAGTTCTGCGGCATCGTCGGGATGAAGCCGACTTTCGGGCTCGTGCCGCGCACCGGCGTCATTCCAACCTGGCCGTACCTCGATACTCACGGACCGCTGGCGCGGTACGTCGCCGACGCGGCGCTTTTGCTCGACGCGATCGCGGGTCCCGATTCGTCGGACGGTCTGGCATTGAAAACGCCGTGGCGACACGGATTGCTGTCTCACCTCAGCGACGACGCACTGCAGAACGCGCGGCTCGGCCTCGTCGAAGCGCACGTGCCGCGCGCGCAGATGTCCGCGCAGTCGTTGTCGGTGTTCGATCGCGCCGTAGCTGATTTGAAATCGGCTGGCGCCATCGTCGAGTCCTACGCCCCCCCGGTCACTCGCGCCAACGTGCGTGGAATGTTCGCCGATCTGGCCAAGTCGCGCGGCGATCTTGCTCCCGATGGCTATGCTGCCGCGCCGACGGCGAACGCGCTGTTCAGGTACTTCCAGCGCCGCAGCGGCGATGCCCGCGCCAACGTCGAGAAAGGTCTCGCCGCCTATCGCGCGTTCTACGATGTGCTGCCCAAAGAGTGGAGCGAGATGGCAAAGCTGATCGTGCAGCCGTACGAGGAAGATTCAGCGGGGCTGTCGTTCGCGCGCTCGCGCGCGACCCTGGTCGCGCAGCTCGCCGAGTCTTTCCGCGCGCAGAACATCGAGGCGATGATCTATCCGACGATGCCCTTCCCTGCCCCGCGTGCCGTCGATCCCTGGCCCGACATCCGCACCACCCTCGGCTACGGCAACTGGCTTGGCCTGCCCGAAGTCTCGGTGCCAAGCGGCATTGGCGCCGATGGAATGCCGGCCGGCAACATCTCGTTTGTGGGGCTGCCGGGAAGCGATGCAAGGCTGCTGGCGCTAGCGCACGCCTATGAGCGGCACTCGAAGAGGTTTGTGGCCGCGAGGTTCGAGGTTGAGTGAACTGCGTATTCCGAACTAACGGCATCGACGATCGCGGACTGATTGAGGACTACTGAGAACAAGTCCTCAATAGTCTGCGATTCGCAGTCAGTCCGCGATTATCGATGCAGGTGGTCCGAGTACTCAATCAGCAATCGTTCGTGCCGTTACCGCCCCTCCTTTCTTCGGAATAGGCACGAACGCGGGCACCTGCTTCCGATAATTCAGATATTGCTCACCGTGCGCGGCAACGAGATCGCGCTCCTCCAGCTGCACTGCGAGGAGGATGTAGCCTGTCGTCGCGATGGCGAACAACAGATGGCCTGCGCTCATGAACGGCGTCGCCCAGAACGCGATGAAGAAACCGGCCATGATCGGATGGCGCACGATCTTGTAGAACGCGGGGGTGCGGAACGAATCGGGGGACCGCGTGCGGCCGGCCATGTTGAGCCACACCTGCTTGAGCCCGAACAGATCGAAATGGCCGATCATGAACGTCGAGATGAACACGATCGCCCAGCCGAGCCCGAACAGCGCCCACAACAACGTCACGGCGGTGGGATTGGTGACATTCCAGATGGCATTGGGGATCGGTCGCCACAGCGCGTAGAGGAGCAGCAGCACCAGACTCGCGGACAGCACGTAGGTGCTGCGCTCGATCGCCTCGGGGATGACGCGGGTCAGCCGGCGCTTGAATCCCCGGCGCGCCATTCCACTGTGCTGCATGGCGAACAGCGTAAGCAGCACCGCGTCGATGATGAGCGCCTTCCACGTTCCGACAACCGTTCCTGAATCGATCGATTTCGGCACGATCAGATTGCCGACGAATCCGATTGCGTAAACGAAGCTCACCACGAACACCACGTAAGCGACGATGCCGTAAAAGAAAGCCAGTGCTTTGCTCACTCCCCCACCCTCCATCTCATGGTTTGAACCGCAGGCGTTCAGCGCTTCCCGCGCCGCGCCTTTCTTTCCAGCGACTCGAGCCAGCGATCGATTCCGGTCAGCAGATCCTTATGACCGCGAGTGACGCCGGACAGCCGCTCGAGAATGATGCCTTCGTTGACGGTGACGATCAGCGTCACCCATGCTTCGGTGGTGAAGACGTCGTCGTCGAGATCGTAGCGCGACAGCGCTTCGCGTACGGCGTCGCGCATCGCGTCGCACCAGGCGTCGTGGACTTTCTCGACCCGGGCGCGGTACTCAGGGTGGTTCCACGCCATCGCCTGCAGCTCCCACCAGATCTTCTGATAGGGCCGGTCCTCGTCGAGATAGCGCATCGCCTGCCGCCATTTGTCGATGTAGGGGCCGGGCGCCGCGTACATCGCGCGCTGGCGGGCGATCAGGTCGCTGGTGAAGCGCTCGAGGACCTGGAGGAAGAGCTCCTCCATCGAGCCGAAGTAGTAATGAACGAGCCCGAGGTTGGCGCCTGCTTCCTCCGCCAGCTTCCGCGCCGTAATCGCGCCGTAGCCGACGTCCACCAGCAGCCGCTCGGCGGCGTCGAGAAGACGCTGCTGGGTACTGATGCGGGTGGATTCGGAAACCGTAAGGGATTTTGCTGACATCGAGATCGGTCGGATTTATACGCTCGTCTTAGTCGAACGTATAAATCCATCGGGGGGATGTCAACGGGGCTGTTACCCAGGAGAGCTGTTACCAGGGAGGGCTTTGCGGTGTCAAACTGCGTATTGCGGACTAACGGCATCGACAATCGCGGACTGATTGAGGGCCGACTAAGGGGTTTTCCGGAAACCTTTTGCCCCTTCTTCCACCATCAAAGGTCTGCCGCGCCTTTCGGCCCCATCGCAGCACCGGAGAATCGGATGATCCGCACCCTGTCCGTCACTTTGCTTGTTGCAACCCTGTCGACGAGCTCGGCTTGCGTCGCACAGCGGGCCGCTCCATTGACCGCCGAGCAGCGCGCGACGGTCATCGACTCCCTCGCCAGCGCGCTCAACGCGAGGTACGTATTTCCCGAAGTCGCGGCCCGCATGGACAGCGATCTCCACGCGCGCGCGACGCGGGGCGAGTTCGACAAGTCGACCGATCCGTCATCGTTCGCCCAGCTCCTCACCACCGACCTGCAGGCGCTGAGTCATGACCGGCATCTGCGTGTCCGCTTCGGTTCTCCGCCGCGGCCTGCCGGTCCCGCGAACCCGTCCGACGGCGCGAGCGGCATGTTCGGACGCACGGACTGGCTCGAGGACGATGTCGCCTACGTGGACATTCGCAGCTTCGGATTTCCCGCCGAGTCCGTACGCGAGGATGCGAGCCGCGTGATGAGCGAGGTGGCGGATGCCAAGGCGCTGATTATCGACCTGCGCTCGAATGGTGGTGGAGATCCTTTCACCGTCGCTCTGGTGGCGAGCTATCTCTTCGGCGACAAGCCGGTGCACCTCAACTCGCTCTACTTCCGGCCCGCCAACCGCACCGACGATTTCTACACCAACCCCAACGTCGATGGGAAGAAGTTTGGACCCGACAAACCGGTCTTCGTGCTCACAAGCGCCAGAACTTTCTCGGGCGCCGAGGAATTCGCGTACGACCTGCAGACCCAGAAGCGCGCGACCATCGTCGGCGAGACGACGGGGGGCGGCGCCAATCCGGGCGGACCGGTGCGGCTACCCTACGATCTCACGGTTTTCGTTCCCACCGGCCGCGCCATCAATCCGGTGACCAGGACGAACTGGGAGGGAGTGGGAGTCAAACCGGATGTGACGGCGGCGGGGGATGATGCGCTGGATGTTGCGCTGGGGATGGCTCGGAAGGCGGTTAGCAGGAGGCAGTAGTGCTGCGGACTAGGACCGGAGGCTTCTCGTTGCATCGAGACTTTAACCACTGCTGCGAGCGGCCCGCTTTAAGCGGACCGCCTCCGGCTTCCGCTTCCTGCCTCCAGCTTCCAGCGTTGCTTCCGGCTTCCCGCCTTGCTTCCAGCCTTGCGCATCGGCTCCCCGCTTCCGCGTTCCGCTACCGCGTTCGCGGCAACGCGGTCGGGGGCAGGATGTTGTTCAGGCGCATGTAGTTCGCGAGCTGGCTGTAGTGATCGGCCATGTCGAGGGCGTGGAGCAGAACCATTCCCGAACGTGTCACGCTGCGTGAATTCCCACCGAAGGTGATGGTCACCTGCTCCGCCAGCGTCTTGTCATCGACCTGGTCCAGCGCTTTGTCGCAGAACGCAAAGGATTCGCGGAGACTCGCCATCAGCTTTGCCTTCGGCCATTTGGCCTTCACCGAATCAGCCGTCGACGTCTCGTCCGCCGGACGCGCGCCCTTCATCGCGCCGAAGGTGTTGCAGAAGAAGTAGTTGTCGTTGGCGACGTGCTGGGCGATGTCGCCGATGGTCATCTGCGCGGCGGTCGGGCGATAGCTGAACTTCGACTCGGGAATCGAATCGAGCGCCTGGCCGACATTGTGGTGCAGGTTGTTGATCCGCGCGCGAAACGACGCGGTGATCGGATTGGCGGTTGGCGCGGCGGTAGTCTGCTGGGCGGAGAGAGCGATCGGCGCGACGAGCGCCGCAATCGCAAAGCGGGAGATTTTCATGCGCACCTCGGGTGGCAAAGCGAAGGGCACATATAGTGGCGGCGTGTCCGGGTTTGCGCAACTTTCAACTCCCCATGGCACCCGCGTTTTGATCCCAGCCATTCTGAAGAGACTGCCGGCAGCGGCGGGATCGTTGTCGATCCTGTTCGCGGCGCAGGCGTGGGCGCAGGCTTCGCCGCCCGTCACGCCGGCGACAGTCATTCCAGTCGTGGCCGGCGATTCGCGCGAGATGATTCTGGCCAAGGCCGCGAACGTCATCCCCGCCCGGCAGCAGCTCGCCTGGCAGCGCGGCGAGATGATCGGGTTCGTTCACTTCGGAATCAACACCTTCACCGATCGTGAGTGGGGGACCGGGACCGAGAGCCCGGCGCTGTTCAATCCATCTGCGCTCGACGCTCGGCAATGGATGCGCGCGTTCAAGAGCGCGGGAATCGCCGAAGTCGTGCTCGTCGTAAAACACCACGACGGCTTCGTTCTCTATCCGACTCGCTACACCACTCACTCGGTGAAGGCGAGTCCGTGGCTCAAGGGGCAGGGCGATGTGATGCGCGCGTTTACGGATGCCGCGAGAGAAGCAGGGCTGAAGGTCGGCTTCTATCTGTCTCCTGCAGATCTCTACCAGAAGCAGCAAGGCATTTTCGGAAATCGGAGCGCGGCGCGCACGACGCGCATCCCGACGCTCGTTGCGGGCGACGATCGCCGGCCGCGCGAGTTCCTCACCTACGAGCTCGACGACTACAATCGCTACTTCATGAACCAGATGTACGAGCTGCTCACGGAGTACGGCCCGATCTCGGAAGTCTGGCTCGACGGCGCGCCGGCGGCGGGCAGCGGACAACCGTACGCGTTCACCGCCTGGTACGACATCGTGCATCGTCTGCAACCGAACGCGGTGATCTTCAATCAGAACGTCCGCTGGGTCGGCAACGAAGATGGAAAGGCGCGGCAAACCGAATGGAGCGTCATCCCGCTCGCCAACGACTACAATCTCCAGCCGTCCGGCGATCTCACCGACGCCGACCTGGGGAGCCGCGCCAGGCTATTCAGCAACGGCGTCCATTTTCTGGCGTGGTACCCCGCCGAAGCCGATGTCTCGATCCGACCGGGCTGGTTCTGGCACGCCGCGCAGGACGTGCAGATCAAGTCGCTCGACAAGCTGATGCAGATCTACTACGCCACCGTCGGCCGCAACGCGGTGATGATGTTGAACGTGCCACCCGATCGCCGAGGCCTCTTCACCGACCGCGATGTACGGCGGCTGAAGGCATTCGGTGACCGCATCCGCGACGTGTTCAAAAGCAATCTTGCAGACGACGCGTGGAAATCGGCGCGGCGCGGCGCCAGCGGAAATCTGGTCGTCGATTTAAACCATCCGGTCGCCTTCAATCGGATCATGCTCGGCGAAGACATCGCCGGCGGTCAGCGCGTCGAGTCGGTCGCCATCGATGTGTGGACCGGAACGACGTGGAAGGAGATCGCCGCGGGTACGACCATCGGGTACAAGAGATTGTTCGAGACGAAGACCGTGCGCGCTCCGAAAGTGCGAATACGTATCCTCCAGAGTCGCGCACCCGCATCGATAACAAGCTTCGGCCTGTTTCTGGAGCGCTGAAACTTTCCTCTTGACGGCCCCGTTCTACATCTGTAGAATCTACACCTGTAGAAGCCAAATGAGGATTCGATGCCCGACCGACAGCCGCTCACCGAGCTACAGATCGCCATCCTTCGCCTGCTCTGGGACCAGGGCGAGCTCACCGTCGCCCAGATCTGGGAACAGCTCTACGCCGATCGGAAGCTGGCGCAGACGACCATCGCCACCATCGTCGCCCGGCTGCAGCGGCGTCGCATTCTCGCCCGACGCACGAAAGACCGACAGTTCGTCTATCGGGCCCTCGTCACCGAGGCCGATGTGCAGCATTCAATGGTGAGCGAGCTCACCGAGCGCCTGTTCGCGGGCGACGTCACCGCGCTGGTCAGCCACCTGCTCTCGGAGCGCGACATGACTCCTGGCGACCTCGCGCGCGTAAGGAAGATGATCAAAGACATTCGTCCCCGGACGGGAGAGTCCGTATGACCGGCAACGTTTCCTCTACCGCGCTCGCCTGGCTGCTCACCTACGCTATCCACAGCACCGTTCTGCTCGCCATCGTCTGGCTCCTCGCGCGCACTCGCCGGCTGTCGCCCGGCGCTTCCGAGCTTCTATGGAAGTCGGCGATGATCGGGGCGATCGTTACCACGAGCCTGCAACTGTCGCTCGATGTTCGGCCGGCGGGGACGGTGGTGTTGGGGGACGGGGGATGGGGGATGGGGGATGGGGGAAGTGGTGTGAGGGATGCGGTGCACGCATCACCATCAGCACTCGCCGCCCAGCCCGCCACCTCTCAGGTACCCCATCCCTCATCCCGCATCCCCCATCCCGCCGTCCTGATGCAGACAGGCTCCGAGCCCGCGAGCCAGCGTCCCGGCGCGATCACTACCTCTTCCGCCGCCGTCTTCACCTGGGCGCTCGTCGCGATGATCCTCGGCCTCACCTATGTCGCGCGCCGTTTGATCCTCGTCGGCAGGCTCGGCGATCGCCGCGATGTTTCCGACGGACCGATGTTCGAGCTGTTGATCGAGCTCGCCGGAGATGCCGGCGTCCCGACGATCCCGCGACTCACTTCAACCTCGCGCATCTCCAGCCCGGTCGCGCTCGGCATCGACGAGATCTGCGTGCCTGAGACTGCCCTCACCGAGCTTGATCTCGATCAGCAGCGCAGCCTGCTCGCCCACGAGCTCGCGCACCTCACGCGTCGCGACCCGGTCTGGCTCATCGTCGGCAGCCTCATCGAGCGCGTGCTCTGGATTCAGCCGCTGAACCGCATCGCCAACCGCGAGATCGCGACGTCCGCGGAATTTCTGTGCGACGATTGGGCGGTGCACCGCACCGGCTCCGGCCTCCCTCTCGCGCGCTGCCTCGCGCAGGTGGCCGAATGGATTCAGGCGTCGCCGCTCGGGGTTCCCGTCGCCGGAATGGCCGAAGAGCGCTCGCTGCTGGTGTCGCGGGTGTCGAGGCTCGTCGACGACTACAAGCCTGCGACCAAGTCGCGGCGCGGTCTCGCTGTAGGTGCGAGCGCGGTGCTCGTCGGCACCATTCTCGTCGCCCCGGGCGTGTCCGGCAAAGCGGCGAGCACTCTGCTGGCCGATGAGATCCAGACCACGCGCTCCGTCGGGCCCACTGCCTCGGAAGGCGTCAGCACGACCGTAGCGACTCCGCCGTCCGCGCAGGTTGCGACCGCCAGCTCTCAGGAGCCTGTTGCACGCCCGGATACCAACGCCGACACCGGCGTGGTTAGCGCGCTCATCGAGCGCCTCGGCGACGAGAACGCCGAAGTGAGAAGCGCCGCCGCGCGCTCCTTGGGACACATCAAGGATTCGCGCGCGGTGCCGGGATTGATCGGCGCGCTCAAGGATCGCGACCCAAAGGTGCGGGAGTCGGCGGCAGAAGCGCTGTCGGAGTTCGAGGATCCACGCGCCATCACCCCGCTCGCCGATTTGCTCAACGATCCGTCGAGTGACGTGAAGAAGAGCGCGCTGGAGGCATTATCTCATTTCGATTCGAATCTGCCGTCCACAGCGATCGTGCGACTGCTCAATGATCCCGATGACGACGTGCGGCACAATGCCGCACACCTTGTCGGGAAGATGCGTGACAGATCCGCAACCAGGGCGCTGTCGAGGCTGATCGCCGATCGGAACGCCGATGTCAGGGAGGCCGCTATCGACGCGATCGCCGAGCTCGGGGATCCAACAGCCGTGATAGCGCTGATGCCGGCGCTGTCCGACCCCAACCCCGACGTCAGAGAACGCGCGCTCAGCGCAATCGACGATCTCAAGGCGCCGATCCCGGCGGAAACGCTGGTCAACATGATGCACGATCGCGATGCCGATGTTCGGGAGCGAGCCGCGCAGCTGGCGGGCGATCGCTCGCTGGTTGCGGCCGTGCCGGCGCTGCGCCGGTTGCTCGACGATCCGAATGCCGATGTGCGCGAGCGCGCCGTCGAATCACTTGGCAACATCCCCGACGGCGCCGCCTACGATGCGTTGCGTGCAGCACTGACATCGAAGGACGCGAAGGTGCGCCGAGCGGCGGCCGAAGCACTTGGTGACCGGAGATGATCATGCGCACCCTCGCGGTACTTCTGGTGTCCGGCGTGCTCGGCGCCGGCGCAATCGGCGCGGCGGTGAAGTTGACGCCGGCGCCAGTGTCGGTCGCAGTCGATCATGACTGGGAGAAGTCTCGCCCTGGTCCCGACTCTGGTCGCGTCGCGATTCTCATCGACGCGCTCGGACGCACGGATCCGGTCGTGTGCGATCTGCTCGCGGACCAGCTGGGCAACTTCTGGATGGGAGGGGGACGAAACGGCGTCGGCAGACTGGCGGCCGCGCCTGCAACTCTGCAAATCGCCAAGGATTCGATTCACGGCGCTATCACCGACCCGCGCGCGATCAACCGGTTGGTCGCCGAGCTCGATGGTCCGAACGCGTGCACGCGACGGGTCGCGAGCAAGCTGCTCGGCAACAGCAATGTCACGGCGGCGCGCCTGAACGGTCTCCTCACCGACGCATCGGCGAACGTGAGAGAGTCGGCGGCGATGGCTGCCGGTGCCGGAGAGAAGCGTGATGCCCTGCCTGCTCTCGAGCGCGCGCTAAACGATCGCTCGCCCGCTGTGGCGGCGATGGCGGCCTGGGCGATAGGTGAGATCGAGGATCATTCGTCGGTACCGGCGCTGCTCAGGCTCGTTCGAGATGGCGATGTGAAGGTCCGGCTCTCCGCGATCTGGGCGCTTGGGCAGATCGAGGATGCCCGCGCCGTGCCCGACATCGTTGCGGTCCTTCGCGATGAAAATCCGGCGATCAGGGAGATGGCGGCGGACGTGCTTGGCGATATCGAGAAGGAGGAAGCGCGCGAGCCATTGGAGCGCGCACTGGCCGGCGATGCCGACGCAAAAGTTCGGGCGGAGGCGGCGGAGTCACTCGGGCAGATCAGCTCCCCACTGTCGGGGGCGGCGCTCGGGAAAGCGTTGTCGGACGCCGACATCACCGTGCGCCGCGCCGCAGCGGAGGCGCTCGGCGATCTCGACGAGCTTCGCGTTGCGCCAAGTGGGCTCGTTGCCGCGCTTTCAGCAGGCGATCCCGAGCTACGCTATCACGCCGCGAGGGCGCTCGCGGAGATTCACGATCCGGCGACGACTTCGGCGCTGATTGGTATTCTGTCGAGCCCGGACGCCGAGCTGCGGAAGGATGCAGTGGAGGCGCTGGGAGAGATCGGGACTGCGCCCGCGGTCGATGCGATCACGAAAGCTTTGACCGATCGCGATCCGGAAGTTCGGAAAGCGGCGGCAGAGGCGCTCGGTGATATCAAGGATGGGTAGCCAGTCAGTGGTGACTGGGTACTGCGACCAACTGCATTTAGAATTGCGCACTAACTGTAACGCGGACAGCGAACGATTGCCCTGCAGTCAGAGTTACAGTTAGTCAGCAATCAGCAATGCATTTGGTCGCAGTACGCCAGTTCGAATACAATCTCGACTCACACACCGACTACAGCCGTTCCCCACTGTGATTTTAGTCTGACGCGGTGTCTATTTGATAATATGGACACCGCCTACGATTTCTCCTCGCGCCGCGTCGACATCCAGCGGGAGCTGAGTGCGTACATCAGCTTCAAGGGAGATTGCGAGGAAGCGTTCAGGTTTTACGAGGAAGTGCTGGGCGCGAAGCTGGGTCTGATGTTCCGCTACGCCGACTCGCCGATGGCGGATGTTGTTCCCGCGGGCTGGGACACCCGCATCATGCACGGCAGCATCACCATTGGCGCACAACGACTCGAAGGCGCTGACGTTCCGCCCGAGCGCTACGACGAGCCGAAAGGCTTTTCGCTCTCGCTCAACGTGCCGAGCGCGAGCGAGGCGGAACGACTTTTCGAGAGGTTGTCCGAGGGCGGAAGAGTCGTGTACGCTATCGAGAAGACGTTCTGGTCCGAGCGCTTCGGGATGGTCGTCGACCGGTTTGGGATCCCGTGGATGATCAACTGCGAGACGCCGGGCTGAGACATCATCGGCCGGTCTCCCTGGTGTACTTGATGCGCGGTGGCGGGCCCTTCGATCCAGCGACGAGATAAGCGAGAACGATCATCCCGCTGGGAAGTCTCTTCACATCGCTCAGCACCAGCTTGGTTGTAGCACCCGCCGGAAGCAGCGGGATGCCGGATCCAATAAGCACCGGATTGACCGCCACTTCCACTGTGTCCACGAGGCCGGCGTCGAGCAGATAACGAAACAGCTCGCCGCCGCCGAACAGCCAGATATCGCGGCCGCTCTTCTCTTTCAGCGCTGACACGACTGCGCGCGGATCTTCGTTCACGATGCGCGCGCCATTCGCCGTTCCGGCCGGCAGAGTGCGCGAGAACACGATCACGTCGATGCCCGGCATCGCCACGCTTCCCGCTCCGGCGAGGCCGACCTCATAGGTCTTCCGGCCCATCACCACGGTATCGAATTCCTTGTACAGTGCGCCGAAATCGACCGCGGGGTCTGGGACGATCCAGTCGTACTCGCCGTTCGGACCGGCGATGAAGCCATCAAGGGTCATCGCCACCTGGTAGCGAAGGAGTCGGCTCATGAGGGAAAGTCGTACGAGAGCGGGCTGGTTTCAACCGTGGGATTGGGATCCAGGATTGATGACTATTTGATTGAGACCCGAGGACCAATGGCTCCTCAAGAACGGAGGACGTGCAACAATCCCTTCCACGCGTTATTCTCTCTTGCCATGAAAGAGCGCTTCAACCCTGCCATCGCCCTCTTTTCGGTGACGCTCGCCTGCGTCGGCTGCGCCAGTGGGCAGGCCGCCGTCAACCGCCAGCAATCAACAGGCGCTGCAACAGCCCCGGTCGCGGCTGCATCGGACACCGCGGCGCCGCTCTACACCCGCGCCGATATCGAATTCATGGATGGCATGATTGCCCACCACGCCCAGGCGCTCTTGATGGCGAGCTGGGCGGATTCTCACGGCGCCAGTCCCACCATCCGCACTCTCACCGACCGGATCACCAACGCCCAGAAGGACGAGATCGTCGCGATGCAGAAGTGGCTGCGCGACCGCCATCAACCCGTGCCCGAGCCCGATCCGCACGGGATGACGATGGACATGGGCGGAATGCACCACGAAATGCTGATGCCCGGCATGCTCACCGACGATCAGTTGAAACAACTCGACGCCGCGCGCAGTAAGGAGTTCGACCGGCTGTTCCTGGTCTTCATGATCCAGCACCATAAAGGCGCCGTGACCATGGTCGACAACCTGTTCGCCACCAACGGCGCCGCCCAGGACATCACCGTCTACAAGATGGCATCGGACATCAGCGCGGATCAGACGACCGAGATCGCCCGGATGCAGAAGATGCTGGCGGCGATGGTGTTCGACTCCCAGGCGCAGTAGCCAACTCCCGTTGCATTGCTGTTTCAGGACATCGCGTCAATCACGTTCAGAGGAACTCAAATGAGCTTGAATCTCCCCACCCGCAATTCACTGCCGGCGCTCGCGACAGCGCTGGCGGTCACGGCACTGGCCGCGTGCGCACCGGCGACTTACTCGCCGTCCACGTCGGTTCCATCGACGGTGACAGGCAACATGTCCACCGCCGCGCCGACTCCCGATCCGCGCATTGGACTCCGCCCCGGCGCCTACGACGCCCAGGAAGCAGTCTGGAATCTCAAAGTCGTTTCGTCGACCAAGCCTTCCGAGAAATTCGTCAACGGCATCAACTCCGATCTCGCGTTCCTCGGCAACTACGTCTTCCAGGGCAGCTTCAGCGGCTACCAGGTCTGGGACATCTCGAACCCGAGCCAGCCCGTCGTCAGGACCGCGTACTTCTGCCCCGGGTCGCAGAGCGACGTCTCGGTCTATCGCAATCTGCTGTTCGTCTCCGGCGAGGACCTGAGCGCGCGTCTCGATTGCGGCGCCGAAGGCGTGAAGGATTCGGTCAGCAAGGCTCGCCTGCGCGGCATTCGCATCTTCGACATCAGCGACATCGGCAATCCGAAGAACGTCGGCAACGTGCAGACCTGCCGCGGCTCGCACACCCACTCGCTGCTCGTCGATCCCAAGGATCCCGAGAACGTCTATGTCTACATCTCCGGCTCCGCGCCCGTGCGCTCGTCCAACGAGCTCGCCGGCTGCGTAGCGCTTTCACCAGACAAGGATCCCAACTCGGCGCTGTTCCGCATCGAGGTGATCAAGGTTCCGCTCGCGCACCCCGAGCAGGCAGCGATCGTGTCCTCGCCGCGCATCTTCAATGACCTCAAGGGTCCGCCGACCCACGGCGAGACCGCCGCCGAGAAAGCTGAGAAGGCGCAGGAAGTCGCCGAGGTAAGGAAGAAAGGCGGTTACGTCGCAACGATTTTCGGCGAGGAAGAGATCGCACCCGACGCGTGGGTCGCCGGCCAGCTGGCGACCATCGTAAAGGAGCGCGGCGGAACTGGCAATCCGACCGCCGCGGACAGCGCGGAATTGCACAAGCGGCTGCCCGACATCATTCGCAAG
>DASSNV010000272.1:0-13474 GCA_035701245.1 Gemmatimonadaceae bacterium | reverse complement strand
CTCGCTGATGCTCCACGGGATGATCTACGCCCGATCGGCGCACAATCTGATGACCGATCCGGACAACGATTTCTCATCGGAGGTGCGGTCGTACTTCGGGACCGGCACCCAGCTCCAGGAGATGTACATCACGCCGGCCCTGCTCTCCCGCGACAACTGGGACACCATCGCGGAATCCGCGCGCTGGTCGCGTGTCAACGCCGACACCCTCGTCGATAGCCATTGGGTGGGCGGAGACCCGTTGCGGCTCGAGCCTTACGGCTGGGCGTCGTGGTCGCCGAGCAAAGGAATTCTCACCCTGCGGAATCCGAGCAACGTGCCGCAGAAGATCGCGATCGACATCGAGCGTGCATTCGAGCTCCCCGCCGCGGCGCCGCGCCGGTACACCGCGACGAGTCCGTGGGCAGCCGATCGCGGGCGCGCCGCCGTTCAATTTCGGGCTGGTGAGGAACGCGAGATTCGACTCGCGCCGTTCGAGGTCCTGACGCTGGAGGCGGGAAGCGGCAAGCGTGAAGCGTGAGGCACAACATTCCCCGCGACATAACCGAATGAAGCGGTGGGTCTTTCCCATCCCCCATCCCTCATCCCCCATCCCCCAATGCAGCTGACATCGTTCGACGGGCTCATCGTCGCCGTGAGCCTGGTGCTCTGCTACCTGCCGGCGATGTTCTATCTGCGCCGCGCACGCTCGAGCGTCGCGGAGTTTTTCACATCCGGACAGTCGGCGCCCTGGTGGCTGGTCGGCACATCGATGGTCGCCACCACCTTCAGCACCGACACACCCAATCTCGTCACGGACTTCGTGCGATCCCACGGAGTGTCGTACAACTGGGTGTGGTGGGCATTCCTCCTGACCGGCATGGCGACGGTGTTCTTCTACGCGCAGCTGTGGCGTCGCTCGCGGGTCCTCACCGATCTCGAATTCTACGAGCTCCGCTACTCCGGCCGTCCCGCCGCGGCGGTGCGCGGATTTCGCGCGGTGTACCTCGGCCTCTTCTTCAACATCATGATCATGGCGACGGTCACGCTCGCTGCCGTCAAGATCGCCAACGTCATGCTCGGCTGGGGGCGCCTCGAAACCATTGTGGTGTGCGGCACCGCGGTGGTTCTCTTCGCCGCCGTCTCGGGACTGTGGGGCGTGCTCGCCACCGATCTCGTGCAGTTCGTGCTGGCGATGATCGGCGTCATCGCCGCGGCCTATGTCGCGCTCGATCAACCAGCGGTCGGCGGCCTATCAGGACTGCTTGCCAAAACCGATCCCAAAACGCTGTCGCTGCTGCCTGATTTCCACGATACGACGCTGACGCTCACGGTCCTCGTGATTCCACTCACCGTACAGTGGTGGTCGGTATGGTATCCGGGCGCCGAGCCCGGCGGTGGGAGCTACATCGCGCAGCGCATCCTCGCCTCGAAAAATGAGCGGCACGCACTCGGCGCCACGCTCTGGTTCAACGTCGCGCACTATGCGCTGCGGCCGTGGCCGTGGATCATCGTCGCGCTGTGTTCGATGCTCGTCTTCCCGACGCTCGGTGATCTCCAGCGCGCGTTGCCGAACGTCGACCCCGCCCTGATCGGGAATGATCTCGCATACCCGGCGATGCTGACGCTGCTACCGGTCGGCATGAAGGGACTCATCATTGCTTCGCTGTTTGCTGCGTACAGGTCGACGATCGAGACCCATCTCAACTGGGGATCGTCGTATCTCGTCATCGACTTCTACCAGCGGTTCCTCGCGCCGGGCAGAACCGAGCGACACTACCTGTGGGTTTCGCGCAGCCTCACCGCCGTGCTGATGATTCTTTGCGGCGTATTCACGCTCTTCCTCTCCACCGCGAGCGAGGCGTTTCAGCTGCTGCTGTCGGTCGGGGCAGGCACTGGCCTTATCTATCTCCTGCGCTGGTTCTGGTGGCGCATCAATGCGTGGAGCGAGATCTCCGCGATGATCTCGTCGTTCCTGATCTCACTGGCGTTTTTTGTGGCGAAGAAGCTCGGCGCTGACATTCCCGATCCCGTTCCGCTTCTTGCAACGGTCGCCGTCACGACGGTCGTCTGGATTACCGTGACGCTAATGACGGCGCCGGTCGATCACGCCGCGCTGCTGCGTTTCTACGAGCTGACGCGTCCGGCGGGTCCAGGGTGGGCGGCGTTCCGCGCCGAGTCGAAGCTGCCGCCATCGCCGGACAGTATTCCGCAGATGCTGCTCGGATGGACGGCAGGCGTGACGTTCGTCTATGCCGGACTGTTCGGGACTGGGAGTCTGATTTACGGACGCGACACCCACAGCATTGTGTGGGCGGTGCTGTTCGTGATCAGTGGCTTCGTGTTGCTGCGCGTCGTCAGGCGCATCTGGGCGTCCGAGCCCGAGCTTACCGGAAGTGAGACATCGGCACTCGCCGCGCATCGGCCGTGCACCAAGGCAGTCGTTCTTGCGGCCGGCCGGGGGACGCGGATGCAGGCGGCGGATCGCGACGTCGCATTGACCACCGAACAGGCTGCGGCTGCCGATGCCGGAGTCAAGGCAATGATGCCCCTCAACGTCGAGGTTTCCGGAACAAGCGCGAAACACGAGGCCTCCACTTTCCTGGACTATTCGTTGAGCGCGCTCGCCGACGCGGGATTCGTGAGCGTCTGCATCGTCGTCGCGCCCGATGCTCAAGCGATTCGCGAGCGATACACGCGCACGCTGGTCCCGACGCGGCTTCGGGTGAGCTTCGCGACGCAGCTCCGCCCGGCGGGAACCGCCGACGCTCTGCTAGCGGCCGAGGAATTCACGGCGGGGGAACCGTTCGTGGTGATCAATTCCGACAATTATTACCCACCCGACATTCTCCAGTCGCTGCGCACCGTTGCCGAGCCGGCGGGCGTCGGATTTTCGCGTGAGGGGCTGCTCAGGCGCGGTGACATCACGGCGGAGCGGATCGCGGCTTACGCGATTCTCGACGTTGGAGCCGATGGATATCTTCGCCGCATCATCGAGAAACCAGACGCCGCGGTGCTTGCGGCGGCCGGAGCGGGGGCAGCGGTGAGCATGAATTGCTGGCGGTTTTCGGCGGAGATTTTTCGGGCGTGCCGGGACGTACCGCCGTCGCCGAGAGGGGAGCTCGAGCTGCCGGCAGCGGTGCAGTATGCGATCGAGGTACTCGGCATGCGCGTGCGCGTGATCGACGCTGATACGGCGGTTCTGGATTTGTCGCGAAGGGCGGATGTGCCGGTTGTTTCGGAGCGGCTCAGAGAGACGGCGGTGAAGCTGTGAGCCTGGTAGATGATAGCCTTGAGCAATGATCGGGTACTTGGGACCAACGGCATCGATGATTGCGAACTGATTGAGGACGCGGACAACCGCCACAGCGAGTGGGTGAGTCTACAGTTGTGAGAGAGGTGAGAGCAGCGCTGCTCGCAGGGGGCATGAGCGAGTACGAGACGGAGCGGAAAGAGGAGCTGTTTGGAAAGGCAGTCGCGGCGCTACGGGCATCTGTTGGCGCTGGTGATCGCGCCGTGTTGCGCATTTGGGTGCCGGGACGCATCGAATTGCTTGGCAAGCACACCGACTACGCGGGCGGACGAAGTCTCCTTTGCGCGGCTGAGCGCGGGATTTGTGTCGTGGCGGCGGCGCGAGCCGACCAGGTTCTCCGCATTCAGGACGCGGTCTCCGGCGACGCAATCGAGTGCAGTTTGGGCGACCGTGATGCGGGCGTTACGACACGGCTGTCCGGTGGCTGGTCAACGTATGCGCACACAGTCGCGACGCGTGTCGTGCGTAATTTTGGAGGTCCACTCCGCGGAGTGGACGTCGTCATTGCGAGCGATCTGCCCCAGGCAGCCGGAATGAGCAGCTCGAGCGCGCTGATGGTCGCGATATTTCTCGCGGTGTCACGGGTGAACGAGCTCGACTCGCGCCCTGAGTACCGTCGCGCGATTACCAACTGCGAGCGGCTCGCGGAGTATCTCGGCACTATCGAGAATGGTCAGAGCTTCGGCGAGCTCGACGGCGAGCGCGGCGTCGGGACGTTCGGGGGGAGTGAGGATCACACGGCGATCCTTTGCGCGCGCGCCGGGACGCTAATGCAGTACGCGTTCTGTCCCGTACGCCTGGAGCGCACCGCTCCCTTCCCCAGGGACCACGTGCTGGTGGTGGCGACGAGTGGCGTCGCTGCCGAGAAGACCGGAGGGGTACGCGAGCACTACAACCAACTCTCGATGATGGTTCGCGAGATCCTGGATCGGTGGCAATCGGCGACAGGGGAGCGACACGATTCGCTTGCGGCCGCAGTCGATGCGTCGCCGGATGCGGCCGATCGCATCCGGCAAATGCTGGGCGGTGATGCGACGAGGCTCGCGCGGTTCGAGCACTTTCTGCTCGAGAGTAACACCCTTATCCCCGCGGCAGCCGACGCCCTCGCACAGGGCGATCTGGAAAGACTCGGCACGATCGTCGATCGGTCTCAGCATGCGGCGGAGGAACTTCTCGGCAACCAGATTCCGGAGACGAGCTACCTCGCGCGGAGCGCGCGCGACCTTGGCGCGGTCGCCGCATCGGCGTTCGGGGCGGGGTTCGGGGGTAGCGTGTGGGCGCTCGTTGCCAAGGCCGACACCGGGGGCTTTCAGGAGCGGTGGCGAGGGAGGTACCTGGCGCGCTTTCCCGTGGCGGCGGAGAGAGGAGAGTTTCTCGTTACGAGCGCGGGACCAGCGGCGATTGAGGGAACTGCAAAATAGAAAGTACCGGCAGGCGAGGTTTCGAACTGCAGAACAAAAACTACCGGCAGGCGACGGTCGGCCGAACCGACTGTTGGCTGCGGGCTCTTCCGGTGGCGCTCGGGCCCGATCTCCTGTTGCCCAATGGACCCCGGAGTGCTCTCGATACTTAAGCTGATCCTCAAACGGCACTCGACCAGCCCGTAGCCAAGGCCGGTTCGGCCAATAGCCGCCTGCCGGTAGTTTTTATTTGCAGTTCCAACGGCAGAGCTCCCCTTGACAGCGTAACTCGGCTCCCCCATTTCTATGGCCGGTCCGAACCGGTTTTATCCCGTTCAATCCGGTTCGACGGTTCAATAACCCGCGCTTCTCGGCCATGACTGACAAGCGTCCCACCATTTCTGACGTCGCTCGCCAGACGGGTGTCTCCAAGGCCACCGTCTCGGCAGTACTCAACGACAGCGATGCCGTCGGCAGCGATACTCGCGACCGCGTCCTCGCCGCCATCGAGCTCCTCAACTATCGCCCCACCCAGCAGTCGGGGGTGAGAGCCGCGACCCGCTTTCGCAGCATCGCGCTCGTCATCAAGGAGCACGACAACCCCTACTACGACGAAGTCACCGCCGGCGTCCGCGCCTTCGCCGAGACCCAGGGATACATGCTGTTCGTCGTCAGCAGCGAAGGGAGCTACGCGTCCGAGAAGCGCGCCGTCGAGCTGCTGCGCGAGAAGGGAGTCGATGGATTGATCGCCGCGCCGGTGATGGATGAGCACGCCGATCTCTCCCACTTCTACGAGCTCAAGCGCCGCAACTATCCGTTCGTTTTTCTCGAGCAGGTGCGCGGCGTTCCGGCGAGCCTGGTCGATCTCGAGAACGTCAGCGCATCACAGAAAGCGGTCGAGTACCTCTTCTCGCTCGGCCATCGCCGCGTCGCGCACTTCGCCGGGCCGCAATACTCGCTGCACAGCGAGGAGCGCGCCGACGGAGTGCGACGCGCTTACAGCAGCACCCATCTCGTGCTGGCGCCGGAAGACATCATCGACGCCGGCGCGCACTTCGACGACGGCTATCGCTGCGGCCGTGAGCTGCTCGAGTCGCGCTCGCGCGACGACTGGCCGACCGCCATCACCTGCTACAACGATCTGGTCGCGATGGGGTTGGTGAAAGCGATCATTGACCTCGGTCTCAAGGTGCCTGACGACGTCTCGGTGATCGGCTTCGACGACATAAAGTTCTCCGAGATCTTCCTCGTCCCGCTTACAACGGTGCGTGTCCCCAAGCTGGAAATGGGGAGCCGCGCCGCGCAGATGCTCATCGATCACATCGAGTCGCGCCAGGCTGTAACCCCGCAGCGTCACTACCTCGAGGCAACGCTCATAGTTCGCGCATCGACTGGCCCGCCATGAAATGTATAACGCGCGGGTCCGGGACAGGTCCCATCGCCCGTCCCGTTTCCCGCCTCCCGCTTCCCCCTTCCCCCTTCCCGCATTCCCGCATCCCGCTTCACCGGAGGTCAACTTGAGCAACAGATCAAACCGTGCACGACGAGTGACACGCTTCTTCACGCTCCTTGGCGTGACGAGCGTGGCCCTCTGCTACTTCGCTTCGCCGCTCAGCGCCCAGGGCACGGTGGGCACCATCACCGGCGTCGTCACCAGCGAAGGCGGAGTCCCGGTGAGCGGCGTCCAGGTTTCGGTGGTGAATCGCGGCGTTGGCGCGACCACCGATGCCGAAGGCCGGTACACCATTGGACGCGCACCGACGGGGACGTACTCGATCCGCGCGCAGCGGATCGGGTTTTCGCCGGCCACCCAGCAGGTCACCGTCACCACCAACGGCACGACGACCGCTGATTTCCGGATGACCCAGGTCGCAACTACTCTTACGACCCAGGTCGTCGTCGGCTACACGACGCAGCAGCGCCGAGATGTGTCCGATGCAGTCGCGAGCGTACGCGGCGACGAGCTGAAGGATCAGAAAGTCGCGACGCTCGAGGAAGCGCTGCGCGGCCGGGTGCCCGGCGTGAACGTCGTCGCGTCCGGCGAGCCGGGCAGGCCGGCGCAGGTCATCATCCGCGGGCAGAACTTCATCAGCGGCGGCGTCTCGCCACTCTACGTCGTCGATGGGATGTACCTGTCGGAGAATCCGAATCTAAATCCCGACGACGTCGAATCGATCGAAGTGCTGAAGGATGCATCGGCCGCGGCGCAGTACGGCGCGCAGGCGGCGAACGGCGTGATCGTGATTCGCACCAAGCACGGCGCGGCCGGCGACACCCGCACCGAAATCCATTCCTACTACGGCTCGCAGGCGCTTCCAAAAAAGATCGACATGATGAATTCCGCCGAATGGGCGGCGATCACCAGCGCATCGTACGCCGCAGCGGGACAGACTCCGCCGACGGGCGTGCTCAATCCAACCGTCAACACCGATTGGCAGAGCGCCGTGTTCCAGACCGGCAACATCCAGGATCACAACATCTCGCTCTCCGGTGGATCCGCGGGCCAGGACTACATGCTCGGCGCCGGCTACTTCGAGCAGAAAGGCACCATCGTCGCGACCGGGTTCAAGCGCTTCAGCCTTCGTCTCAATACAGAGGCGCGTCGCAGCCGCTTCACCATCGGTGAGAACCTCGCGCTGTCGCAGTCCAATCGCACCAACCTGAACGGATTCCCGCTCATCGATGCGATGCGGATGTTTCCGACGATCCCGGTTTACGACGCGAACAACGTCGGCGGCTTCGGCTACGGCACCGACGCCAATCCGAACTTCGGCACCAACCCGGTCGGCCAACAGCTCGCGCGGAGCAATACCGACAGATCCAACCAGGTCATCGGCACCGCGTACGGCGACGTCGGATTGATCGGCGCTCTGCACTACCGGCTGAATGTCGGACTCAACTACGCCAACAATCTCAATCGCAACTTCGCCAGCATCGCGCAGCTCCGTTATCGCACACCGCAGATCAACGGCGCGACGTTGAGCGAGCAGACGGGCAATCTCACCTCGCTGTTGTTCGAGAACCTTCTGCTGTTCAACAACAGCTTTGGCAACGGGATGCACAAGCTCAACGCCGCGGCGGGTATCACATCGCAGCGGTTCGACGACAACGAGCTGTACGTATATCGCCAGGGGTTCACCGACGAGAGCCTCACCCAGATCGACGCCGGCTCGACGTCCAACCTCAACAACCGCGGCTGGCTCACCCAGAACCGGTTGAACGCAATGCTGCTGCGCGCGAACTACACCCTGCTCGACCGTTATCTCTTCACCGGCAGCGTTCGCCGCGACGGCTCGTCGCGATTCGGGCCCGGCAACCGCTACGCGAATTTCGGCGCCGGCTCGGTGGGTTGGGTCGTCAGCGACGAAGGATTCTACAAGAACGTTACCCCGATCAACCGCATCGTCGACTACCTGAAGATCCGCGCCAGCACCGGCACGCTCGGCAATCAGGACATCGGCGACTACCAGTTCAGCTCGCCGATCATCCAGAACCAGAACTACATGTTCGGCGGCAACATCGTGGGCGGTGCGACCCAGTTCAGCCTCGCCAATCCGAACATCCGCTGGCAGAGCAATCAGCAGACAAACGTCGGCGTCGATATCGGCATTCTCAACGACCAGCTCACCTTCAGCGCCGATCACTACACTTCGACGTCGAAGGGCCTGCTCGTGACCGCTCCGATTCCGTGGAGCCTCGGCTCGAGCGTGCAGGTGCCCGACTATCCGTTCATCGTTCCGCAGAATCCGGTGGTGAACGCTGGCTCGGTGCGCAACACCGGCTTCGAGTTCAACCTCGCGCACCATCTCGACAAGTCGCCGTTCTCGCTCAACACGACGCTCAACTTCACCACCATTCACAATCGCGTCGTGTCGCTCGGCAACGGTGGCCAGCCGATCTACGCCGGATTCTCCAACGTGTCTCGCACCGCGGTCGGTCATCCGATCGGGGAGTTCTGGGTTTACCATACGGCCGGAATCTTCCAGACCGCTGCCGACGTCGCCGCGCATCCAGCACAGGCAGGTGCAGTGCCCGGCGATGTGATCTTTGTCGATCGCAACGGCGACGGCGTGCTCAACGATGATGATCGTTACGCCGCGGGCAGTGGGATTCCGAAATGGACCGGCGCGCTGTTCTTCAACGGAAAGTTCAAGGCGATCGACTTCGCCTTGAACATGACTGGCAGCCACGGCAGCAAGATCTTCAACGTCGAGCGCTACTGGGCAGATCGCACCGACGATCCGCAAAACCACCGCGCCGGGTACACGCCGTGGACGCCCGAGAAACCGAATAACACGACGCCCCGAGCGGTGTTCGGGCCGGCCGCGTTCTCCAACGACAGGCCGAATTCCGACCGCTGGATCGAGGATGGATCCTACTGGAGAATCCAGAATCTGGTGCTCGGCTACACCTTGCCGAGCTCGTTCACCCAGAGGGCGGGCCTGCGCACCGGGGAGCCGAGGATTTATCTGAACATTCAGAACCTGCACACCTTCACCGATTACACGGGTTGGGATCCCGAGATTCTCGGGCAGGCCGATCCGCTGGCGCGAGGGATCGACGACGGCCGCATCTACCCCAACGTCCGCACGATTTCGGTCGGACTTGATCTGAGGATGTGACCGATGAAAACGACCAGACAAACTCAGACGAGATCAAACATGCAGAAGCTTTGGAGAAACCTGGTGTGGCCGGCGGCGGTGGCAGTCGCGCTCGCGGCGTGCACCCAGGATCTGAACATCACCAACCCGAACGCGCCCGATACGTCGAACTTCTGGCGGACCCAGGCCGACGCGATTTCGGGAATCAACGCCACCTACAGCGGGCTCGAGCAGCGCGGCACCTATCAGCGCTGGCTCGCGTTCGCATACGACATTCGTAGCGACGAAGGCATGAGCCTGAGTCCGTGGACGGAGCTCCGCCAGTGGAACGGCTTCGTGCAGGGCGATTTCAACTTCGAGCCCAGCAGAGAGATCTGGTGGCACCACTACTGGACGATCTTCCGCGCGAACCAGGTGATCGCATACGTGCCGAACATCGACATGGATGCGACGCTGAAATCGCGGATCATCGGCGAGGCGAAGTTCATTCGCGCGCTGCTCTACTTCAATCTGGTGAACCTGTACGGGAATCCACCGCTGATCGTGGCGCCGCCGGCCCCGACGGATCGTCCGCCGAACGCTACGCCGGCCGAGATCTATGCGCAGATAGAAGCGGATCTGACCGATGCGGCGGCGGTGCTGCCGGCATCGTATCCATCGTCGGATGTCGGACGCGCGACGAAGGGCGCGGCGCTGGCGATGCTCGGCAAGGCGCAGCTGCAGCAGCGGAAGTGGGCTGAAGCGGCCGCGACCCTGGCGCAGGTGGTCAACTCGGGGCAGTACGATCTGATGCCCAACTACGCCGACAACTTTACGGACAAGTTCGAGAACAACGTCGAGTCGGTGTTCGAGGTACAGTTCGCCGACGAATCGCAGCTGTCGCAGGGCGTGGCGGGACTCAACATCGCGCGCATGGTCGGCGCCTGCAAAGGTGCGGCGGGCGTGGATCCGAGCTACTGCGACGGTTTGCCGACTCGCTGGTACTTCAATCAGTTTTTCCCCGACACAACCAACAGGTTGGTCTACGATCCGCGGCTCGATGTGACACTCTTCTGGAATCGTCCCGGTGGGATGGATGTCTATGGAACGCCGTACGCCACCAGATACGGCGCGACAAGCAACGCCGTGTACTGGAAGAAGTGGGGAGAGTACTACGTGATCGAAGACCAGAACTGGGACAATCCGATCAACTATCGGGTGATCCGGTTCGCCGACGTTCTGCTGATGTACGCCGAGGCGCTCAATGAGAGTGGGCAGACGGCAGCGGCAACTCCGTACATCCAGCGTGTACATACGAGGGCTGGAGCCGGTACAGTTCCAGCCGGAATGGATCAGGCCACCATGCGCGCCTACATCGAGCACGAGCGTCTGATGGAGCTCGGACTCGAGGAAGGTCGCTGGCTCTACCTCGCCCGGCACGACATGTTGACTTCGGCGCTGGAGAGCCATGATCCCGAGTTCACGGGATTCCCGGCGTACAAGGTGCTGTTGCCGATCCCGCAGAACGAGATCGACCTGAATCCGAACATGTCGCAGAATCCGGGATGGTCAGGCGGATGACCCAGCTTGTGGAGAGGACCGGATATTCCGAACCAGGTGCATCGACGATTGCGGATTCATTGAGAATCGAGGACAATCGGGGACTACCGAAGATCGAGGACCACCGAGGACTATCGAGGACCGTCCTCGGTAGTCCGAGTGCTCGATCCTCGATCAGTCCGCGATCGCCGATGCACTTGGTCCGTAGTACTCGATTCTTTCTGCTTGCTGCCCTTCTGGCTGGCTGCTCGGGCGCGACTGGCAATGGCACCACCGCTCCTCCGCCGGTTGCCTGCACCTTCAAGAATCCGATCGACGACGGTGCTGATCCCTGGGTGATTCGGAGCGGAAGCAACTACTACTACGTCGAGTCGAAGGACAACGGCATCTACGTTTATCGCTCGCCGACGCTCACCTCGCCGAAGCAGAATCCGGTGAAGGTGTGGACGGCGCCGGCATCCGGATGGAACGAAACCAACATCTGGGCGCCCGAGCTCCATCACATCGGCAACCGCTGGTACATCTACTACGCCGGTGGACAGCGCCACAGTGATGGATCCGACGCACCGTTCACGACGCAGCACGCGGGCGTCCTCGAGTCAGCGACAGACGATCCGCAGGGCACCTACACCGACAAGGGGATGCTCTACACCGGCGACGATATCCAGGGCGCGACCAACAACGTCTGGGCGATCGATCTAACCGTTCATTCGATCAACGGCCAGCTCTACGCCGTATGGTCGGGGTGGGCGCAGAACTCCACGACCGATAAGACTCCGCAAAATCTCTACATCGCGCGGATGTCGTCGCCGACGACGATCTCCACGAGTCGCGTCAAGCTGGCGTCTCCCGATCAGCCGTGGGAGAGCGGACCGGAGCTCGCGCTCGAGGAGGGCCCGGAGTTTCTCGAGCACAACGGCAGGATCTTCATCGTCTACTCCACCAACGATTCGTGGTTGCCGTCCTATCAGCTCGGCGAGCTGCGCATGACTTCGTCGACCGCGGATCCCTTGAACCCGGCGAGCTACACCAAGGTCGGCCCCGTCTTCTCAGGCACCACCGATGTCTACGGCGTTGGGCACGCAAGCTTCACCGTTTCACCCGACGGCACCGAAGACTGGATCATGTACCACTCCAAGAAGGATCCGGCGCCGGGATGGAATCGGGCGATTCGCACCCAGAAGTTCACCTGGGCGGCGGATGGCTCGCCGGTTTTCGGGACGCCGACACCGGCGGGCGAGGCGGTGGCGATGCCGGCCGGGCAGTGCGCCGGTTAAGGGCAGGATCTTGGTCGAGGATCGAGTACTCGGACTAACGGCATCGACAACCGCGGACTGATCGAGGATCAAGGACTAAAGGCAAAATACAAACTGCCGGCAGGCGGCGGTTTTTATTCTGCAGTTCAGCCTACTTCCTCGAATTCTCTTTTAGCTCCTCGAACCAATTATCCACGACGACGAGCTTGTTTGGCCCGACGTCGTTGATCGGGCGCACCATCAGGAAGCGGCGGTCGTCGGGCGATACCGCGTACTGCGGCACTCCCGGCCCCGAGTTGTCGAGCCAGAAAGGCTGGGTCTGGAAAAGCGCTGTCGGCTGACCGACCGAGAATCCTCTATTCGTGTCGATCGCGACTGCCGTGAAAACTCCGGCACTGTCGACGAAAAAGAGCTCCTTTCCGCTGTGCGACCAGCGCGGCAACGTCCCCCCTCTCGTCGATATCGCCCACTTCCCCGATTTCGTCGCCGGAAATGGCGTGACGTAGATTTGGGGCTGCCCCGTTTCCGACGATGTGTAGGCGAGCCAACGGCCGTCGGGCGACAGCTGCGGAGCGGCCTCATAGAATCTGGTCGCGATCAACGGGACTGCGGCGCTGTCCATCCCCGGTCGAAATCCTACGACATCGCTCGCACCCGGCGCATTGAAATCGGTGAACAGCAGCAGCCACCGCCCGTCGTGCGACCACACCGGTCCCGCGACACCGCGTTGATCGCGAAACTCCAGCTTCGGCTGGCCGGCGCCGTCAGCCGCCTCCGTCCATAGCTGCAACCGCCCGCCGGCATTCGACGCAAATGTCACCGACCGACCGTCGGCGGTCCAGGCAGGGTTGATGTTCGACCGGCCATCCAGCGAAACCTTGATGGTTGGACCGCGATCGAGCTGCTTGATCCACACATTCGTCGCGCCGTTTGCATCCCTGATCGATACGGCGACGCGTTTTCCGTCGGGCGACAGCGCTGGATCCTGGATCGGCGCACGCCACTCGGGATCGACCTGCTCGACCTTGCCGTCGCGCGTCACCCAGACGAGCTCGCGGTCGGTGCCGTCGGACATTCCGTACACGAGCGTGCCGGTCCGCGAGATGGCGAGATCGGTCGACCCATAACTCCCCGTGCGCACACCCTCGACGAGCGCGATTGGCTCGCCGGTGATCTTCATCGAATTCTGATCGAACGGCACCGCCATCAGCACGTTGTTTGTCGTGACGTAGACGAGGTGTCCGGATGCCGAGTAGATCGCGTGGATCGCGCCGTCCAACAGAATTCGGTGCTTGCCCGAAGGCACGTCGGCGACGGCGATCGAGTACATGGATCCGCGCTTTGCCGCTTCGGTCGCGCTGAAAACGACGGTGCAGATCACGCCCT
>DASSNV010000271.1:0-7368 GCA_035701245.1 Gemmatimonadaceae bacterium | reverse complement strand
GCGCGAGATCGTCAGGCGGAGCGCAGGAAGTGCGCGCCGAATCGCAATCGCGTAAGCGGCGCAAATAACCAGTCTCGAGAGCAGCACGCCGAGCATGATGGACGCGAGGGACGCACCATACACTGCCCCGATCGCAGGTATGGAGAGTGATACAATGCTGCTCGACATTTTGATCGTGGCGCTCAGATCGAAGCGTTGTGCGCCTTCGAGGACGGCGCGCTGTGCCGATGTCAGCAATACAACCGGGACGCTCAATCCGACAATCCTGAACACGGCGACCGCCTCGCTGGTCGTTTCAGCGGAGACTTTGAATACCTGGTGAACGAGAATTGGAGCTGCGAAAAAGAAAGCCGCGCCTCCGACAATTCCCGCTGCGACCTGGGCCAGAACGCCGAGCGACACAATCTCGCCGAGCCGACCGGCATCGCGGTGCAGGGCGTCGGCGACGAATTTCACGAGGGCGCGACCGAGGCCGAGATCGAAGAGCGTCAGATACTCGGTGACGGCCCAGGCCAGGCCGAGAAGGCCGAAGCGCACAGTACCGAGATACCGCGCCGCGATCGGCATCACGAAAAATGCGAGGGCGAGCGGCACTGCGAGCCCGAGGAAATTCAGAACCGCGTTGTGCGCGACGCGCGAGCGGTGCGGGCGGGGTCCACCGGACCTCTCAGAGGCCGGCGGAGACATCGCTGTAGGATCCACGTTTTGTGCGGCGGACAATGTCAGAATTCTAGCCTGCCCCTCGGTGCCGGGATAGATTGAGCGGGTGAACGCGATAGCAATCGCCGCGCCCGCGGCCGCACAAAATCACCCGAAAGCGGACCTCGCGCTCTGAGCAGAAAAGGCATCATTCTCGCCGGCGGGTCGGGCACGCGGCTATACCCCGTCACGCGCGCCGTCAGCAAACAGCTTCTCCCGGTCTACGACAAGCCGCTGGTCTATTATCCGCTGACGACGTTGATGCTCGGCGGAATGCGCGACCTGCTGGTGATCTCCACACCGCGGGACCTGCCGCAGTTTCGAAGCCTGCTCGGAGATGGCAGCCAATGGGGCATCCGCCTGCAGTTTGCGGAACAACCAAAGCCGGAAGGAATCGCGCAGGCTCTGATTCTCGGCGAAGAATTTCTTGACGGGGAAAGCTGCGCCCTGATTCTTGGCGACAACCTGTTCTACGGCCAGGATCTGGCCGAGTCGCTGCAGCGGGTCGCCGCGCGGCAGACCGGCGCGACGATTTTCGCCTATCGGGTCGCCAACCCCGAAGCGTACGGCGTGGTGCAGTTCGATCAATCCGGTAAGGCGATCGGAATCGAGGAAAAACCGCCCCAGCCGAAATCCAGCTACGCGGTCACCGGACTTTACTTTTATGACGCGATCGCGCCTGCCTACGCGCGTCGGCTTCGGCCGTCCGCGCGCAACGAGATCGAGATCACCGATCTGAATCTCGAATACCTCAGACAAGGCACGCTCCAGGTCGAGACGCTCGGCCGGGGCACGGCCTGGCTGGATACCGGAACCCACAGCTCACTCCTCCAGGCAAGCCTGTTCATCGAGACCATCGAGCAACGTCAGGGCCTGAAGATCGCCTGTCCCGAAGAAGTGGCCTTCCGCATGGGATACATCGATCGGGACGCGTTGGAGAGGCTTGCGGCAGGCTTTACCAGCAGCAGCTACGGCGACTACCTGAGACAGGTCGCGCGCGAGCCGTGAGGGCGCTGGTCACCGGCGCGGAAGGACAGCTGGGACGACATCTCGTCGCAACAGCGCCGCGCGATGTCGCGGTTGAGGCTGTGGGACACGAGCAATGCGACATCACTGACCCGCAGGCGGTCGCGAGAGCGCTCGAATCATTCCAGCCGGATGTGGTGATCAACACTGCCGCGTACACGAGCGTGGATGCCGCGGAAGACAATGAAGATCTGGCTTTCCTCGTCAACGCCCGCGCTCCCGAGCTGCTCGCGCGGGCAGCAGCCCGAGGGGGCGCGCGGTTGATTCACATCTCTACCGACTACGTGTTCGATGGCTCGCGCTCAACACCTTACCCACCGGATGCTCCGACCAACCCGCTGAACACCTACGGCGCCAGCAAGCTGGAGGGCGAGCGGCTGGCCCAGGCCGCCGCATCGTCAACGCTGATCGTGCGCGTCGGATGGCTCTACTCGAAGACAGGCAAGAATTTCCTTTCACGGATTGCAGCCGGCAACATCGCGGCGCCGCAAATCAGGGTCGTTCGGGATCAGGTAGGCTGCCCGACATCCGCCCGCGAGTTCGCGCTCGCGCTGTGGCGTGCGGCAAGATCTCAACTGTCCGGCGTGTATCACTGGGCAAACCTCGGTCAGACCACCTGGTACGACTTTGCTCTGGAGTGCGGCAAAGTCGCTGGCGAGCTGAATCTGAGCGACCGCTCAGCGCCGGAAATCGTCGGTGTGACCAGCGAGGAATTTCCGAGCCGCGCGAGGCGGCCGCGGTACAGCGTGCTCGACCCCGCGCGGCTGGCCGCCGCGCTCGGAATCAGTCCTTCGTCGTGGATCGAGGCGCTACGCGCTGAGATGCAGCGCGCAGGCTAGTACGCGCCGGTGCGACGCAGAACGGCGGGAATGGTTCTGAACAGGATGCTGACGTCGAGCCAGAACGACCACTGCTCGATGTACTGGCGATCGAGGTAGATAACGTCCTCGAAATCGAGCATCTCGCTGCGACCGCTGACTTGCCAGAGCCCCGTGATTCCGGGCTTCGCGTCGAGGCGGCGGAAATGGTGGTCCTCGTATTCCGCAAAATCCGACTCGAAGAAGGGTCGCGGTCCAATCAGCGACATCTCACCGATGAGGACGTTGAAAAGCTGCGGCAGCTCGTCGAGACTCCAGCGGCGAAGGAAGCGTCCCAGCCTGGTGATGCGGGGATCGTCGGGAATCTTGAACAGCCGGATGTCGCCGGTGTGATTCAGGTGCGCCAGCTCGGCCTTCTCCGCATCTGCGCCAACGCGCATCGTCCGGAACTTGAACATGCGGAAAATCTTGCCGCCAAGTCCCGCGCGCTCCTGCAGGAAGAACGGTGACCCCGGTGAATCGAGAACGACGGCGATCGCAATCGCAATGAGCACGGGCGCCAGCAACACGAGCAGCGCCGCACTGACGATGACGTCCACGATCCGCTTGGAGATGAGAGCCCGCGCCTTGAGCACCGGGCTTCCGAGCTCGAAGAATGGCTGATCGTAATGCCAAACCAGGTTGGGCCGCACGCCATAGACGCGAACCGCGCGGGCGGGGTACAGAATCTGGGAACCCGAGTGCAGGCACTCCTCGATAACGGCGCTAATGCGCGTGACAGGAAGGTCAGCGCAGACCACTACCGCTTCGACGTCATGGGCGGCGATGAGGGAAGGAAGCTCCTCGAGCGTGCCAAGAAACTCTCCCCGCTCCTCACCGGTCGAGACATATCCAGCAACGCGGTAATCCCCACCCGGCGCAGCCACCGCACGGGCAAAACGCTCCGATTTGCCGGGAGCGCCGACCAGGATCGCGCCGGCCGCGCCACGCTGGGCCGGCCACACGTTCTGCAGGAACCACTCGGATAGCTGCCGAACGAAGAGCACCGGGATCCATATGACGGCCGTCGTCACGACCATCGGAAGGATCAGATCAGAGAGGAACCCCCGCGCGATTCCGCCTGCCCACGATAGCACGACCACGCCGGCTACGGCGCCAAAGAGCCGGATCGGCTGAAACAGTGCGCGATGCCGGCTGTGACCGCCCGCGGCAAAGATGGCGACGAGGATGAGAACGCTTACCACGACGAATCGGCGTCCCCCTTCTACCAGAGGCGTACCCGACAGAGAGACAGCGCCGAAGGTGGTTTCCGCGGCAAGTGTCAGGGCGATCAGCCTTGCCAGGATGATTCCGATGATGTCGCCCGTGAGGAGAACCGCGAACCTGGTTGCCACGCGACCGGTATGACGCCGGATGGCGTGCGGCCGCCGAGCCCTCAGCACGGAACGCCGCTGAAGGGCGGGGTGCAACAAAGCCAATGATTGGTACGGAGTCACAACTATAGATGCCGGCAGGCGGTGACAATCATATGGCTGGGTTCGGTGGCAAATTTCTGGCCGTGGCGCAGCATTGCGCCCGAAGGATTCGCCTAACAGACAACGCTGGCCTTTTCATTGGCCAACCATGCCTGGAACATCAGCACGTCCCAGAGGAGGTAGTGCCAATTACGGGAGCCTGATAGGTGCTGCTCCCACTTTTCCCTGATTGGCTCGGGCACGAACACTCCTTCCTCCCGCAGACGCGTTTCCGCCAGCAGGTCCTCCGCCCACTCGCGCAGCGGCCCCCGCAGCCATGCATCGATCGGAACGCCAAAGCCCATTTTTGGCCGTTCGATCAGCTGTCGCGGGACATACTTGTACAGGATCTGACGCAACGGCCACTTGCTCTCCCCTGCCCTCAGCTTGTAGTCGAGCGGGAGAGTCCATGCAAACTCTATAACCCGGTGATCGAGCAGCGGAACCCGGCTCTCGAGACTCACCGCCATCGCCGCGCGATCGACCTTGACGAGGATGTCATCGGGCAAGTACGTCAGCGTATCCGCGGCCATGAAGCTCTGGATGAATCCGTCGGCCGAGCTGAATCGGTTTGCCGTGCTGAGCACCGTCGGCGTGTCGCCGCTGCCGATCACCATGCGCGTCGGATCGGGCCAGTGGCTCACCATCAGATGGTATAGCTCCGCCGGCTGTCGCGCGGCGAGGACCCCGGCACCTTTGACGACTTTGTCCCCAACGTTGCTCTGCGCGAGCCCGGCCGGCAGGTAGGCCTGGATTGGATCGAGAATCCGGTTCCACCTCCGCGGAGGGACGGCCGCGATCCCGCGGGCGGCGGCTCGTCTCAGCGGAATCGGCACTCGCGAAACCTTTCCCCACAATCGATTGGTAAGAGTGTACCTCGTGTAGCCCGCAAACAGCTCGTCGCCGGCATCGCCGGACAACGAAACGGTGACATGGCGGCGAGCCAGCTGGCTGACGAGATAGGTCGGGATCTGTGACGAGTCGGCGAACGGCTCCGAATACAGAGAGGGCAGCTTCGGAATGACGTCGAGCGCCTGTTGCGGCGTCACGTACAGCTCGGTGTGATCGGTTCCGAGGTGTCGAGCAACTGCCTTCGCGTGCTCCGCCTCGTTGTACGCCGATTCCTCGAATCCGATCGTGAACGTGCGGACCGGACGAGGAGAGAGTTTCTGCATCAACGCGACGACCGTCGACGAGTCCACGCCGCCGGAAAGGAAAGCTCCGAGCGGCACGTCGGCCATCATCTGTCCTTCGACTGCCTGCAGCAGTTTTTCCTCGAGTGACGCCACGGCCTGATCGGGCGACCCTTGAAATGGATGCATCACGCCCCGGCCGACCGCAGCGTTGAAATCCCAGTAGGGTGTGACGCGAGGCTCGCGCACCCTCTCCGAGAAGGTGAGCAGCGTTCCCGGAATCTGCTTTGCGATTCCGCGGTAGATCGAGTGGGGTGCGGGTATGTAGTTGTACCGCATTAGCAGGGCGACCGCGTCCCTATTGATCTCTCCCTCGAAAGCGGGATGCGCCTTGAACGCTTTCAGCTCCGACCCAAACAGCAGCCTGTCGCGCTGCCAGCCGTAATACAAAGGCTTTTCGCCAACCCGGTCACGCGCGAGCGTCAGCTCGCGATCCCGCTTGTCCCACACCGCGAAGGCGAACATGCCAACCGCTTTTTTTACAGTTTCGGCGATGCCCCACGCGTCGAAGCCCGCGAGCAGAGTCTCAGTGTCCGAGTGGCCACGCCAATTCGGGCGCCGGCCGTCGCGCTCGAGCAATCCGCGCAGATCCATGTGATTGTAGATCTCGCCGTTGAACGCGATGGTGAAGCGGCCGCTGGGCGATGCCATCGGCTGATGACCAGCGGTCGAGAGATCTACGATTGACAGTCTGGCGTGCGCGAGGCCGATCTGGCCGACCTCATCCCACCAGGTGCCTGAATCATCAGGCCCGCGGTGCCGGATCGAGCAGTGCATCGATTCCAGCACCTCGTGAGGCGCAGGAGTATCACCAAGAAATCCTGCGATCCCGCACATCAGCGCGACCCCGATAGCGCTACGTCCCGCTCGGCGTAAACGATCGAGTCCGATGCCGCGTCGGTGACTGCGCCCTTGACGAAGAATCCACCCCCGCCGGGAAGGCGCAGCATTTTCTCGGGCTTGTCGGCAAGGAATCGGTCCAGAGCTTCGGTTGCACCCGGGCAGGTGAGAAAACCATAGTCGTCACACACGAGGATGCCACCATCGCTCAAACGTGGATAAAAGAACACCAGGCTGTCGAGCGTTGGCTGGTATAGGTCGACGTCGACATGCACGAATGAAAAGGCGCGATCCTCGACGTCGCCAAACCGCTCCGGAATCCAGCCCTTGTGGTATTGCACGTCGCTGAATTCTCCAAGGTTCTCTCTTACCGTCTGCTCCGAGATCGCCAGGTCTCCAGTGCGCCAATACGCCCCGTCCTCAGCCGCAGGCGCGCTCAGTCCACCAAAGGAGTCAAAGACGTGGTGCACGCGCCGGTGGATGCTTCGCTGGTTGCTGCGTAGGATGATGTAGCTTCCGCAGCCTTTGTACACTCCGCATTCGGCCGTGTCGCCGGGCACCCCCGCGGTGAGCCGGAGCAGCTCCTGCAGCGCAAGCCGACGGTGTGCATTCAGGCCGTCCTGCTCATCAAACCGCGCCAGAATCGAATTGAGCTCGGGATCCGCGAACCACGCAAGCTCGGGCCATGTGAGCCGATAACCCGGAAGAACCCGCTTTGCTACTCTCGTCAGGAAGCTGAAGCCAAGATTTTCATCGCTGCTCCGGCCCATGAGAAGCATCAGGTATTTCGGGATCATGGACAGCTTCATCGCGAGCGATCCTCGAACAGAGTGCCGGCCGCCGTCTTCGTGTAAACGTCTTCGTATCGCCGCCTGATCTGATCGATCGAGAAGTTCTCGCCGATGCGCTTTCGTGCCCTCGCGCCGAGTTCATGCCTTTCCGCAGCGGTCGTGTTGACCAGCCGCTCCAGGGCGGCCGCCAGCGCCACGGGATCTTCCCTGGGCACGAGCGTCCCGGCATCGCCAATCAGCAACGCGCTGTCTCCAACATCGGTTGCAACGCATGGAAGACCCACCGCCATGGCTTCCCCGAGCGCGGTGGGGAATGCCTCCGATCTGGACGGCTGGCAAAAGATGTCCATCGCCGAGAGGCATCCGGCAACGTCGTTCCTCTCCCCGAGGAGAACGAAGCGGTCCGGATGCCCGCTCTGCTGAATGAGGTCATTCAGTTCCTGATTCGTTTCAACCATGTCCCTGCCGACGAGGAGAATCCGCACGT
>DASSNV010000270.1:0-3686 GCA_035701245.1 Gemmatimonadaceae bacterium | reverse complement strand
GCCGGCCTTCCACCTCGCCCAGACTTCTGCCCTCTCCTCGATAGATAGCGCCCCGTAGATGCGCTCCGAATGCTCTCTCACTGCCACCTCCGATGAGTAGTAACATCACTCGTGTTGCACTCAACGGTTGAATCCACCGCTCCAAGCTTTACAGCAGCTACGCCAACAGCAGCGCACGTCTCCGTCTTTCTGCCCTTTCAATTCCGGACTGGAACGACGAGACGCGATGCTTCCCGAGAGCTGTCGGCGTAGCGGCTGTAAAGCTTGCGGCCGCCCGCTTCAGTTCATTTGGTGGCCGGCCAGGCCACGCGACGCTCTACGCCGAGATGGCTAGAAGGTATACTCAATCCCCGCCGTATAAACGAGATTCGGCCTCAGTCCTCCCCGGTTCAACGGGAACAACGTGTTCAGGACGATCGTGGTGTTCCGCGCCGGCGTCATCTTGAAGCCGAACGATCCACTCACCACGTCGTCCCGAATGGCCGGAATGTTCGTTGGATTCAGGGTCCGCCGGAACGGCGCTTCGTAGGTGACGATGCCGGGCAACGGCAGCTTGCTGTCGCCGACCTGCAGCTCGGTCACCAGATCCGCCGCCAGCGTGAACAAATCCGACATCCGGTGATCGAATCCGACCGTGCCGAGCACGGCGTCGTTCTGCTCGTTGCCGGCGTGGTGAAGGTAGCCGGCGTTGAGGTGCGGTGAGAAATCTCCCATTCGGGAATTCAGGATTATCAGCGCACGGCCGGCGAATCTCCCGGCGCCGAGCAGGTCTTCCTTGCTGCCAGTGGGAAACCGTCCGTCGAGCAGGACCGCGAAGCTCGCGTCGGGGGTCTGTCGCATGTTGAGCTTCAGTCGCAGCGCGACATCGCCGAGTCCGGCGGCCGAGCCGAGGCTCTGGCGGTGCGCGCTGAGCACCGGGTTGTCCGGAGTGCCCGCGAAATAGTGCGCGACGGTCGTCCCGCCGAAGGGCTCGATCTGCGCGTCACTCTCGCCGGTGAAATTCGCCTGGACGATCGGCACGACAAGCCCGAAGTCGAAGCGATCGGTCACACCGTAGGTGATGTACATCGACGTCACGCGCACATCGAGATCCATCGACAGATGGAAAGCCATCGCGTCGTTCTCGAGCACCGGCACGCCGTATTGACTGCAATCGGCGCCGAACTGCTCGTCGCAGCCGGGGAAATCGACGTTCTGATGCGTGAACGTCAGATCGATGTTGTGCATGTCGACGCCGCGCAGCGTCGCGAACCGGAATCCCGTCCTGCTGATGCCCGCCAGCACCCTCCCACGTCCGAGCGTCTGCGCGCGCTCGGCGAAGATCGGGCCCGCCGATGTCGACGTCTTGACCGGCACGCCGCCCTCGAACCGGAAAGTCTCACCACCGCTCGTCGAGCCGATTGGGATCCGGCCGATGCTCGACCCGAGTGCGTCGGTGATGAACGCAATCAGAGCGCCGTTCTCCGCGTTGGAGGCGGGGATGAAGTGAAGGCCGTGCACCTGGAGCGATGCCGGGTTGTTGGGATCGCCCGATCCCGCGAGGAACAGCGGCTCCTCGCCCGGTCCGAAAATGAATAGATCGGAGATCCGATCGCGAAGATGCTGGGCAGTCGCCGGTGACGGCGTTGCGAATGCGATGAGCGCAATCGCTGCAATGATGCGGAGGCGGACGGCACGGCTGGGCATACCACTCCGGGAATAGGGCGGCAAAATCATATGCGTTATCGCGCGCGGCGGCAAACTCGCTGCCGCGAGCTGTCGATTTGCTTACACCCTCCGCGGACACCTATTTTGGCGGCGTGTTCACCCGTTCGACATTGCTGGGCGCCGGCGCGCTGATGTTGTCGTCGTCGCTGTACGCGCAATCGATTACCCAGGTCGCGGACTCTTCGCCGTTCCAGCCGCTCGATCTGCCGACGCCGACCGACGTACGAAGCGCGTCTGGACGGCCGGGCCCGAAGTACTGGCAGCAGCGCGCCGACTATCGCATCACCGCGATTCTGGATTCCGCTCGCAACGAGCTGCGCGGCGAGGAGACCATTCACTATGTGAATCACTCGCCGGACTCGCTGCCGTACGTCTGGATGTTCGTCGAGCAGAACCTCTGCGCACCGAACAGCATCACCAACCAGCTCGATCAACCGCCGCTCGTCTTCCTCGGAACCAGCTTCGACTTCTCGTGTCAGGGATTCAGGGGCGGTGGCAATCTCGAGTCGTTGCGCGTGAATGGCGTCGATGCCAAACGCACCGTGTACGGGACGACGATGCGCGTCGACCTTGCGCGCGCCCTCGCGCCCGGGGCGGCGATCAACATCGAAGCGAAGTGGCACTTCAACGTCCCGCCCCAGGGCGGCGGGCGGATGGGACATGACGGCCCGCTCTACGAGATGGCGCAGTGGTACCCGCGCATGGTGGTCTACGATGATGTTCGCGGCTGGAACCACGAGCCATACATCGGCGCAGGCGAGTTCTACCTCGAGTATGGAGACTTCGACGTCTCGCTGACGGTGCCCGCGTCGTACATCGTCGCGGCCACCGGCGAGCTCGTGAATGCCGAGCAGGTACTCACCCCCACGCAGCGCACGCGACTGGTTGCCGCGCGAAAGTCGGCGACGCCCATCGCGATCATTACCCGCGACGAAGCCGGAAACATGGAGAAGACCCGCCCGCGCGTGTACGCGGTTGGCGAGCTGTCGGCCCTCTATCCGCACTCGTCGCTCACCTGGCACTACTCGGCGCGTAACGTCCGCGACTTTGCCTTTGCCGCGGGACCGAATTTTCTCTGGGATGCGAGCGGGTACAACGGAATTCTCATCGAAAGCCTCTATCGCCCCAGCGCCGACAAGTGGAGCGAAGTCAACCGGATGGGACGCGAGGCAATCAAGTACTACAGCGAGCAGTGGTACCCGTACCCGTGGTCACACGCGACGACGATCGAAGGTCCGATCGAAGGAATGGAGTACCCGATGCTCACCTTCACGCCCAACAGTCCGACCCGTGAAGACCAGCAGTGGGTGATCGCCCACGAATTCGGCCACGAATGGTTCCCGATGATGGTGGGATCCAACGAGCGGCTCTATCCGTGGATGGACGAGGGCTTCAACACATTCATCGATCTCGCCAATGCGGCGAAGTATTTCGCTGGAACGCCGTACGGCGATTCGATCGAAGTCCATCCATTGCACCTTTACGCCGAGCACGCGAAGCCGGGGGAAGAGCAGCCGCTGATCACGAATCCAACCCAGGTGCGCGATTTGTTCTGGGTCGGCTACCAGAAGCCGGCGCTCATGATGCAGACGCTGCGCTACGAAGTGCTCGGCAAGGACCGGTTCGACGCCGCGTTTCGATCGTACATCAGGGCGTGGGCGTTCAAGCACCCGACGCCGGCCGACTTCTTCCGGATGATGCGCGACGAGTCGGGAATGGATCTCGACTGGTTCTGGCGGGGCTGGATCTATTCGACCGCGCGGCTCGACCAGGCGGTCGATTCGGTTGGAGTCAACCCGGAGGCGGAGACCCTGGTCTACCTGTCCAATCGCGGCACGATGGTGATGCCGCTCGAGATGACCCTGACGTTCGTCGATGGAAGCCAGAGCACGGTCAAGCTGCCGATCGAGATGTGGAATCTCGGGTCACGGTTCACCTACCAAGTGCCGCAACACCTGCGGGTGAGCAGGGTCGAGATC
>DASSNV010000269.1:0-8401 GCA_035701245.1 Gemmatimonadaceae bacterium | reverse complement strand
CCGCGCTCGAGGCAGATTGGGCGACGCACCATTTCTCGATTGCGACGAGGGCGCTTTCGGCCATCGTCGGCTCTGTAGCTATCTCGACTCCGCTGATCTGGCAAACTCTGAGCTGGTCATCGAGATCGACCGATACCACTTCATTCGCGCTCACGAGCACGCGCGCCTCCTGTGCAAATTGGACGGCGGCGATAAAGCCGCTCTGGGGCGCTGCGATGGCAGAAAGCAGGCAACCGTTCGGCTGGTTAGAGTTTGCCGCGTCGGAGCCGTCATCGCTGTGAGTCGAGAGCCAGCGAGCGAGAATGGATCGTAGCAGCTCCGTCTTCGCGCTGACGCTTTCGCGCGGTTCAAGTCTGGCGGGCGGAGCTCCGGGATTTGGCGCGGTTGTTCCGACAGCAGTGGTGGCGATCCGCCATTTGCGGTCGAGAATCTCGTCAGTCTCGAGCGTGGCGGCCGCGCTGGCCGGCGGCCGTAGCAAATGGACGTGGACCTGGGAGTGGCGCGAGCCGATTCGCGCCACCCTGCCGACGCGTTGCTCCATCCGCGCCACCGTCCATGGAATGTCGAGATGAATGACAACCGACGCGTCCTGCAGATTCACGCCTTCGCTCAGCAAATCAGTCGTCAGAAGGAGGTCGATTTTCTCCGCCGCCGACGGAGCGGGCCGATGATTCGCGACGGGCGCGAAACGATGGATTGCCTCATCGCGGCCGAGTGCACCGCCGGCGACGCGCGCTCCGTGCGAGGTGAGCAAGGCAACGCGTACGCTGCGCGACAATCGTCGAAACAACATCGACACGGTTTCCGAGTACTGCGCAAAGGCGACGATCGCGGAGCCTCGGTGCGTCGCCACGATCTCTGGTACGATCGTCGCCCGGTGATCGTCAACGCCGCTGACCGTTGATTCGGATCGGATCTCGTTAAGAGCCTGCAGGTGCGCGCGGACCGAGGCGAGCAATTGACCATGGTCGGAAATCGAAGGCGCCAGCAGCTCCGTGAAGCCAAGCTGCAGCGCGCCGTCGCCGTAGACCCATGTCTCGAGCTCCGCTGCGCTCGGATAGCGGCCGCACTCGAGTGAGGCACACAGCGCCGTCGCTCTGGCGATTCGTCGTTTCAGGGCCTCGCGAAACGCGGCTTCGCTCGACGCCCACTGGTGCACCAGGCTTCTGCCAATGAGAGCGCCGCCGATGCCGCCGCCCCTGACCGGAATTGGTGGCGGCAACGTGAGCAGCCGCTCGACCAATCCGGGAGTGTCCGGGACGGCATGGACTACCGGACCGGCGATCGCCGGAATTCGTGACGGACCCTCCACCTGCCGCTGCTCCCTTCGTATCACACAAAGCGAGAGCTCGGCTTCGGTGAGTCGCTCGGAGCGCGTGCCGAGGAACAGCGACAGAAGTGCGACAAGATCCTTGCGCCGATTGTGGATCGGAGTCGCGGTCAGCAAGAGCACCCGCGCGCCACGCACGAGACTCGAGAGGGCAAAATATCGATTCGTGGCGGGATTGCGGGCGTGGTGGGCTTCGTCGATGATGACGATCTCGAGGCGGTCGCCGTTGTCACGACTCCGGCGCACGCGCCGCACGCGACTCAGGCTCTCGAAAGAGACTAGCTCCGCTGGGAGACCGGTCGCGGAAAGTGCGTCGCGCCACATCGAGAACAGCGCGGCCGGCGCGACGATCGCACAACGGCCGAAGCGCGCCGCGACCGCCAGAGCGACGTAAGTCTTGCCCATGCCAACTTCATCGCAAAGGAGCGCACCGCGAAACGAGTCGATCGCCTCGCCCAGTCGGTTTACAGCCGACAACTGGTGCGGCTGGAGCTCGACGGAACCTACGCGCACCGACGATGCCGATGTCCCGAGGACGGCGCGCGCGATGCGCGACCGGACGGCGTCGGCCGACGCTAGTCGAAATTGAAGGTCCATGACAGCAGGGCCTCGATGTCGTCGACATCCAGCCGATACGATTCCAGAACTGCCTGGAGGAGCTCGTCGTCGGGCGCAACATCGCCTTCAGTGGCGCGCCGGCCGAGCGGGGCGAGTAGTTCGCGGGCGCGAGCCCATTCGCGCGGAATCGCCAGCAAGGAAACCGTCCAGCCGAGATAGCGACGATACCCGCCGCGCGCGGGCTCGGCGACGGCGTTCAACCATGCGGCAGCGAGCTGACTATTAAGAATGGATGCAAGCGCGAACGCGTCGTCGATGTCATCGCAGTGAACGACGTAGCACGTGTTGAGGGCAATGAGCTGGCTACCGCGCTCGACGACCAGTGCTCGCGGAGTGAGGCCGAAGTCCGCCCAGACGACACGCGGTCGATCCGAGCGAGCGCTCTCGGTTCGGAAAATGGTCCACCATGGGAACCGACCGTGCAGATCGCTGCGCGCGCCGAGGACGTCGTGTGACTGCGCGAGCCAGCGCCTGGCATGAGGCGGCAGCTCGCGTTTTGGCTGGCCGTGAGCGTCGTGGGTCCACACGATGTGCTCGCGTGTGGCCTGAGCTCGCCACTTGTGAAGAGTTTCGCCGCGGATGAGCGGACGGAGCAGGTCGCGCTCGATGATTCCGGTACGACCGTCGCCGGTGACGTGGGCGAGGCTGCCGTCAACCGAATCGAGACGTACCACGTACGCGCGGTTGTGGCCGGTTTTTACTCCAAGGAGCGGGCGGCCGAATCGCGTTTCGTGGAGCCGGACTCCGGCGCTGACGAGGGAATCGAATGCCTCGCGGGCGCGCGGCGGGAGGAGCAGCCACGGGCTGCCTGGAGTTGAATCGAATGCCAGGCTCTCCGCGAGCGCCGGCCAGTGGCTCGAGCCGGAACGCGATCGCACGCCGGCCCTGCTGGTCGTGCGACGACGTTCACTGCTCGTAACGTCCCGTCGTGCGACGAGGAGTGATGGATAAACTGCGGCGTCGAATTGGGAGTCGGCGCCGCTCAGATCCTCGAGCGAAAGGATAGCGGTGCTGTCGAGCAAGAGCTTGCGGAGTCCCGCGCCGGCGAGCGACTGCCACAATTTGGATGGCAGAATGAGCGCCATTGTTCCGTCGGGCCTCAGCAGCTGCAAGGACCGCTCGACGAACAGCGCCGACATGTCGATCTGCGCCGCGAAGCCGCGACCGGCGCCGGCGACCTGGGCACCGGTTTCCCACGCGGCGTTGCGATAGACGGCGAAATCGCGACGCAGCTGCTCGCGAGAGGAACCGTCGATATTGTGAACACGCACCCAGGGCGGATTCCCGACGACAATGTCGAACCCTCGCGCCGCTGCGACATCCGAGAAGTGCGCCGCGAACGAGAAGGGAAGCGCTGCACCGGCGCGCAAGGCGTTTGCGTGACGTCGCGACTCGGTGATCTGCGACCGGATATCGGTCAAACGGCGCCGCGCATCGGCGGGTGGATGCCGTTCACCGAACAGGTCGCGCGAGCGGATCACGAGCAGCAGCTCCTTCCGCTCGGCGGTCAACCGGCGCACGCGCGCAGCAAGCATGTCGAGCGCGGCTGCGCGCTCCAGCCGATCGAGTCGCCTCGCGAGGTTGCGCTTACGCGGACCGACCGCCCGACTGTAGCGCGCCCGCAGACCTAGGACGGCGCGGGTCGCTGGTAGCGGGGAGGGATCATCAAAGGCACCGCCGGCGAGGGAATCGCCGACTCTGATGTGCCGATCGAGATTTGGCAGCGGCGCGATCTGCATCGGATCCTTCTCGTCGCTCTCGATCACTATGGATAGCCAGAGCCTCAGCTCACACAGCCAGACCGCCATCGGGTTGAGGTCGACGCCGAAGATCGAGGTCGTGAGCACGCGACGCCGAACTTCGGCGAGGGATCCCGCTTCTCCAGCGTGGCGGCGAAGAGAGGCGATGCGTTCCAGCATGTGCACCAGGAACGCACCTGAGCCGCAGGCGGGGTCGAGCACCCTGAGATCGCGCAGCGATTCCAGCTTTCCATTGCCTTCAGGTAGGGACGCGAGAGCCTGACTCGTAAGCTCCTCGACAAGCTCCTGCGGCGTGTAAAAGGCGCCACTCGTCTTTCGCTGACGCGCGGCCATCAATGCCTCGAAGGTCTTGCCGAGTATCTCCGGATCGATCGATGCCTCCGACCAGTCGGCGGAGTCCTCCCGGCCGGTGAAGCGGTAATGCGAGAGCAGGTTGCCGAAGGCGCTGCCGAACGCGTCGTCGCCGAACTCGCAGCCGCGGCGGATGCGCTCCAGATACGAGCGCGCGAACAATCCGCCGTTCAGGAACGGGATGCGCCCGAACTCACGGGCGCGCCGGGAGCGAACGCGGAAGCGGGTGTTGAGGGTGCCGAAGAATAGCGGCTCCAGCACTCGCCGTTGATAGCGCCCGCCGGTCGAGATGCACATGGAGTACCCGTTGGCGAGGAAGCTGAAGTCGCCGTCCAGCCAGCCACGGGTCTCGAGGAATGAGAGGAAGAGAAGCCGCGAGATGTAGATGAGCGCCAGCTCACGACGCTCCGCACCCGATACGCGTCCGCTCAGCGAGGTGGCGAGCTCTTCGACCACGAGCTGCAGCGCGGTAAAGAACCGGCGGGTTATCGATTCACGGCCTAAAACGTCGAGCCATCGGGAGTGGCGCAGCAGATCGTTGTCGTCCGCGGCGGTCGCGAGCGCGCCGAGCGTTTCCGCGTCACTGGTGCGGAGCTTGTCGGTTTCGCAGATCATCGATACCACGCGAACCCGCGACGTTGGTGTCGACGACCAGCACGCGATCGCGAACTCGTGTTCTTTTGCCGAAAATGCGCAAACCATCCAGAGGAACTGCGGCGCAGTCCTGGAAAGCGCGTTCGCCGTTCCGACAATGACATCGCGGAGGGTTGACTCTCCGCAAACCTCGAGGGTGAGTGCTCTCAGGCACTCCGAGCCGGCTGTGATCCGCGCGGCTACAGCGTCGGCGGGGAGCCCGAGAGCTCGGACGGCTGATGCATCGAGCGGAAGCGAGGGTGCGCCAAAGCGGAGCTCACGGAGGATTGCCGAGGTCCCATCGAATGAACCGGCATCACGCAGAAGGAGGAGATTTCGCTCGAGTGCAGACACTCACGAGCGTAGCCGTACGCGGTCTCGACGCTCCCATCATTTGGCGGCGGGCCGGGCGAAACCCGCGCGTCCGAAACCAGCTCCAACAGGCGGAGGACTACTGCGAGATGTAGGTCCTGCCTTTCCAGCGCACCCTTCGCCCGCGGATCACCGCCGTAAAGAAGATGTAGAGCAGGACGAGCGCGCCGAGTGGATAAGCGAGCGCATAGACAGGATTCTCGCCGACAGCGTCGTAGGCGGCCATCCACCAACCGAGGGTGACGGCGATGCAGATGAGCGCCCAGGTCAGCACTGTGGGGCTCGCCCCGACGAAGATCGAAAAAATGAGCGCCAGCGGCGGGAGCAGCTCCATGATGGGCGGCAGGAGAAGTACCAGCGGGAAGATCAGTCTTCCAAAACGACCGAACGGCACCGCATCCAGTCCACCGGCAAATACGTTCTTGCGCCAGCCCCGCACGATCTCTGGCAGTGATTCGTACATGCGCGTCGACAGCTGCTTGGCGGCGAGCATCAACACCACCCGCTTGCGCGCGGCGAAGAACCTCTGGGCCAGCATCAGATCTTCCGCGACCGACGTGCGAACCGAGGCGTGGCCGCCCAGTGCGTCGTAGCTCTCGCGCTTGACGAAGATGCACTGACCGTTGGCGATCTTGTCGCTGATGCGTCTCGAGCGATTCACCGATTCGGTACCGCCGTAACGCATCGAGAGAAGTCCGAAGATCTGCGGCTGGATGACTTTCTCCCAGAATCCGCCCAGCTCCTGGTGGCCGGCGACGGAGAAGAGGTCGGCGTCGGTGCGTACGATCGCATTTACCGAGCGAGTCACCAGGTCGGGAGAATGAACGGTGTCGGCATCGGTGAACTGCAGCACCGTTCCTGTCGCGACCTTTGCGCCGGTCGCGCAAGCCCACTGTTTCCCGAACCAGCCGTCGGGGAGCGGCGCGTTGCGAATCACTCGCGCGCGAAAATCGGCGCCGATCGCTCTGCGCGCGATGTCCGCCGTCTCGTCGGTCGATGAATCGTCGATGACGAGGAGCTCCAGATTCGGATATGTCGTCGCCAGAATCGACGTCACGCACCGCTCGATATTGCGTGCCTCATTGCGGGCGGGAACGATCACGCTCACCAGCGGCGCATCGGTGGGCGCGACGTTGCTTTCGTCGTCGAGCGACCGCGAGTGGCGCAGCCGCAGCCAGGTGACGAGCGGCGGCACGAGCCACGGCAGCGACCAGAGGATCGCCGGCAGAAGTCGCATCAACAAAAAAACGGGGCGTCGCACACGAGCGACGCCCCGCTGGAACGGGAAGAGTTAACGATTCCCGCCGCCGCCACCGCCGCCACCGGGGCGACCGCCTCCTCCACCTCCACCCTGGCCACCTCCACCCTGGCCGCCGCCACCCTGGCCACCGCCGGGTCGACCGCCGCCACCTCCACCGCCCTGACCACCTCCTCCGCCAGGACGTCCACCGCCACCGCCGCCGCCTTGTCCGCCGCCGCCACCACCGCCGGGGCGTCCGCCACCGCCGCCTTGCCCACCACCACCTTGTCCTCCACCACCCTGTCCACCACCGGGACGTCCGCCGCCGCCGCCGCCGCCCATTCCGCCACCGCCTCCTGGACGGCCACCTCCTCCACCACCGCCCTGGCCACCACCGGATCCGCCACCGCCACCGCCTTTCGCACCGAAGTTGTCTCCCGTACCAGCCATGCGGCTACCCTCCAATGTTGTTTGTCGCGAGGCGCGACAAAAGCAATGCATGTGCCATATTAGGTACATGCAAGCGCACAACTCACTGCGTAATTCGCGCCATAGCAACGTTTAAGTGTCAGCAAAACATTTTCGTCGCGCGAAGCCCTTGGCGGCTGGTGCGCGCGTTGCACTCGTTGCACCAGCTGGTCCGCTGCAAAACTCCGACGAGCTCCAGCGCGCTCAGGACAACGCGAACGCGTTGGGCTGGGTGCCGGTCGTCGCCGAGCATGCAACCGAGAAAACGGGCTACCTCGCTGGCGACGACCGCACCCGACTCAAGGACATCAACAACGCGTTTCGCGACCCCGCCATCGATGCAGTGTGGTGCCTGCGCGGCGGTTACGGGTTGATCAGAATCCTCGAAGGCATCGACTACGATGCGGTGTCGCGCGCGCCGAAAGCCGTGATCGGATACTCCGACGTCACCGCGCTCCACGCAGCAATTCAGAAGAATTGCGGGTTGATCACCTATCACGGACCAACAGCGCGCGAGGTACTCACCGAATTCTCACGCGATTCCTTCGAGCGCGCCGTCGTCGAGCAAACGGATTCGTGCGGTGTCGCGCACAACGCGCGCGAGATCAGGGAAGGCGCGGCCGAGGGCAGGCTGGTGGGCGGGAACCTCGCCGTACTCACAGCGTTGTGCGGCACACCATACATGCCGGATCTGAGCGGCGGCATTCTCATCCTCGAGGACATCAACGAGCCGGTATATCGGGTCGACCGGCTGTTCCAGCAGCTGAGATTGTCCGGGGTACTCGACGCCTGTCGCGCAATCGTGTTCGGCGAATGCGTGCAGTGCGAAGATTCCGGAGGCGACCGCACTTTCGACGAGCTGCTACGCGAGATTGCGGTTGCCGTCAACGTTCCTTGCCTGGCGGGAATTCCCGTCGGGCATATCGATCGACAATGGACGATCCCACTCGGCGCGAGCGGTTACGTCGACACGGCGAGCCGCACTCTAGCCGTCACCTCGTACGAGTCCTGAAACGATGGAATACAAGACCGGCCAGGATCTGATCGACGAAGCCAAGCAGCAGATCGAGCAGGTCACGCCGACGGAAGTGCGCGACATGCAGGCGCGCAACGATGCAGTCGTCTATCTCGATGTACGTGAGCCCAACGAGTGGAACCTCGGCCATCTTCCCAACGCGGTGCATCTTCCGCGGGGCAATCTGGAAAGCAAGGTCGAAGGGCTCGTCGACCGTAATCAGCGCGTCGTCGTCTACTGCGCGCGTGGCAACCGTTCAGCACTCGCTGCGCTGACGATGAAGCAGATGGGCTACGACAAGGTCGCGTCGATGTCGGGCGGGATTCAGGGCTGGGTGGACATCGACGGCGGGATCGAGGGATGACTGTCGCGGACGACGTCGGGGTTCAGTCATTCGAGATTCCCTGTCGCGACGGACTCACCATTCGCGGCGAAGCCTATCGCTCGGCGGTGGCGGCGACGGGGCGCGGATCAGTGATCATCTGCCACGGGTTCAAGGGATTCGCGCACTGGGCATTCTTTCCACATCTGGCGCGAACGCTGGCGAAGAGCGGCCTCACTGCGATCACCTTCGACTTTTCCGGCAGCGGCATCGGTCCGGATCGCGAGTCCTT
>DASSNV010000268.1:0-2139 GCA_035701245.1 Gemmatimonadaceae bacterium | reverse complement strand
GCCCTCTGGATCGCGACGTCGAGTGCGGCACGATCGCGGCTGAGCGGGATTCCCAGCCCGCCTGCAAACGTGGTCTCGGATACTTTCTGGCCATTCAGCCCGAATGGCAGGGTACGGAATCGTCCGCCGACGCGCACCGTGATGATGCGCTGCATGATCCTCGGGCCCGAAGCTTCGATGCCCACGCCGGCGTCCCAGCCGTCGAATGCCTGAATTCCGGAGGATGACAGCGAGCCGAGCGAGCTCCACGCGTCGTGCGCCACGCGCGCCGAGATCGAAGCGCCGGAGATGCCCTCGTAGATGACCGAGGCGGAGTAATGATCGGGCAGCGTGGCACTGCCGATCGCGGTATCGCCCGACTGCGCGCGAAGGTCGCCGCCCTTTCGCCCCGAGACGGCGAAGCCGATTACTCGCGACGGATGGAATTCCAGACCGAGCGACGCAGCGAATCCGGCGTAGCTGATTCTGCCCGCCTGCGCGGTGCTGATGTACTTCGAGCTGTCGGGAAAGAGCTGCGAGAAGGTGATGCGGTTGCTACCGGTGAAGACGTGCGCGCCGACTCCAATCCTGAACTTCGGAGAATTGGCCCACGCCAGCGCGAGTCTCACATCGTTGATTGCGCCGAGCACGCGATTGCGCTCGACGAGGGTGACGGTGTCGGTCGGAGCGCCGACGATCTGGACGCGCTCCAGATCAGTTTCGGTGGAGCGATCGAGGAACGTCGAAGAACTCAGACCGAGCGTCCACTCCTGACCCATCGGCAGCACGCCGGCCACCAGCGGGAACCGGGCGGTGGTGGTGCTCGCCGATCCGGAGCTCGTGGTTACCTTCCTGAACTCCGGAGAGTACTGGAAGAAAAGCGCGGGAGAGCGCACGCCAGCGAGCGAGGCCGGCGCCGTCAGGCTCAACGCGTCGAAATCGGCAAGGCTGGAGCCCGCCCCCTCCGCGCGGGCGCTGATTCCACCCGACGGATACCCGAGTCCCTGCAGACTCAGCGCGCCTTGAGCTAGCGCTGCGGGAGCGTAAGACGCCAGAAGAACGGCGGTGGCGAAGAGGATTTTGCGCGTCATGGCAGCCCGAGCGGGACTCGTGAAGTGTAACTGATTCTCAGGCGTGGCCGAAGCGCGGCAATGTCTTCACTGGAGGAGAACCGAAGCTCCAGCGGCGAGCTGCCCTCGACCGCCGACTGCAGCACGATGGCCCGCGGCAGCGTGTCCCGCGGCGCGGCATGCCACAGCGCGAACGCGCGCGCGAGCTCCACCGCGGTCTCGCCCGATCCACCGGGCTTCAATCTCAGAGTGTCGGCGGTCACCGCGGCAATGATCTGCGCCGCCTTGGTCGGATCGGTGACCACCCTGCCGGCGAGCACGACCTGCGGCACGACCTTAACCGTGTCGTTCGCGTCGATTGCCGAGTTCGGAATCTGATTGAGCAGCAGCGTTGCCCGGACGACAGTCGACGAATCGATAATGCTGTCGGGGATGGCGAAGCGAAAATAGGTGCGACGCGCAGGCAGTCCGCCGACGGCTAGCACTCCTGGCGGCGCTTCGGGCGGCGCTTCAGCGATGACCGTGTAGTCCACCAGCACCGTGGAGAGAATCCGGTCGTCAGCCGGCGTTTTGGATAGCGGCAGCACAACGACCGGCTTTGTTGCGGTATCGGGCGTCGCACGGAAAAACAGCACGGGGCCGCCGACGGCACTCTCGGTGGAGGACATCCGCATTTGACTCGACCCCGGAACACCGGTGGCGCGAAGTCCGATGCGCAACGGCTGCTTGTTCTGGATTCGCGTCAGGATCGCGGAATTCGATATGAAGTACTTGAGGGTGTCCGTGAGCTGTGCGCGCGCGAAAGTCTGCGCGGAAATGAATCGATCGGGACGAAAGAGGGCCAGTACCGCCGCCGTCGAGGTGTCGTTGGCGGTGGTGTCGACATCGTAGGCTTCGATCGTCACCGGGTCGGTGCCCTTGATCGAGGTCGTGTCGACGATGAACTGGATGTAGGCGCTGTCGACGCTGGTGATCGGCAGCGCGGTGTCACCCGCCGGGATGAAAGTCTGCGGCAGCGAGTCGAAGCGGATGATCACCCTCGTATCGAGGGTGTCGCCGCGTTTGGCGAGCAGCAGACTGGGATCCGTTC
>DASSNV010000267.1:0-10483 GCA_035701245.1 Gemmatimonadaceae bacterium | reverse complement strand
CTGCGCCGACGAGATCGTCGCCAAGCTCCTCCTGCAATACGTCAGCACGGATGCACCGCGCCGCGAGGTCTACTTCCTCTTCCGTGGAATCAGCGAGTCGCACATGGAGGCGATCGAAGCGGTGCTTGAGCGCCACCGCCTGGCGCTCGTCACTCAGCACGGCGATGGTGAGTCGCGGCTCGTTGGCATCACCGACCTCGAGGAACGCCGCGCGTGGGAGATCATCGCCCAGCTCGGCGCCGGCGTCAGCGCGGATGTCGCCGATGCGATCGGACTTTCCCCAGATGCCGCCGAGCGCACCCTCGAGAAGCTGTGGCGCCGGCGGCTGCTCATCCGTCACGATCACGGCTATGTGGCAGTCGGCAGCGCCAGCGGTCCCGCGCACCAGATGAGACTCGATGCATGATGGAGGGATTCCAGCCGTGGCTGCTGGTGACCGACTACATCTCCACCCGTAGCGGGGACGCCGATCGTGGCCCGCTGGTAAGGCTCCATCCGACTGAAGCGCGGAAGCGGTTGCTCGAGGACGGCGAGCTCGTATGGGTATATGGCCCCAGACGTCACGAGCTGGCGGTGTTGGTCGTCGATGATACGGTAAGTCCGGGAAATGTCGTCGCGCGCGACATCCTCGGCATCGCCCCCGCTGAAATAGTCCGCGTCGTCAAACACGACTTCGACGCGGGCCGCAGCAAACGGAACCTCGGATAGGAGAGCCTTTGGCAGAAGTGACACGCAAGCTGGGACTGTCGACAACGGCTATTCACGGCGGCGCGCCACAATCAACTCCTGGCTCTCCGGTCACCGCTCCGCTCGTGCAGTCGGTGAACTACGTCCAGGAAACGGGGACGAGCGAAGGGCTCCAGTACACTCGCTACGGGAACACCCCAAACGCGGAGCGCGTCCAGCGGCGGCTCGCCATGCTCGAGGGATCCGAGGCCGCGCTCGTGCTCTCGAGCGGCATGGGTGCTACCTCGTGCGCGATGCTCGCGCTCCTGCGCTCCGGCGACCATCTGATCACCAGCTCCTGGATCTACGGCGGCACCCGAAAGCTCTTCACGGAAGACCTGCCGGGAATGGGCATCGAAGTTACCTTCGTGAATCCGCTGGAGCCCCGCGCATGGCGCAAAGGATTGCGCAAGACGACCAGGGTGTTGTTTCTCGAGTCTCCCGTAAATCCAACCTGCCGCGTGCTCGAGCTGAACTCGCTCCAGAGCCTCGCGCACTCCGAAGGCATCGCGCTCGTCGTCGATTCCACTTTTGCGAGCCCGGTGAACTTCCGTCCCATCGAGCACGGCGTCGACGTTGTAATTCATTCCGCGACTAAATATCTCAACGGACATCACGACATCCTCGCCGGCGTGGTGTGCGGAAACGAGCCGTTCATCGACGAGGTCCGCCGCAAGATGATGGTGTGGGGCCAGGCGCCCGATCCATTCGCGTGCTGGCTGCTCGAGCGCGGCCTCAAGACCATCGACGTCAGAGTGAAGCGGCAGAACGAGAACGCGATGCGCGTCGCCGAGTGGTGCTCGACGCGACCCGAGATCGCCAAGGTGCACTACCCCGGCCTGCCAAGTCATCCTGACCATCAGATCGCAAAGTCCATCCTCGACGGTTTCGGTGGGATGCTGGCTATCGAGCTCAAGGGTGGTGGACCGGCTGCGCTCAGATTCGTTCAGTCCCTGAAGGTCTTCACGTACGCCGCCAGTCTCGGCGGCGTCGATTCGCTCGTGATCGAGCCGCGCTACAGCTCTCACGAGCATATGACTCCTGCCGAGCGCGCGCGCATCGGAATTCCGGACGGATTCCTGCGCGTGAGCATCGGAATCGAGAACGTCGAAGATCTAATCGCCGACATCGAGCAGGCGCTTCAGCAGTAGATGATCCGTCTCACCGAAGTCGTCAAGGAATACCCGCGCTCGGGTGTCGCTCTCGCGCATGTCAGCTTCGAGGTGCGAAAGGGCGAGTTCGTGTATCTCACCGGGCCGAGCGGCTCGGGGAAGAGCACGATCCTCCGACTTCTCTACATGGATGAAAAACCAACCGCCGGCGAGGTGTGGATCAACGGAGTCAGCTCGAAATCGGCGCGTGGCCGCGAGATCTCGAAGCTGCGACGCCGCATCGGGATCGTGTTCCAGGATTTCCGCCTGCTCGAGGACCGCACCGCCGAGGCGAACGTTCGCTTCGCGCTCGAGGTGACTGGAGCGCCGAAGGCGACGATCCGCGCGAAGGTCGCCCGCGTCCTGACGCAGGTGGGACTCGCTTCGAAAGCGACGAGCTTTCCGCGCGAGCTCTCCGGAGGCGAGCAGCAGCGGGTCGCAATCGCCCGCGCGCTGATCAACGATCCTTTCGTGCTGATCGCCGACGAGCCCACCGGCAACCTCGATGAGCGGGCCACGCGCGGCGTGTTTCAGCTGCTGCGTGACATCAACGCATCCGGGACCGCAGTGATCATGGCGACACACGATCTGGATCTGGTGCGGCGGTCGAACTATCGGACCATCGAGCTCAATCACGGGCGCGTGGTTTTCGATTCCGCAGAGTCCCCTGCGTCAGCGCGGCCGTTCGATGAGCCGTTCGACGTCCAGGAAACGCCTACCGGACAGACGGAGAGCATCTAGATGCGGTCTGCACGTGAAGCGCTGACGGCATCGCGCCGGGCGCCGCTATTGAGCGCGCTTGGCGTCCTGACGATTGCGTTCTCGCTGTTCGCCTTTGGGCTGTTCGGGCTCGTCGCAATCAACATCAGACGCGCCCTGGAGCAGGTCTCCGAGCGCGTCGAAGTGCGCGCGTTCCTCAGCGACAGCGCCGACATCGAGCAGGTCGCGGCAGCTATGAAGGACATCGGCGAGTTTCCCGAGGTGCTCCAGGTCGCCTACGTCTCGCAGGAGGATGCGCTCGCCCGAGCACGCAAGGAGATGGGAGAGTTTGCGGATGTCTTCGAGGCCGGCGTCCTGCCCGCCTCCATCGAGGTACATCTCAGGCCGGGCATGCGCAGCCCGACCATCGTGAAATCGGTCGCGGACAAGATCAGGACGTATCACTTCGTCGACGACGTGCGCTACGGCGAGGAATGGGTCGAGAAACTCTACCGGCTTCGCAACATCGCGACAGTCGCCGGTATCGCCCTCGGTGTCGCCTTCGCCGCGGTGGCGGTGATCATCATCGGCGCGACGATCCGGATGATGGTGCTGGCGCGGGCGAAAGAGATCTCGATCATGCGACTGGTGGGTGCCACGGACATGTTCATCAGGCTTCCGTTCCTGATCGACGGTCTCGTCAAGGGCGTGCTCGGCGGTCTGGTTGCGTTGCTGCTGGTCTGGATCACCAACCGCATCGTCAACGAGTACTTCATCGAGACGATCTTCTTCAATCGCGACCTGATCTTCCTCGGCGTCGTCGGCGGCGCGGCGATGGGAATGTTCGGAAGTCTGGTGTCGGTGGGGAGACACCTACGCCGCGTCTGAGCAGCATGCCGTACCGGATCGCGCTCGCCGTCATGCTCGTTGCACTTCCGTTGTCGGCGCAGCAGACCGAAAGCGCCGAGGCGAGGATCAACGCCCAGCGCGACGAGCTGGCGCGCATCCGCGCCGAGCGCGACGAGCTCGAGGCGAAAATGAGCGGCCTGCAGAACACCGCCCACGAGCTGCGCGACGAAGTGAATCTGCTCGACAAGCAGCACGATGCCACCGCACGGATGGTCAGGTCGCTCGACAATCAGCTCGTCGCGATCACCGATGAAGTTCAAACGACTACGACGGACTTGCAGAACTCGGAGCGCGAAGCCGCGGTGAAGCGTGTAGTCCTGCAGCGCAGGCTTACCGAGATCTACAAGCGGGGCCCGCTATACTCGGCAGAGGTGCTGTTCTCGGCACAGTCAGTCGGCCAGTTGGTAGCAAGGTACAAGTACCTGCACCTTCTCGCGCTTCGTGACAAGGGCCTGGTGCAGCGACTCGAGGAGCTGCACGACAAGATAGAGGCGCAACAGGGTCAGCTGGTACGACTGCAGAACAGCGTCGCCGAAAATCGGGCCGAGAAAGCCCGCGAGGCGGCCCGACTCGCCGACCTGGAGCGCCAGCAGACCCGCAATCTCGCGCGCGTCCAGGAAGACACCAAGCGCACCAAGGCGCGCCTCGCCGAGCTGGAGAAGAGCGAGGCGCGGATGAACAGCATGATCGCCGCCTTTGAAGCAGAGCGCCGGCGTGCGAACAGCCGCGGTACCGCTACGATGGCGCCGAGCTCGATCCGCACGACCGACATCGGACGATTGGACTGGCCGGTGAATGGAGCGTTCCTCTATCGGTTTGGCCGCTTCGTGAACCCGAACAACACCACGACGCGCTGGAACGGCATCGGCATCGCAGCGGCAATCGGCACCGCGGTGAAATCGGTTTCGTCGGGGACCGTCGCCTACGCCGGCCAAATGGGTACCTACGGCAACACGGTAATCCTCGAGCACGGCGGCGGTGACTACTCGGTGTACGGCTCGCTCGACCACATCTCGGTGCGCAAAGGAGCGAAGGTGATCAAGGGCCAGACGCTGGGGACTGTAGGCGTCAGCGATCCGGCACTTGGGCCGCATCTGCACTTCGAGATTCGAAGAGGGGGGCCGGCCGTCGATCCGGCGGAATGGCTGCGGGCGGCGAGGTAGAGATCTAGAGCATCAGGCCATAGGTCAACTCGCGGCTATGGATAGCGCGTTGCGGGTTGCGGGTAGCACGGTGGCCTGTTGCCGGTAAACTGCGTTGATGACGTGTCGGCGCGCGCGTACGGTACAATCAACCGCTTTTTCCCTAAGCCGACCTGACACGTCGGCAGCGTGGTTCACCGGCAACCGGCCACGGTACCACCGGCAACCCGCAACGCGTTATCCCAAGGACCTCGCCGACCCCCTTACACGCGTCGAGCCTTCGGAGCGGATTGACAGGTCCTCTAGAGCAGTGTCCCGTGAAGCACCGCGAAGGCCACCGAGAAGTAAATGACCAATCCCGTAACGTCCACCAGAGTCGCGACGAAAGGAGCTGACGCGCTCGCGGGGTCGAAGCCGATTCGTTTCAACAGGAAGGGCAGCATCGAGCCCGCCAGAGATCCGAACGCAACGATTCCCACCAGCGAGAAGCCGACGGCGATCGCCAGCAGGAAGAAGTGCGGGCCGTAGCTGAAAATGTGCAGGTTCTGCCACAGGACGATCCGCGTGAAGCCGATAACGCCAAGGATGGCGCCGAGCACGAGACCGGTCGGTAGCTCCCGCACTGCGATGCGCCACCAGTCGCGTAGCCTCACTTCCTGAAGGGCCAGCGCGCGAATCACAAGCGACGTCGCCTGTGAGCCGGAATTTCCGCCCGAGCTCATCACGAGGGGAATGAACATCGCGAGCACTGCAGCCCGCTCGATCTCGCCCTGAAAGCGCTGCATCGCCGTCGCGGTCAGCATCTCGCTCACGAACAACGCGCACAGCCAGCCGGCTCGCTTGCCGATCATCTGCGCGAAGCCGATCTCCATGTACGGCGCGTCGAGGGCCTCCATACCGCCGAATCGCTGCACGTCTTCGGTGGTCTCTTCGACCAGCGCATCGATCACGTCGTCGACCGTCACAATGCCGAGCATCCGCCGCCCTTCGTCTACGACCGGAATCGCCAGCAGGTTGTACTTGGAGATGAGCCGCGCCGCTTCCTCGCGATCGATATCGACGGTGACGGTGAGCGGCGGCCGGCGCTTGCCCACCTCGAGCACGTTGTCCTCACGGTCGGAGGTCATCAGCTCGCGCAGCGATACCACGTGGACGAGCGTCTGATCCTCGGGATCGACGATGTAAATCGCATAGACCGTTTCCTTGCGGCCGCCGACCTCGCGCACGAGCGCCAGCGCGCGATCGACATCCCAGTCCGACGGCACGCTAAGATACTCCGTCGTCATGATCCCGCCGGCGGTCTGCGGCGAGTACTGCAGCAGTTTCTCGAGTGAGGCGCGGGTCGCCTCGCTGACGGTGCCAAGCAGTCGCGGCCGATCTTCGATCGGCACCTCGCGAAAGAGGTCGGCTTGCTGGTCTGCCGACATCGCCTCGATGAGCGGACCGACTTTCGTCTGATCGATGCGCTGGATGATCGCGCAGCGATGACCCATCAGCTCGGGGTCGTCGAAGACCTGCACCGCGAGATCGAAGGGCAGCGAGACCATGACCTTCGCCGCCGCCTCGGGCGGAAGCTCGCGGAGCGCCTCGGCGATGTCGGCCGGCCTCAGCTCGCCCAGCGCTTCCTGGAGCTCCTCGGGATCCGTATGGACGAGGTAAAGGAGTTGGGCAACCGTGTGGGCTGGGATCTCAATCATGAATGGGAGTCGCTTGTCCGATCAACACTGATAGGACGAGCAGCCCACGAACTTGTCAGCGCGGCTCAGTCGTGCGCCGCTATCAGGAGGGCTGTTCGGGGCTCTCCGATATGAGCGCCGCGCCGATCAACGCTGACGCGCCGCGTTGATTCCTCCGACAATTGCCAGCACCAGTCCGGCGGCAACGACGATCGCCGCGCCCGTGGGTAAATCCATCTTGTAGGACGACCACAGTCCGACGACACTGGCGATCGTCGCGATGACCCACCCGATGATGAGCCGGTTCTTCCAATCGCCGGAGAGAATGGAGGCGCAGACGGCCGGCACGATCAGATAGGCGAAGGTGAGGAGGACGCCACCAAGACGGACAAAACTCACCACCACCAGCGCAAACGCGGCGTAGAACAGAAAATCCCAGAGGCGCACGCGCACTCCTTCGGCAAATGCGCGCTCGGGATCCGACGAGATGAGGACGAAGCGCTTATGAAACCCGCCGTAGAAGGCGCCGAGCAGGGCGAACACGATCACTCGCTGCCCGACATCGCCCTTCGTGACGTTGAGGATGTCGCCAGTCAGAAGGTGCTCCAGCTCCTCCTTTCCACCGGCGACCCGACTGAGTAGAAGAATCACCGCTGCGGCGGCGACGACGAAGGTGATCCCGATGATGGCCTCCTGGGGCACCGCTTGCCTCGTTCTGCTGCGGGTCCAGCTGAAGAACGCAGCGCCAAGGAAGGTCACCCCGAGCGAAATCCAGAAAGTGATCCTGTCCTCGAAGTGATACCCCATCAGCAGGGCCACGCAGGTGCCGAGCGTCGCAACCTGCGCCAGCGCGAGGTCGACGAAGATGACCTCACGCTTGACGACGTGGAGCCCGAGATACACGAGCAGCGGAGGAAAAAGCAGGGAGGCTACGAACGGCCATTTCATGACCTCCCAGGCGAGACCGAAATCGCCGCTCATTTCGCGCCTCCGAGTGCAGCGGCGACTGCATGCACGAGGTTGTCCATGTTGGCGAAGTAGCTATCGGTGTTCCTTGCGGCGCCGGGTTGTTGAGGCGCGTCCACGACGGTTGCTCCAGTCTGTCGTGCCACGGTCTCGGCCGTCTTTCGATTCTGGAATGGCTGCACCAGAATCACCTTTGCGTTGTCGCGTTTCATCTCGCCGATTACCTGGGCGAGATGCGCCGGTGAAGGCGCGATTCCCGGCTTCGGCTCCAGCTCGTCGACAATCGTCAATCCGAACCGCTGGCCGAAGTAGATGAAGTCACGGTGGTAGGTGACGATCTTCGCGCCGCGATATGGGGCAAGCTCCTTCTGCCACTCGGCGAGCTTCGCATCGAGCCCGGAATTGAACCGGGCAAGATTCGCGTTGTAGACCGCGGCATTTTTCGGATCCAGCGCGGCGAGGTGTGCGGCGATGTTGCGCGCGACTGTTTTCACCGCCAGTGGATCGATCATGTAGTGCGGATTCCCCAGCGAATGAATGTCACCCTTGGATCGATCGAAGCTGACGGGTATCTCGAGAAGCCTGATCCCCTCGGACGCCACGATACGGCCGGGCGCACCGGCTGCGATCTTCGAGTTGCGCGAATTTTCCAGCAGCGGCGGAAGCCACCCCAGCTCGAGCTCGGCGCCCCCATCGATCAATGCATCCGCCCGGTTGAGCGTCACTATGAAGCTTGGCTTGGCGTCGACAAAGTGCGGGTCCTCGGTCGGTTTGGCCAATGCGACAACGTTGACCTTGTCGCCGCCAATCTCCCTCGCGACCGCGGCGAGATCCGGTGTGGTCGCGACGACTCGCAGTTGAGCGGTGGCCCGAGCACCGATGAAGGCGATCGCGCCGAGACTGAGTGCAGCCATTTTATTGATCATTTTCATTTTCATGTGGGTTGATGGATTAGAACTTGTGTGCGGCGTGGGCGCCGATCAGGAACTGGAGCTGGAACCACAGCGAGTGATCGGTGCCGATCGCCTTGCGATCGTCATAGTTGTACTGAACAGCGACCCTGGAAAACTCGGTGGGGTACCAGGTCAGGTTTGGCGACCAGCGCGTTTGATCGCCGCGCAAATCCGTCGCAAAGGCGCCGGGGTCGCCATGCTCGAATTCACCGCGGAGCCCGGCGACGATACGCGGCTTGATACCCCACAACACCTGCGCGTACGCGCCGCGATCCTTCAGCACTTCGCTCGGCAAGGACATCAGTGGATCGCTCGCTGAGATGCGTCGCGCAGCGTCGTAATTCCTGTACATCGCTTCGGTCTGCAGTGACAGGAACGGGAACCCGGCCTGGGCCGCCGCCGGCTTCCACTTCCAGTAAGCATCGACGCCGTAAACCTGGGTCTTCGCCGACGGGCCGGAATTATTCGGACCGAACGCGCCTGACACGCCGAGTACGACAGTCTGTGTCTCCGTCAGATCGAACGAAGTATTGACGCGCGGCACGATCAACAGGTCCGCGAATCCGTTGCCTACCGGCCGCTCGTCGACCACACCGCCGTGGATGTCCGTGGACTCCGGCGAGCGAAAGCTCCACGTTGTCTCGCCGGTCGCATTCATCACCGCGACGAGCGCCTCGGTATAAAAGGGCGTCGGCAGCAGCCACGACAGCCTCAGCCCCTGACTCCGCAAACCGTCCGGTCCGAACATTCTGGTGAGTACCAGCGGAGCGTCGACGAATGACCAGGCGTGAGGGTGCTGGTTGTTCTGCCTGCCAAACTCGGCGAAGAACTGCCCGAACTTGAGCTGAAGATTCCACGGCAACGATGTAGTAAGGCCGTATGCTTCCTCGAGCTCGATTCCACTTTCTCCGGCGGAGTCGATCTTGAGTACGATGTTGCTGTAGCCCTTGAAGTAGGGATCGACGTTGCCGTCGAGCGACATCTCCGCGTTTGGAATTGTGAAACCGTTCACCTTGGGGTCGTGATCGCCGCGCTCGATTTTCCCGATGTCGTGGGCGGTCGACCAGCCCCCATCGGTCAACGCCACGAATCCGATGTTCATGTAGCCACCGCTGGTCCGCGGCGGCTGAGCAGCTGCCGCGGTGGTGGTGTCAGCGCTCTGCTGGCCGAGCTCCTTCTCGAGCTGTTTCACCAGCGCAATCGAGTCGGCTCGGGCAATGCTGTCCGAGCGGGCGATCGAATCCTGTTTTGATTTTGCTGCCGGTACCTGCGCGAGTGTGGATGCAGGTCCTGCGATACTGAGCGCGCAAATCAGCCACGCTCTGAATTGTGTGCGTCCGAAGTGCATTGGCGTCCCGGAGAATTGTTAATAACGACTGAACGGGAAGTTCAGCCTTCTCTGGGCGGCGCTCGGCAGGAGTTGGGGTGGAGCTCGGGCGCCGTCGCAGACCGCGAGACGCAGCCGGGCGGAGTCTGGGCGGGCGTTGCGGCGACGGCCAGCGGCGCCACTCCCGCCCCGACGGTAGCGTGGGCAGAAAGCGCGATGCACGCGACACAAGTCGCCTCGTTGTGTCCGTGATGGAGATCGACGCCGTTCTGCTCGACGTGCGAAATGGCGCTCGATTCGTCTCGGGCGAGCGTCAGAGCAGCGCCGGCGAACCCCAGCTGACCGACGACGGCGAGCGCGGCAGCGATTGCGCGCAGCCACCAAAAGCGTCGTCTGGTCACCGGATTTACAAGCGTCATGCTGACCTTAACCTATTAATCGTCGGCCAAAAGGGTAGCACCGAGGTCACCCGCATGGCATTTTTCCATGTTCCATGAAGCGAGACGATGCCCTCGACTACCACGCTACCGGCCGTCCGGGAAAGATCGCGGTAGTTCCGACCAAACCCCTCAACAACCAGCGCGATCTCGCACTCGCCTACTCCCCGGGAGTGGCGCTTCCCTGCCTCGAGATCAAGGCCAACCCCGAAGAGGCGTACCGTTACACCGCCAAAGGCAATCTCGTCGGCGTGGTCACCAACGGCACGGCGGTGCTCGGCCTCGGCAATATCGGACCGCTCGCCGGCAAGCCGGTCATGGAAGGCAAAGGGAACCTGTTCAAGCAGTTCGCCGACCTCGACGTCTTCGACCTCGAGGTCGGCTCCGAGAACCCGGACGACGTCATCAAGTTCTGCCAGCTCCTCGAGCCCACCGTCGGCGGAATCAACCTCGAGGACATTCGCGCCCCCGACTGCTTCTACATCGAGGAGACGCTG
>DASSNV010000266.1:0-3070 GCA_035701245.1 Gemmatimonadaceae bacterium | reverse complement strand
TACCGCGCAATGAGCTGCGCGTTGAGCTCAGGTCCGAGATCCCGCACGATCATCGCGGCACCCCCTGCGGCCCCGGGCAGATCACCCTGCCAGACTAACGGGGAGATGTCGATCACCCCGAGAGTGTCCGCCGCGACCTCTCGCTGACATGGCCTCGTTAAAGGCTTCGCCGGGTTGTACCTGATCTGCTCCCCCTGCGCGACGTCGATCCTTTGCGTCGGACTCGGCTTGCTGAAATCGAAGTTGAGCGGCAAGGGCGGCGCAGCAGTCCCGCGTGTCGCGTACCACGTCGCAAATTGATCGACGTCGCAGGTGGGATTGAGCGCCATCGCCGCTTCGACCGAATCACCGCGCAGCCCGTGAGACGTGAGGCGCACCGCGATCCTGGTCGGCCAGCCACCGTGCACGAACACCAGCGACGGCCTCGAAGTCTTGGGCAGCGCGAGCCGCGAGCTCGCCATCCAGCTGCCGCCGTAGCGCACCAGCCGTTGCGGCGCGAGATAGGCGACGCCCGCCACCCACGCCAGCGCAAAGGCGAGCGTCAGTCCCGCGCGCGGGAAATAATTTCCGAACGATTTCTGCGCCGGAATTCTGCGCACGAGTCCGACCGCCGCCGCCGCGGTCAGCAGCGCCCACGGCGCCGACCATTCGTTGAGCATCCGCGGCCCCATGAAGATTCCGTGGTGCCAATAGAGTGCGTTTGCGACGACCGGCAGCAGCGCCCATATCACCAGAATCCGCGCGCCGACGGCGAGCCGCCGCGCCACCATCAGAAATACCGCGACGACGAACACCACCGAGATCGGACTCTCCAGCAGGTACATCCCGAGCGTGGTGAGATCCGACGACGTGTATCCCAGCGCCTGCGCCGGCCCGTACCAGTGCCCCGCGGGGTCGCGGTGAAATCCCGGCGCCACGAGCGGGCCGACCGCCGCCGAGTATCCGAACCGGAACGGGCTGCCGAAGAAATGCTGGTTGTACGCTCCCAGCGCGGCGAAGAAAGGAAGGATTCCGATCGTCGCGCCAATCACTCTGAGCACCAGCGCCTTGATCGCGCCGCCTTCCCTCGCCGGCGCCATCATCCAGATCGCGCCAACGACGAGCGCCGCGACCACTCCGGTCAGCGGACGAATCGAGAACACCACTCCGACCGCGCCACCCGAGAGAATCGCCCAAACAAACCCGCGACCGTCCCGGCTGCGCAGCGCGCAGTACACGGCGATCGCGATGAAAGCCGCCGCGCCGATGTGGTTCATGTACGCGCCGGCGAGGCCGACCACGAACGGGCTGAAGGTGAGAAGGATCGCGCCGATCCGCGCGACGATGCGATCGTCGGGGAACAGTCTCTCTGCGGCGAGCGCCGAGAAAAACACCGTCACGCCGACGAGAATCGGCCCCACCAGCGTCACGATTCCAATCCGCATCCCGAGTCCCAGCAGCACCAGATAGCCGGGCGGATACTGCGACACCCAACCGTTGCGGGTGACAATGGAATTCGGCAGGTGCCAGAACTCGGTGAGGGTGTCGACCGGTCCGCTCAGGTGTCCGGCGGCGACGAATCGCGCCTGGGTGAGCTGCACCATCGCGTCGATCAGATTCGGCTTGCCGTCGAGCACCGCGGTGCTGAATAACACCGTGATCACCGTCGCGACGATCGCCAGCACCGCGGCAAACCACACCATCGGCACCGCGGTCAGACGCGCACCAATGCCCGCGACTCGCTCGTCGAAGCGCGCGGGATCCATGAATCTGCTCGCAAGGACGCCCAAGGTCACCACGATGAGGGTGCCGAGCAGAGTCAGAGTCCGCGCGGTCTCGGCGGCCTGGACGACGTCGGCGGCAATCCGGCCCGAGCCCGAAGACGCGACGATCCGATAGATCGGAAAAACGGTGAGCAGTAGAAGGATCGCGCCCAGAAAACGGAACGCGTAGGAGACGAACCGGTTCTCGTTCGTCTCGCCCACCGAAGTTGTGTCGACCATGCTGCTATGACTTGCGACGATGTGCGTGCGTTTCAGGTTTGCGCGCGACGGAGATCAGGCTTTGCCCGAGCGGCGGATGCAGCACCGACTCGACGCGCCGCAGCCAGGGAATCACCCAGCGATCGTAGAAGCGCACCTGCCCGCGGCCGAGCGTGGTGCGCCGCATGACCTTTCCCGCGACGAACCAGCCGGCGATTCCGACCAGGTTCATGTAGTGCAGCTGCTCGATCTCGAATCCCGCGTCGGAGAGATCCTTCTCGAGCTCGGGTCGGGTGTAGCGGCGGTAGTGCTCGAACGCCTTGTCGAGTGATCCGTAGAGCGCTGGCAGCGCGGGGACGAGGATGAGGAGCGTGCCGCCCGGAGCGAGCCTCTCGTAAGCGGCGTCGAGAAAGCCGGCCGGCCGCCCGACGTGCTCCAGGACGTTGACCGCTACTATAGTATCGGCGCCAAAGGCGGGGTCAGCGTCCTCAAGGTAGCCGTGGTGAACGCTGACCTTCGGATCCTTTGCGAAGCGCCGCGCCAGCGCCTCGGCGTTGCCGCGATCGGGCTCGATGAGCAGCATCGCCTCGGGTGCGGCCCGCTCACGAAGCAGCTCCGAGACCGTGCCGATTCCCGCGCCCGCTTCGGCGATCCGGCGCCCCAGGAACGGGCCGAAGCGGTCGGTGATCCACCGGTAGTAGTTGTTGGCCTCGGCGACGGCGTCCAGCTCGGTGCCGGAATAGGCGAAATCTGAGATTGGGGGCTTTGGGAGGGGTTGGCGCCGAATTTAGCGAAAAGGCGTTGCAGCTTGCCACGGGGATCGCAAAATGCGGTCGCTTTTGGCCTGCCAGGGGCTTGGATTGTGCTTTGTAACCCATTGCCCCACAACGTTTTATGACGATATGCCAGGTCTGGATTGTGGGTTGCCACTACCTTACGGTTGCCTGACTTCAGGCGCCGCGTCTTCATGACATGCTGAAGGCCCTAAGAAAGCCGGCGGCGATTTCCCAACGTTTCAGGAGAGTCTTAAATGAGCAACAAAAAGGGTTTTACCCTCATTGAGCTTCTGATCGTGGTCGTCATCATCGGCATTCTTGCCGCGATCGCGA
>DASSNV010000265.1:0-4742 GCA_035701245.1 Gemmatimonadaceae bacterium | reverse complement strand
TCGGGCCCGGCCGCCGCACTCTCAACGAGACGCGTATCGGCTTGAGCGGTGAGCGGACAACGGTCTCGCCCTATCAGACTCTCCCTGGCGCGACGGTACTCGTTCGCTCTGACGATGCCGGAGTCGGAACCGACGTGACGTAGGTGCAGCTCGGCGGCGGGTCGTTCCTGCCGACGAAGGAATCGAGCTGGACCCTCGAGGCCGGCAACCAGACGGAGTGGAACGCCCACGGTCGGACCCACCGCTTCAAGGGACTGTTGTGGGGACGCATGGACGGAATGCGGCAGGAAGGATTCTCCAACGGCCTTGGCACCTACACCTTCAACTCGATCGAGGATCTGAGTGCGGGCCGCGCGACGAGCTTCTCGCGGACGCTGCAGCAGCCATTGCGCGAGGGTCGGGTCTGGAACGCGGCGACCGCCATCGCGCACAACTTCGCGCCGTCGCGCTATTTCAGCTTCCTCTACGGCGCGCGGCTCGAGGCCGACGGCTTCAGCGGCAAGCCCGCGCGCAATCCCGCGCTCGACCAGGCGCTCGGGGTCGAGAGCGGCGCGGCACCTTCACGGCTTCACGTGAGTCCCCGTGCCGGTTTCACTTTCACCTACAATCGTGATCGCGGAAACGGTCAGGGCACCATGCAGAACCAGACCGGCCGATACTATAGATATATGTCGGGCACCCTGCGCGGCGGGATCGGCGAGTTCCGCGATCTGCTGCGCCCCGGAGTGCTCGGCGACGCGTCCGCATCGACCGGCCTGCCAGGCGGCAGCTCGTACCTCAACTGCGTCGGCGCCGCGGTGCCGGCGCCGGATTGGTCGCTCTTCGCGAGCGATCCATCCACAATTCCGACCCAGTGCGTCGACGGCAGCGGTGTGCTCGGTGACGTCGCGCCGGCAGTCACCCTGATCGATCCGTCGTACGACGTGCCGCGCAGCTGGCGGGCGTCGCTGGACTGGAACACCAGCACCCACGGTTGGCTGCTTCGCGCCGGAACTCTGGTGTCGTACGATCTGTCGCAGCCCGGAGTCGTCGACGCAAACTTCAGCGGCGTGAGCAAGTTGAACCTGACCGACGAAGCGAACCGGCCAGTCTACGTCACCGCGGCATCGATCGATCCGGCGACCGGCGCCGTGTCGCCGGTAGAATCGCGGCGCGCCGCGCAGTACGGTCGCGTCGGGATGCGCGTCAGCGATCTGCGTGGCTACGGCGGACAGCTCAACCTCGCGCTGTCGCCCGATGTGTTCAAGTTCCGCGGTGGCGGCGCGTCGCTATACGGATCGCTTTCGTACACGCTGCAGAGTACCAAGCGCCAGTTCCGCGGCTTCGACGGCGCGGCGTTCGGAGACCCGCGACTCGTCGAGTGGGCGCCGGGTGTCAACGACGCGCACCACGTCTTCGTGCTGAGCGGTGCGTTCTCCACCGGCAAGACCGGCACGGTGACGCTGTTCGCGCGCGCGCAATCTGGATTGCCGTTCACGCCGCTCGTCCAGGGTGACATCAACGGCGACGGCCGCAGCGGCGATCGTGCTTTCATTCCCGATCCGGCGACGGCCGACCCGGCGCTCGCATCGCAGCTCCAGACCCTCATCGCCAATGGCTCGCCGACGGCGCGTGGATGCCTGCTTGCCAACCTCGGGCACGTAGCGCCGCGCAACGGGTGCCGCGGTCCGTGGACCCAGTCGCTCAACATCCAGTGGCGTCCGCCCACACCGAAGAAGTGGGGATATCGGGTTACGCCGAACGTGTATCTGCAGAACGTGCTGGCGGGGCTCGATCAGCTGTTCCACGGCAGCTCGCTGCGCGGCTGGGGCTCGCCCGCGACGCCCGATCCGGTGCTGCTAATCCCGCGCGGCTACGACGCTGCCAACAAGCGATTCCAGTACGACGTCAATCCCCGCTTCGCCGACACCCGGCCCGGCCGCACGCTGCTCCGCAATCCGTTCCGGATCGTGCTCGACTTCTCCTTCAATCTTTCCACCGACTACTCGCTGCAGAAGCTGCGGCGCGCGGTTGAACCAGTAAAGAGTCCCGTCGGTTGGCAGCGGCGCTCAGCGGATTCGCTCACTGCGTTCTACCTTCAGAACACCTCCAGCATCCACAAGATGCTGCTGGAGTACACCGATTCGCTGTTTCTCACGCGCCCCCAGGTCGCGGCATTGAAGAGCGCGGACTCGGTGTTTTCTGAGAGGGTGCGCGCGATCTACGCTCCGCTCGGCGAGTACCTGTCCCACGGCAACGGCGACGCCGGGAAGGCCGAGCTGGATAGCGCTAACGCGACGGAGAAGTTGTACTGGAAGATTTTCTGGGAGCAGCCGGAGATCGCCGCGGCAATCGTGACGCCGGCTCAGCGCGAGCTGATGCCGATGTTCAAGTCAATGGTCGAGGTGCCGATGAAGGAGCGCGAGCATAGCCAGTGGCAGTTCGGGCATCCGGTGACTTTCAGCGACAAGCTTAAGTCTGCGCCGCCGCCAGCGGCACCGAGCGGCGAGTCGATACAAAAGAAGGGCTCTCCTTGAGAGCCCTTCTTCGTCAGGCCAGTCCCGGGTGCATCAGCGATGGACTTCGCGCCGGGAAGTGTACGACGATCGGCTCGTACCGCACCGGATTGCGCAGCCACTCCTCCGCGTCACCGCAGGACTGGAACGCGCGGATCGTGACCTGGGTCTGGTCCGACATCGTCTCCAGCATTCGTGCCTTGCCGAAGTCCGCCGGATTGTGCGCGACGATCGCCCACGCGTGTGGTCCGATCCGTTCGGCGAGAAGCCGAAGATAGTAAATCGCTTCACGAAGGTAATCGACGGTCGCTGAGCTGGAATCACCGGGGCGGCGATCCCAGAGGAAGTTCATGCCCGACCGGAACTCCGGATGTGCTATGGCTTCTTCGACGACATCGCGCAATTGCGGCATTGACGGAAAGTCCGACCAGTACAGCGACACCAGATTGCGCTCGCCGTCGATTCTGTAAACTGGACTCATACCAGTCCCCGTTTGTTTCAACTGGTATAAAGCAAGATTTTCGCCACGTGTACCGACAACAGATGTCGTCCCACGCGCAGAGTTGTGCTTTGTTTTACAGTCGGTGACGCGGGACCGCTATCGTGCAGTCGGTATTCTTATTCGCCCACTGTGTTGGTGAAACAACTTCGCGGCGGCTCGTAACGATCGAGAAACTTGCCGACCACGTTTCCTTCTTCCTTTCCGTCGGGCATCGTAATCAGCCAGTCTCGCAGCTCCGATTCCGGAAACGTGTAGCGGTCTCCGAGCCGGAACCCGTGCACGACTTCGACGCGATTCCAGATTTTCCCGCTGATGTTGCCGTCGCGAATCCCGTCCACGGCGATGAACACCTGCTCGCGGCGATCGTCGTCATCGACGAGGAGAGCGGTGACGAAAAAGCTCTGGCGCGGCGGGAGACCGGCGAGGTATCGCTTCTTCGCCTGCGGCCAGGTGGCACGCGCCTGGGCGATATAAGGCTGCATCGCGAGGTCCATCGCGTTCCAGACGCAGCGCTGCGCGGTGAGGACGGGCCGGTCCCTCGGCGCGGCGGGAGACAGCTGCGGATCGGTCTGCTGGGTGTAGCCCGCGATCGGAGCTAAAGCGATCAGGCCGGCCACGAGACCTCCGCGGCGCAGCGGAAGAAGTGAGGTCCAGGTCATACCAGATGGACGAAATCGCAAGATTCGCAGCAACGTAACATGACGTTGCCGTCATGATCTATTAACGATTGCGTGATTTGGAGCGACGCTGCTGCTTACGCGGCTTCTGTTCGGCCCGGTGCGTCGAGGACCTCGCGCACTTTGCGTAGCAGCGCCTCCGAGGAGAAGGGCTTCTGCAGGTAGTCGATGCCGGCTGAAACAACGCCGTGGCGCACCACTGCGTCGTCGGTGTAGCCGGACATGTACAATATTTTTGCCGCCGGCCTGATGGCGACGAAGCGCTCCGTCAGCTGCCGCCCGCTCATCTCCGGCATCACCACGTCGGTGATCAGAAGATGGATGTCGTTCGATTTCTTGCGCGCGATCTCGAGCGCGGTTTTTCCGTTTGGCGCCTCGAGCACCGTGTAGCCGGCGCGCTCCAGGATCTGTCGCGCCGTCGATCTCACCGCCGCCGAGTCCTCGGCCAGAATGATGATCTCGTCGCCGCGTGACGGCGGCGGCAGCGCCCTCGGCTCGCTGGCGGTGGTGGTGCCCTCGCGCGCGAGCGGCAAATAGATCTTGAACGTCGTGCCGCTGCCGGGCTCGCTGTACACCCAGATGAACCCGCCGCTCTGCTTCACCGTCGCGTACACCATCGCCAATCCGAGACCCGTTCCCTTCCCGACCTCCTTGGTCGTGTAGAACGGCTCGAAGATGCGCGCCTGGGTGCTTTCGTCCATGCCGACACCGGTGTCGGCAACGGAGATGACCGTGTATTTCCCCGGCGCAACCGACCAGTGGCTCGTTGCATAAGCAGCATCGACATCCATGTTCTGGGTCTCGATGGTAAGCTTCCCGCCCTTCGGCATCGCGTCGCGCGCGTTTACGCAGAGATTCACCACCACCTGCTCCAGCTGCGACTTGTCGATCTTCACTACCGGGTTGTCGTCGGTCAATACGGTCGTCAGCTCGATGTCCTCGCCAATCAGTCTCTTGAGAATTCCCTCAGCCGTCGAAACGACGGCGTTCACATCCACGAGCCGAGGCTGAATCACTTCCTGACGGCTGAACGACAGCAGCTGTCGGGTGAGTGATGCCGCGGCAACT
>DASSNV010000264.1:0-16426 GCA_035701245.1 Gemmatimonadaceae bacterium | reverse complement strand
AAATCAGTGCCTACCTGCGAGGCCGGCTGAGCGACGGACTGAATAGAATCGCGTACTTCATCGTCCCCAGCGTTGTCGCGTTGCTCGCGCTCGGTGATCTGATCGTGCACTTGCTCTACGAGAGTGGGAAGTTCAATCGCGGGGATACGATCTGGGTGTGGGAGATTCTGATCGGATCGACCGTCGGCCTGCTCGCGTCAACGATGGGCCGGCTCTACTCATCGACATTCTACGCACTGCGCGACACCCGCACGCCGCTCCGGTATGCGGTCGTGCGAGTGACGCTTACCACTCTACTCGGCTACTTCTTTGCGCTGGTGTTGCCGGGTCTCCTGGGCGTCGACCGCCGACTCGGCGCGGCGGGACTGACCGCATCCGCGGGTCTCGCGGGTTGGGTGGAGTTCTTTCTGCTGCGACGCGAGCTCGATAAGAGAATCGGGCGGACCCGACTCATCTCCTCGCGCATGGCACAGCTGTGGGCAGCAGGCTTTGGAGCGGCGTCGATTCCGTGGATTTACAAGCTGGCAATCGACCGCTCTAGTCCGGTTTTTACGACTCACGACAACGCAGTGAGCTCGAAGCTGACCGCGCTGGTGTTGCTCGCTGTGTACGGCATGGCCTACATCGCGTTTACGGCAGCGTTACGGATCCCAGAGGCGGCCACCGTTGTCGATCGCGGCAGGCGACTGCTGAAGCTGGCGCGAAGGAGGACATGAACCAGGCTTTTCGCGAATGGTATAATTACACATGCTGCCTGTTCCTGACGCCGTCGCGACAAAACTTCCGCACCTCCCCGAAGGGCCAGGGGTGTACCTCTGGAAGTCGCCGGACGGGACGATCCTCTACGTCGGAAAGGCAAAGCGGCTGAGGTCGCGGGTTCGCAGCTACTTCAACAACGACCAGCTGGAGAGTGTGAAAACCCGACACCTCGTCGGGCTGATCAGCGACCTGGAGACCATCGTCGTTCCGAGCGAAGCGCACGCGCTGATCCTCGAGGCCAACCTGATCAAGGAGTATCAGCCGCGATTCAACATCGCGCTGCGCGACGACAAGTCGTACCCGTACATCAAGGTCACCGTGCAGGAGCCGTTTCCACGGGTGTACGTGACGCGGCGACTGGAGGACGACGGCGCGAGCTACTTTGGTCCCTACACCGATGTCGGAGCCATGCGTCGCGCACTCAACGTCGTAAAGCGCATCTTCACCGTGCGCAGCTGCAACTACGACATGCCCGCGCAGATGCCGGAGCGCCCCTGCCTCGATTACTACATCAAGCGCTGCAAGGCGCCGTGCATCCTGGCGCAGTCGCAGCACGACTATCGGGCGATGATCGATGAAGTCGTCCTGTTCCTCTCCGGCCGGCCCGACGAAGTCGTGCGCAGAGTCAGGGAGCGGATGGATCTCGCTTCGGAGCAGCTCGATTTCGAGCGCGCAGCCGAGCTGCGCGACGTGCTGCATCATCTGGAGCGGATGGAGGAGCCGACGGTCGTCCTGGAAGTCGAAGGAGGTGACCGCGATGTGATCGGCTACGCCCGCGATGGCGACGATGCCTGCGTGGCGCTGCTTCGTATTCGCAGCGGGAAGCTGCTGTCGCGGGAGCACCGGTTCCTCACCAACATCGATGGTGAAGACGACAGCGAGGTCATGACGATGTTTCTTGCCGGCAGTTACGTCGGAATGCAGGAAAAAGCGCGCGACCTGTTGCTGCCGTTCGATTTCCAGGACCGGGAGCTCGTCGAGCAGGCGCTGCCCGAGTCTCGCATCCACATTCCGCAGCGCGGCCCACGGCGCGAGCTCATCGCCCTGGCGGAACAGAACGCGCGGCACCTTCTCGAGGAGCTCAAGCTCTCCTCGATGGAGGCAGACGAGAGGGCAGGCGACCCGGTTTACGAGCTCGGGCGCGAGCTCGGACTCCAAAGGTTACCACGGTCGCTGGTCTGCTTCGACATCTCGACGACGCAGGGAACCGACACGGTTGGCTCCTGCATTTGGTTCGAGAACGGGCGCCCGAAGCGGAGCGAGTACCGGAAGTTCAAGGTAAAGACTGTGGAGGGCAGCGATGACTTCGCGTCGATGAGGGAAGTCGTTGGCCGCTACTTCGAGCGACGGCTGAGGGACGAAAAGCCGTTGCCCGACCTGATCGTCATCGACGGCGGAAAGGGGCAGCTTTCCGCAGCGCACGATGCGTTGGTGGCGGCCGGGATCAATGACCGCCCTTTGATCAGCCTCGCCAAGAGGGAGGAGGAGATCTTTGTCTGGGGCCGAGAGGAGCCCCTTCGGTTGTCACGGAGATCGCCTGGTCTCAGGCTGCTCCAGCAGGCGCGCGATGAGGCGCACCGGTTCGCCGTCACCTACAACCGGAAGCGACGGACCATGCGAACGGTTACCTCGGAGCTGCTCAGGGTTCCGGGCATTGGACCGGTGAAACGGCGCCTGCTCCTGAAGGAATTCGGCAGCGTCCAGGGCGTGCGGAATGCTGGGGAAGAAGCCATCGCCAGGCTGCCGGGCTTCAACATCGACCGCGCCCGCAAACTGCTCGAATCGCTGGCCGCCACGGCCCCCGTCTAGACCCCACACCGGCGCAGCGCAGGTGAGCTAAAGTTCGACAATTCCTTGATTTCGCTGGCTGTAGCTCTAAATTACTTGAGCTATGGTAAAGGTCTCTCGCGTCGAGCAGAATAGCATCGCTGAAGAGCTTGGCATCCAGCCCGGGACCGAGCTCCTGACGGTGAATGGAAGACCCGTGGCCGACTTCCTCGACTGGGAGTTTCTCACCGCTGACGAAGAGCTGGTGATCGAGGCGCGGCAAGCCGACGGCGAGCAGATCATCTACGAGCTCGAGCGCCTCGACGGCGAGCCACTCGGCATCGCGCTGCAGCCACCGCCGGTTCGCCGCTGCGCCAACAAATGCGAGTTCTGCTTCATCGAGGGCTTGCCCCCCGGACTCCGAAAGCCCCTGTACATCCGTGACGACGATTACCGTCTGTCGTTCGCGTACGGAAACTTCGCGACCCTTTCGAACGTGAAAGAGCGCGATATCGAGCGCATTCTCGAGTACAGGCTGTCGCCACTTTATGTCTCGGTGCACGCCACCAATCACGAGGCGAGGAAGGTGCTGCTGAACAACCCGCGCGTTCCCGACGTGAAGGCGCAGCTCGGGCGACTCGCTGCGGGCGGGATCCAGTTCCATTGCCAGATGGTGGTGGTGCCCGGCCTAAACGATGGCGCGGTGCTCGAGGAATCTCTGTCCGATCTCTGGAACATGGGCGACGCGGTTCTCTCCGCTGCCGTCGTCCCGGTTGGAATCACCCAGTTCTCGCATCTGTACACCGGCAGGCGGATGGACCGGGCCACCGCGCGCGAAATCCTCGCGCAGGTAGAGACGTGGGGAGATCGCGCGCTGAGGGAACGCGGCGAGACGTGGGTGTTCGGGTCCGACGAGCTGTACCTGCTGGCTGAAAGGGGGCTTCCTGAAGCGGAACACTATGGCGAGTTCGCTCAGATCGAGAACGGTGTGGGCGCAGTGACATCACTGCGCATGCGCGTTGCCGATGGACTCGGGCGAGTTGCCCGCCGGGATGGACAGCGCATCGGGGTCGTCACTGGTCTCGCGATGGCGCCCTTGATGGAGCCATTGCTGCGGCAGCTCCATGAGGCGAGCGGCGCGCACTTCGAGCTGATCGTCGCCGAGAACTCATTGTTTGGCCGGACAATCACCACTGCCGGTCTGCTCGTCGGTCGCGACATTCTGTCCGCCCTCGCGGAACGACGCGACCTCGACATTGCGCTCATTCCCGCCGAAACAATCAACGAAGATCGCGTTTTCCTCGACGACCTGACCCTCGACGCTGTGCGTGACGCGCTGCCGGTGCCGGTCTATCCATCCTACGATTTCATCGATGTACTGCAGTCCGAGCCGAGCGAGGTGGCGGCGTGAACCTTCCCGTCATTGCCCTGATCGGACGCCCCAACGTCGGCAAATCGGCGCTCTTCAACCGCATCGTCGGCGAGAACAACGCCATCGTGAGCGACGAGGCGGGCACCACCCGGGATCGCCACTTTGCGCGGGCCGAATGGAACGGCCGGCAGTTCTGGCTCGTCGACACCGGCGGCCTTACCGACGATCCGCGAATTCCGATGGATGTCGAGATCAAGCGCCAGGTTCTGCAGGCAATCGACGAATCCGATCTGTTAATGCTCGTCGTCGATGCGAAAACCGGCCTGCACCCGAGTGACTCGCGGGTCGTCGAGCTGCTGCGCGAATCTCGCAAGCCCTGGATCCTCGTCGCCAACAAGGTCGACGATCCATCAACCACTGATTTCTACGAGTTCTACGAGCTCGGGGCAGGCGATCCGGTGCCCGTGTCCGCGCTGAATGGCAAGAACTCCGGCGACATGCTCGACGTTCTCGTCGATAAGATCCCCACCGTCGCCGAAGAAGAGCCCGAGGCGCTGCGGGTAGCGGTGGTCGGTCGGCCCAATGTCGGCAAGTCGTCGATCATCAACCGACTTCTGGGTGAGGATCGGCTCGTCGTCGCCGACGAAGCCGGAACAACCCGCGACGCGATCGACACACCGATGACCTATCACGGTCGCGAGCTGATTTTCGTCGATACCGCCGGCCTGCGCCGGCAGTCGAAGGTCGACGAAGGCATTGAGTTCTATTCGGCGCTGCGCACCCGGCGCGCGATCGAGCGCTCCGACATCTGCATCCTCGTTCTCGACGCCGCCGAAGGTTTGCACAATCAGGATCTCAAGATCGCAGCGCTGGCCTGGGAGAGCGGGCGTGGGTTGATCGTGGTCGTCAACAAATGGGACCTCAAGGAGAAAGACAACAACACCGCGGCGAAGTTCGAGAAGGAAGCGCATGAGAAAGCGCCGTTCCTCAAGTTCGTGCCGTTCGTGTTCACGTCGGCGCTGAGCGGGCAGCGAATCACGAAGATCCTCGACCTGTTGCTCGAGGTCGATGCCGAGCGCCACAAGCGGGTGAGCACGTCGCAGGTGAACAGCGCGCTAGAGGAGATAGTGGGGCGACGCCAGCCGCCACAGGCCGCGGGGCGGGAGGTCAAGCTCAATTACGCGACTCAGGTGGAGACGGCGCCGCCGGCGATCGCGGTGTTCGGCAACAATCCTGACCTCGTGCAGGAACACTACGTGCGCTACCTGCACAACTCGTTTCGCGAAGTGTGGGGTTTTCGCGGCAATCCACTCCGCATCATCATGCGGCGCAAGTCGGCGTAGATGGCGCCAATCATCGGCGTCATAATCTCCTATCTCGCCGGCTCGATACCGTCGGCCTACATCGCCGGCAAAGCGCGCGGCATCGATCTCAGAAAGCACGGCTCCGGCAATCTTGGCGCAACCAACGTCGTGCGCGTGCTCGGCGCCAAAATCGGCGCGGCGGTGTTCATCGCCGATTTCCTGAAGGGTTTTCTGCCGGTGTTCTTCCTTCCGGTATACACCGAGACTTTGCGCCCCGAGCTTTGGGCTCTGGTCTACGGCGCGGCAGCGATACTCGGACACGTCAAGCCGATCTTTCTGCTGGGAAAGGGAGGAGGGAAGGGCGTCGCCACCGCCAGCGGTGTCTTCACCGCGCTCGCGGTGGTGCCGATGCTGATCGCCGAGGCGGTCTGGATCATCGTGTTCTACTTCACCCGCTACGTCAGCCTTGCCTCGCTGCTTGCTGCCGCAGTTCTGCCCGTCGCCATTCTCGCGTGGTATCGGAAGCCGCTCGGCCCGATTTTCATCGCGAGCATTGTCATTGTGCTGTTCGTCTTCTGGACCCATCGCGCCAACATTGGCCGGCTGCGGCGTGGTGAGGAGCATCGCTTCGTGAAGAAGGACGACGTGTCCTGATGCGATGTACGGTCGTCGGAGCGGGCGCGTGGGGAACGGCACTGGCCGATCTGTTGGCGCGCAATGGCCATCTCGTGACCTTGTGGGCGTATGAACCCGACGTCGTCGAATCCATCAACTCGAAACACGAGAACGTCAGGTTTCTCGGCGGACACTCCATAGCGCAGACGGTCGTGGCCGAGCGCGATATCAAGTCGGCGGTTTCGAATTCGGAGCTCGTCGCATTCGCCACACCATCTCAGGTGCTGCGACGGATTGTCAGGGCGTCACTGCCGGCTCTGCCAGGCAAGGCGCCGCTGGTGGTAGCCACCAAGGGCATCGAGAAAGAAACGCTGTGTCTGATGACCGACGTCCTCGAGCAGGAGGTGTCGGGCGCGACGGTCGTCGCGCTATCGGGCCCCAGCTTCGCAACCGAGGTGGTGAGCTGTCAGCCGACGGCGGTGGTCGTTGCATCGAGCAACGACGGTGCAGCGGAAATCGCGCAGCGCGCGTTCAGCTCCCCGTACTTTCGCACCTATACGCATACCGACGTGATCGGAGTCGAGCTCGGCGGCGCACTGAAGAACGTCATGGCTGTCGCCACCGGAATCGCCGAGGGACTGGGCCTTGGATTCAACGCCCGCGCGGCGCTGATCACCCGCGGCCTGGCCGAGATGATCCGCCTCGGCGCAGCGCTCGGCGCGGAGGCGGGTACTTTTGCGGGGCTCGCCGGGCTAGGCGATCTGGTTCTCACGTGCACCGGTTCGCTGAGCCGGAATCGAGCGGTTGGCTTCGAGGTCGGGAAGGGTAGGAAGCTGGAGGATGTTCTCAGGGATCGTGAAACGGTAGCCGAGGGAGTAGTCACGGCGCAGAGCGCCCGCGAGCTCGCGGCGCGTCATGGAGTGGAGATGCCAATTGTCGACGCGGTGAATCGAGTGCTATTCGAGGGCCAGTCGGCCCGCGGTGCGATAGCCGAACTAATGACGAGAGAGCTCCGAGCGGAGGTTGATCGATGAAAGCGAAAGAGCCGGTGCAGGAGTTCTTTTCGATCGGCGATGTGTGCACCCTCACTGATCTCAAACCGCACGTGCTGCGGTACTGGGAGAGCCAGTTCAAGTTTCTGCATCCGGCAAAGAACCGCTCCGGAAACCGCGTGTACCAGCGTCGCGAGATCGAGCTCATCATGCTCGTCAAGCAGCTGCTCTACACCGAGAAGTACACCATCGATGGCGCGCGCCAGAAGATCGACGAGTACCGGAAGAGCGGCGAGCTCCGCACCGTCGCCCGCGCGGCACTGGATTCGCAAGCCGTCGAATCAATGGAGACGGAGCTGCGGTCGATTCTCGCTATACTCGACGGGCAACCCGAGGAAAAGGGAGCTGAAAGTTGATCGAGCCGCTGGTGGTTGTATTGCCGGTGTACAACGCCGAGCCGACGCTGGCCAAAGTCGTGAAGGACGTCCGACGAAATCTGCCGGGAACGCGGATCATCGGAATTGACGATGGATCGACCGACGGTTCGCGTAAGCTGCTCAAGACGGTTGTTGACGAGACGATAGAGTTCGACAAGAACCGCGGCAAAGGAGCGGCTCTCCGCGCAGGGTTCGACGCAGCGCTCAAGAAGGGAGCGGCGGCGGTGCTCACCATCGACTCGGATGGACAGCACGACGCGGCGTTCGCGCCGGCCATCGTCGGCGCGCTCGATCGTGCCGACATCGTGATCGGAACCCGCGATCTCTCGGGCAAGGCCGTCCCCAAACACCGTCGCATCGCCAACATGATCTCTTCGGCGGCAACCCGCGCGGTTTCGGGCGGGAAAGTCCGTGACAGCCAGTCGGGGTACCGCGCGATCAAGGCAGAGGTGCTCCGCAAGGTACATGCGGTCGGCGACCGCTACGAATACGAGACTGATTTCATCATTCGCGCCGCGCGCGCCGGGTTCACCACGGTTAACGTGCCGATCTCCACGATATACGGATCCCCCAGCTACTTCCGCGAATTTCGCGATGCATGGCTGGTCATAAAAGTGCTATGGCGCCATCGCGCCGGAATCTTCAAGCGGTGAGACTGCTCTGTACCAACGACGACGGCATCCTCGCCCACGGCCTCGCCTGCCTGATTGAAGCCGCGAAACCGCTCGGTGAGATCACCGTCGTGGCCCCGGACCGGGAGCAGAGCGCGACGAGCCACTCGTTGACGCTCCATCATCCGATCCGACCGATCGAGCGCGGGGAGCGCCGGTACCAGGTCGACGGCACGCCGACGGATTGCGTGATGCTCGCAGTGGAGGCGCTGATGCCGGAACGTCCCGATTTCGTGTTGAGCGGGATCAATCACGGCCAGAACATGGGCGAGGATGTGCTGTATTCGGGAACCGTCGCAGCGGCAATGGAGGGTCTGTCGCTTGGCATTCCGTCGGTCGCGATCTCGTTCGCCGGCGGCGACCTGCGCGCCGACGTGAGCATGCTCGGCGATCAGGTCAAGCCGCTGCGCGCCCTTCTGCAGCACGTCCTCTCGTTGCCGTCGTTCCCGGAGCAGACGCTATTGAACATCAATCTGCCACCGCTGCGCGGCGATGACATCCGGGGCGTCAAACTGACCCGGCTCGGCAGGCGGGTGTACTCTGATTCCCTCAAGCCGATGCAGGATCCCTGGGGCCGCCAGATCTACTGGATCGGTGGGGGATCGATCGCCTGGTCAGGCGAAGAGACTTCCGATTTCATAGCCATACAGGAAGGTTACATATCGGTAACTCCGCTTCATCTCGACCTCACCCATCACGCGGTGCTTGCATCGGCGGAGAAGTGGTGGCGACAGCCGTAACCGATCACGAGTATCGCGGTCCTCGCCAGCGGCTCGTCGAACTGCTGCACGAGCAGGGCATCAACGATCTCGCCGTGCTGCACGCGATCGACCAGGTACCGCGGCACCTGTTCGTGCCGACGGGAGTACGACACCGCGCTTACGAAGATTCAGCGTTGCCGATCGGAAATGGCCAGACGATCTCGCAGCCGTCAATCCACGCCCGGTATCTCGAGCTGCTGAAGCTCAAGGGCAACGAGAAGGTGCTTGAGATAGGCACCGGCTCTGGATACCAGACAGCGCTACTGGCGCAGCTCGCAGGGCAGGTCTTTTCGATCGAGCGAATTCCAGCGCTTCTCGACACGGCTCGAGAAACTTTGCGCAAACTCAACGTCCGCAACGTTTCGTTCCTGCTGGGAGATGGCACGCTTGGGTGGAGACAGTACGGGCCCTATGATGCGATCCTCGTCGGCGCGGCAGCGCCTTCGGTACCCGCGACGTACCCGGAACAACTGGCCGAAGGCGGGCGCCTGCTCATTCCGCTCGGCGACAAGGACGAACAGACTTTGTATATGTTCACGCGCCACGGCGACACCCTCGAAAAGACGGAAATCGCTCCCGTGCGGTTCGTGCCGCTTGTCGGCAAATACAGTTGGGAGGACAACTAGTGCCGCAACCACAGCGCCCATTCGTTCCTCATCCGACGCCGACCAGGCCACCGCAGACGGGAGGGCGCACGGAGTTTCGGTTGTCACGACCCTTCGTTCCCGGCTCGGAGCAGCCAGCCGCGATGGCGCCCGAGACGACGGATGACATTGCGCGCGAGAGCAGCGGCGGTCTACCGGGGATCGAAGAGTTTTTACAGGTAGAAATGGTTGCGTCGGCGGTGGCACCCGCTCAGGACCCTTATGAGGAATTCGAGGAGCCGGACGAACTGCCACCGGTCGAACATTTCCTTGATCCGCTACCTCCGGTGTCGAGTTTTGCCGACGAATTCCCCTCCAATTTCGACGCCGGGGCGGGGGGTTCTGGCGGCGGTGTCGAACCTCTCGGTACGAACGAGGAAGGGTGGCTGGAGGACGCGTGGCAGAACTACGACTGGAAAGCCGCAGCATCGCTCGGAGAGACCGCCGAGGCTGAGGCGTCGAACGCATGGGCGGAAACCGACTGGGGTTCGATGTCGCTGCGCGCGAATGCGTCACGTCCGACTGCGGCGCAGGCAATCGCCAGCGCGCTGGACGAGATCGCGCGACGGATCCGGGACGGCGAGCTGGTCGTGCCTCCGTCCGCGACCGGCGTCGTTCCGGATCCGACCTCCATCGCCGCGACCCTGGCTTCTCTCCTGGGCATTCGCAAATAGGGATGGAGACGATCCATCTGGAAGTCCGCGGCAGGGTACAGGGCGTCGGGTTCCGCTGGTTCGTGGTGGAGAAGGCGCAGGAGCTGAAGCTCGCCGGATGGGTGAGGAACAGGCACGACGGCAACGTCGAAGTCGCAGCGGCCGGCACCAGCGAGGCGTTGGCCCGACTCGAATCGGCGGTGAAGACCGGGCCGCGCGCCGCTCGGATCGACGATGTTCGAGTGCTGCCGCCGATTTCCGCCGAGGAATTGCCCACTCCGTTCGAGATCGCCCGCTAGTTGGCAGCGTCGCGCGTCCTGTTCGTCTTCCTCGATGGGGTTGGTGTCGGTGCTGATGACCCATCGATCAACCCGCTGGCGGCTGCCGATGCGCCGGCATTGCTCGATATCCTAGAGGGAAGGAAGGCCGTCTCGGACTCGTTCTCATTCGTTGGCGCCCGGGCGTCGGCAGTGGCGCTGGACGCCACACTTGGGATTCCTGGGCTACCACAGTCCGGAACCGGGCAGATCGCTCTCCTTACGGGACTGAACGCCGCGGAGCGCTTCGGTCGGCACTTCGGTCCATACGCTCCCACCACTCTGCGGTCGATGGTCCAACAAGAAAGCCTCCTGGCGCGCACCGTGCGCGCCGGCAGGAAGGTCACGTTCGCGAATGGCTATCCCGCTGATCTGATTGCAATGGCCGAGGATAGCGGACGACGGCCGTTGCCGCTCCGCGCTGCGATCACGATCGCAGCTCTGGGCGCGGGCGTGCTGAGCCGGCATGAGGCCGACATCATCAGTGGCAACGCGGTCGCAAGCGAGATCACCCACGACTCCTGGCGAAGGTTTGGCACTCGCCCGGAGATACCTGCAATCGCGCCGGTCCAGGCCGGCAGAAATCTCGCCCGGATCGCGAACAGCCACGATCTGACGTTGTTCGCCCATTACGCGACGGACAGCGCCGGACACTTAAAGGACCTGAGCGCCGGAATCGCCGCGTGGCAGTTGGTCGACGAGTTCATTGGCGCTGTAGTCTCGAGTCTCGACGACGACGTGTTGCTGATTGTCGCCAGCGATCATGGAAATCTGGAGGACGCGCGTACACAGCACACCCGCAATCCGGCACTTTGCATCCTTGTCGGGCCCGGGCATCAGACGCTCGCCAGGGAACTGCGCGCACTGACGGATGTCACACCCGCGCTTCTGGGCTTGCTGACAAATCGAGGGTGCCGACCAGCTTGAGGAACTGCTACTTTTGCAGTATCGATTGCCCGTCACCGAACGCCCCCGTAGCTCAGGTGGATAGAGCAGCGGTTTCCTAAACCGTTGGCCGGGTGTTCGAGTCACCCCGGGGGCATTTCACCTGGTTCTACTTCAAACAACATCGAATGACATCACCTAACGCTTCAACCCGGCGCCGCGGGGGCGACGAGGAAAACCTCGCCGAGTGGTTCATGCTCCATAAGCGTGAGATCACGTGGGCTGCCGTTGCCATTGTGGTGATTGCCGGCGGGATCTGGTTCTACGAACGCTCGCAGACAATCAAGAGCCAGCGCGCCGAGGCAGCTTTCTATCAGGCTCGACAGGCCGCCGCATCGGGCAACCTTCCGCTTGCCGCCTCCGACCTCCAGAAGGTCGTCACGCGCTACGAGGGGACGCAGGGAGGAGCTCAGGCAGCCGTGGCGCTTGCCCAGGTCCTGTATGAGCAGAAGAAGTTCAAGGAGGGGATCGACGTTCTAAAGAAGGCCGAGGGCGAGGTCCCGGACGACTTCAAGGCGTCGGTGCACGTGGTCCAGGCGGCTGGTTACGAAGAGCTCAAGGACTTCACGTCTGCAGCTCAACAGTATGAGGCGGCTGCCAAGGCTACCCGATTCCCGGCGGACAAGGCAGAGTACCAGGCCGATGCGGCGCGAAACTATACCGCGGCCGGAAAGAAGGATCAGGCCAAGGCGATCTGGACCGAGCTTGCCAAGGACGACACGAACCCGTTGTCGGCGGAGGCCAAAGTCAGACTTGGCGAGCTGGAAGCGAAGCCGATGTCCACCTGACCGCACCGAAATTCAACTCCAGTTCCGAGGTCTAAGGAGTCGCTTGCGCGGCTCCTTTTTTTGTTGGGTGTTTCGTGGAATTTCAAGTACCAGGCAGGGCCAGCAGGGGGCGTCGTCAGGCGCTGCCATGCGCTCTGCACTATATGCGTATAAGATAGATTATGTAAACCACACCCTGTGGTTAATTGTGGAGAAGTCTCCACTATCCACCCGGCCTGTCCCGAACGCCCTTCTGCGGGCGGTCTTACGGGACGGATTTGATAAAATGGTTGAGCTGGGCTGCCAACAACACCAGCTGGACCGTGCAGCGACAGTCTGTCACTCGATCTCGCGCAGAACACCCTCGAAAACGATCCGACCTTCGCCACGGAGCGATGGCAGCCAGGTGTCACCCACCCGCTTGAGGGTCACCGTCAGCGGCAAGGAGGATCGCGTCCAGAGGGTGGTCTCAGTGCCGGATTCGCCCCAGTCGGTAAGCGCGATCGCGGTTGCCACGGCGCCGGTGCCGCAGGCCAGGGTTTCGTTCTCTACTCCCCTTTCGTAGGTCCGATAGGCAAAGGAGCCGTCAGGTCGCCGGGAGACGAAATTGACGTTGGCGCCATCGCGGAGCTTGGGGTGGTGCCTGAGCTCGGATCCGCGGCCTGAGACATCGGCGGCCTCGATGTCGGCAATATCGACGACGACATGAGGCACTCCAACCAGCGCATAGGCAAGCCGACGCTCTCCGGGTCGGATTCCCAGGTTGCTGGCGTCCGGCCGCACCTCACGTACGGGCTCGAGATCGACTTCGGGCAGGCCTTTTCGGATTCTGGCCTTGAGCGCGCCGGCGGCCGTATGAAGAGTGAACCCGGTCGCCCGGGCGAGACCTAGCTGCACGGCGAGCCGGGTGCTGCAGAGGCTGGCGTTACCGCAGAGGGCGGCCTCCGAGCCATCGCTGTTATAGTAGCGCATGCGGACGTCGCCTTCGTCGGCCTTTTCGACGAATACCACCCCGTCCGCCCCAATCCCAGTCCCGCGAGCCGACATCGACCGGATAGCGTCGACGTTCTCGAGGTGCCGCGCGTCGCTCGCCGTCGAGTCGAACACGACGAAGTCGTTGCCCGACCCGGTCATCTTGTAAAACCGCTGGCCCTCGGCCTGACCCGCCATCAGATCCTCCCGGTCAGGCTCCACCAGCGCAGACGCCAGACCATCCAGATCGCCTCGCGGACGATCTTTTTTGACATCTTACTCACGCCTTCGGTGCGGTCGACGAAGATGATAGGGATTTCGACGAGCCGGAAGCCACGCTTCCAGGCACGATAAGACATCTCAATCTGGAAGGCATAACCATTGGATTTGACGGAGCTTAGATCGATCGATTCAAGTACATTCCGACGGAAGCACTTGAACCCGCCGGTGGTGTCGAAGATCGGCAGGCCGGTCACAGCCCGCGCGTAGATGTTCGCCGCGTAGCTCAGAAAAAGCCGGCTCATCGGCCAGTTGACGACATTCACATGTCCGTTCTGGTAGCGGGATCCGAGGACGACGTCCGCTTCCTTGATCATCGCCAGGAACTCCGGCAGCCGCTCCGGATTATGGGAGAAGTCGGCGTCCATCTCGAAAATGAGGTCGTACCGCCGCTCGAGCGCCCAGCGAAACCCGGCGATGTAGGCCGTTCCCAGCCCCAGCTTCCCCGACCGGTGGATGATGTTAACCCGGCTGTTATTTGCAGCTATGCCGTCGACGACTTCGCCGGTTCCGTCCGGGGACGCGTCGTCCACCACCAGCACCTCGAGCGACGGATCCTGGGCGAGGATCGCCGGGATGAGGCGGGCAATGTTGAAGCGCTCATTGTAGGTAGGAACGATTACGAGGGCGCGATCAGGCAAGGCGTCTCCGGTCGCTCCACGCCCCCCCGCCCAGTACTACCAAACCAAGCAGGATGGCGATCCAGGTCACCACTTTGCCGCGCTGATATGAGGGGCTCGTAAAGTTAAGCTCGACCGTGCGGGCGCCTTCTGGTAGCTCGACACCAATCAGAGAGTAGTCGGCGCGGCCAATCCTGCCCGGCTTCCCGTCGACCGAGGCGACCCATCCCGGATAGTAGTTCTCGGACACGATTAGCGATGAACCCGCCGGCGCGGGCGCGCTGAGATCGATCTTCACGTTCCCCGGTGCATAGCTCCTGACGGAGGTCGCGATCGACAGTGGTGCCGGCAAGGACTGGATCGCCCCCGCACTGGCGACCTCCGCCGAGGGGTCGAAAAGTGCCGCGCGCCTCACGTCAAATCTCGGGTTGAGAACCGTGGCGAGTACCTGATCGTCGGGTGCCTTCACTGCCACCGGAGTCACCCACGAGTACGGGTTGTTGCGATTGACTCGGTAGAGATAGGTCGTGTCTCCGGCAGCGTTGACGACAGGGCCCTTCACCATTGTCGTGTTTCCGATGAACGGCAGTTCGGAGATATTGGTTAGAAAGTAGCCGGTATTGGTCAGGGCGAGCACGTTTGCCGTGAACAGTCTGTTGTCGTCCGAATTCGCGCCGACCAGCTCGTTGTAGCGGCCGATCTGATTTCCGTGGTAGCCGAGCACCTGTCGGATACCGTGGGACATTAGGGCGTCGCCCGCCAGGAAGGCGTCAGGTCCTCGCGTCTGCCGAACGGGAAACGCCAGCACCCTGGTGGGTTGGGGCTCGCGCTTGAGGATATCGACGATCGCATCCGACGCGTAAATAGTTTTCGCCGGCGCCGAGAACATCCAGTAGAGTCGCTCGATCGACCAGAGATCGATCGCCATCAGGAACGCGAGCGCCCACGCGGCGGCACGGATGCTCAGTGTGTTGCGGGTGGATGCGTACCACACGGCGAATATCATCACTACAAACGCGAACGAACGCCACGCACCCAGAAACAGCGCCCCGCGATTCGCCTGCACGCGGTCGAGCGCGCGCGGGTCGGCAAATGATTCAGCGATGCTGTTGAGTGCGCCGACCGACGCAAGGACTGCGATTACGCCGCCCGCGATCAACCACCCGACCATGTATTTACGACTGACTCGCAGCTGCAGGAATCGCTCTGTTCCAGCGCACGCGAGGAGTCCGATCGCCAGGGTGCCGACGAAGAAGATTGTGGCCGGGGCGCGGAAGTACTTCGTGCCGGGAATCAACGCGTATGGAATGTGATAAAACGGCGTCGCGCTGCCGAGTGACCACAGGACGGAGATGATGAGCGCCGAGGTCCAGAAGATGATCTGTTTGCGGCGCGGATCGGCGCGCAGCCCGAGAAAGGCCGCCCCCGCCAGAATGAGCACCACCACTCCGACGTAGTCGCTGTGGAGGTGGATGAAATTCCGGCCCCAGTAATTGTCGAGCATGCCGGAGAACTGGGGCAAATAAGCGTTGAGCAATTCCTCGGGAGGCCACGCGTACGAGGTCGCCGCCGCATAATCGGCGAGGCCGCCGGCGCGGGGCGACCATTTCACGTATTCGCGCACCGGGAGGTACTGCACTGCCCCGATTGCCAAGCCGATCAACACCGCGATGAGCGCTGCCCCGAGACGACGGATTGCGACGTCGCGCGGGAGTCGCCCGCCCTCTAGCGTCGCGAATGCGAGGAACAGCGCGTACGCACCCGAGGTGAGGAGCATGTACTGCAGGAGCTGCGGATGCGGACTGAGCACGCACAGTCCGACTATCAGCGCAAAGGCGCCCCAGCTCCAGTTCTTCCCTTCTCTGATGCCCCGATGGAGCATCCAGAGTCCGAGGGGAAAGAGTGCGCTGACGAACAGCTTCCCGTCGTGGCCGGGCGAAACCGACGACGCGATCTGGCCGCTCATCATGTAGGCGAGCCCGCCGACCACCGACCCGAAAAACCCGTAGCCGAGGCCGCGCAGGAAAACGTAGGTGAAAAAGCCGGCGAGGAAGATGTGAATGATGAACCCCCACGTCATCGCCACATCGGTGGGCATGATCATCCGCAGCAGGAACGTCGGATAGAAAATGTCCCCATGCATTGCCGCTACGTACGGCATGCCGCCGAACAAGTATGGATTCCAGAGCGGGAAATGTCCGGTCGCGCGCAAAGTTGCGGCGGCAAAATCCCTGAAGGCAAACCCGGCGATGTACTGATCGCTGTGCGGATTGACCAGGAACCTCCCCGCGAGCGCGGGATAGGCGAGCGACAAGGTCGCGACCGCGTACACGAGCGCGGCCCACGCGGACGCGAAGCGCGGCGCCGGAAGCGCCGCGGGAGTCGGTGCAGGTGTAGCTGTCGTACGAATGGGACTTCTCTCGCGCTGCCTGGCCATGTCTCTTCAGTGTGGTAAGGACTTTCTGGTTGCGCCCGCGGCAATATACAACCCACTCGGCACGAGCTCGACGATCGTCAGCCAAAGCCGCGCGGCGATGGCGACGAGCGCCGC
>DASSNV010000263.1:0-9678 GCA_035701245.1 Gemmatimonadaceae bacterium | reverse complement strand
GACGTACAGGTGCTTCTGGTCGATGTTGTCGATGAGCCTGAAGATGCTCCGGAAATCGACGACGCCCTTCCCGAGCTCCACGTCGTGGTCAGCCCCGATCGCGGGCGCGTCCTTGATGTGGAACAGCCAGTAACGATTCGCGTAGCGCTTCATGTAGTCGAGCGGATTCGCTCCGCCGATCGCGGCGTTGCCGGTGTCGAGCTGGAGCCAGACCGATGTCGGGTCGGTCCGCTGCGCGAAGATGTCGTACAGGACTTCGCCGCCGACGTTTCTGAAATCCCACGCTTCATCGTGGAAGCCAATCCGCATCCCGCTGCGCAGCGCGCGCGCGCCGGCTTCGTTGAATCGATCTGCCCACCGGCGGTAGTCGTCGGGCCCGAGCTTCTCCCCATCGGGCAGGCTCGCCACGATCATGTACTGGTGCCCGAGAATCTTCGCGGCCTCGATCTGCGGCTCGAGGTTATCGAAGACGCCGACGTCAATGTGGGTTGACGGCGCGGTCAGACCGTTGCGATCGAGAATCGCTCGCAGCTGCTGCGCGGGCATGCCGAAGTTGTTCATCGAGCCGAGGAGCTCGACTTCCTTGTAGCCGGCCTGCGCGATGTTGACGAGGGTTCCCTCGAGATCTCTGCGCGCATCGTCGCGCAGCGTGTAGAGCTGGATTCCAACTTTGCTGAGTCGCCGCGTTCCGGCGCCCATGCCGGCGCCGGTAGACGCACAGCCGAATTGCGGTGCTACAGCAGCGACTCCGAGAGCGGTAAGAAACTCGCGCCTGTTCATGAACACCCCTGGGTGAAAGCCATCGTTCTTTCGGTCGGGCAGAGCAGATACGATATTCTCCCGCCCGAGCATCCAGCAAGCTGAAGGACCGACTGAACTCTTCACTGCCAGGAGTCGCAATGAGCAAGAGCAGCTATTCGCGGCGCGAGTTTCTCGGAGTGAGCGCCGCCGTCGCTGGCGGCACGATTGCCGCCAGAGAGGTACTCCTCGCCGCCGAGCCACAACCTGTGAAAAGGGTCGCGCCGAGCGACACCGTCCGGTTCGGCATCATCGGCGTCGGCATGGAAGGGTCGGGACTGCTGGGGACTTCGATCACGCTGCCGGGCGTGGAGTGTGCCGCGGCCGCTGACCTTTACGACGGCCGGCACACCCTCGCGCGCGAGATCGTCCGGCCCGACCTCCCGGTTACCCGGCGGTATCGCGAGCTGCTCGACAACAAGAACATTGACTGCATCATCGCGGCGGTTCCAGATCATTGGCATCGCCAGGTCGTCGTCGATTCGGTGAACGCCGGGAAAGACATCTATTGCGAGAAGCCGATGTCCCACACCGCCGCCGATGGTGTGGCGATGGTGGAAGCCGCAAAAAAGACCGGCCGCATCGTCCAGATCGGATCCCAGCGCGTCAGCTCGCAGGTTTGCGCCAAGGCGAAAGAAATCATTGCGCAGGGGCTGCTGGGCGACCTGATGCTGGTCGAAGGGTACATGGGTCGCAACGATCCCTGCGGCGCGTGGCAGTATCCGCCGCCGTTCGATCTGTCTCCAGCGAATCTCGACTGGGATACCTGGCAGGGCGACGTCACGCCGAAGCGTCCGTTCAACCCGATCGTCTTCGCGCGCTGGCGGTGCTGGAAGGAGTACGGCACCGGAGTGGCGGGCGATCTCCTCGTCCATCTCATCAGCGGCATGATGTTCATGCTCGGCATGAACGAGGCGCCGCGCTTCGCCGCGTCGGTCGGCGGAATCCGGCACTGGAAGGATGGTCGCAACATGCCGGACGTCCACGCTGTGAACTACTACTTCGGCGATCTGCCCGTCTACATGCGGCTCAACCTCGCTTGCGAGATGCCGGAGACCTATCGCATCCAGGGCTCGAAGGGATTGCTCGAGGTCACGGGTTCGACGGTGAGCTTCTCGCCGCAGCTGGGCATAGACACGTATCCGTGCTATTACACGGGCAGCTTCCCGCGCGCGATGCGCGAGCAGTACGAGAAGCAGTGGCACGCCGAGAACGACGAGAAGCTGGCGAAACTGCCGCCGCAGGAGACTGTCACCTACAGAATGCCGGACTACGACGACTTCCGGCCGCACCTGGCGAACTTCTTCGACGCGGTTCGCACGCGTAAGCCCGTCGTCGAGGACGCGGTGTTCGGACACCACGCCGCGCTGGCGTGTCACATGGCGAACGAATCCTACTTCAGGAAGAACGCCGTCACCTGGGATCCGGCGACAAATACGATCAAGGGCTGATCAGCCGCGCAGGGACTCGCTGCGTTTCTTGAGCCCGTCAGCCTCGAGCTGGAGATAGCGGTCGTTCACCTTCGCGGTGAGTCGCGCAACCAGCGAAGCAAGCGGGCCCTCGTACTCCACTGACAGCGTCGCGCGGCTGCCCGGCGGTGCGGGCGCGACGTAGTGTCGAGCGGTGACGCGCACTCCTGGGCTCTGCATGCTCCAGGTGAAGCCCTTGCCGGGCGTGAGCTCTGTTACCGTCCATGTGAACGGCATCAGCCGGGGCTGTTTGACCTTGGCGCGACTTCCAACGGCGAGCGCTCCACTATCGACGCGCTTCACCTCGCGCATGCTTGGCGTCCACTGCGGCCACTTCTCGACGTCGGCGATGACGTTCCACACCGTGCCCGGTGGCGCCGCGATCTCCCGGCTGGTCTCGAAGACTTTTTTGACTGGCACTACGCACTGCGGCGCTGCGGCTCGACGGGGCCGTCGTCGCGGCGGATCGTGCGGTGGAGCACGTATCCGGCAACGAACAGGACCGCGCCGCCGACCGCCATCATCGTCGCCAGCGAGACGATCGACGGAAACTCCGCGCGCGTGTTGGTGTTAAGGTGCGCGAAATATCCGATGATGATGATCGTAAAGCCGAACGAGATCAGAATTCCGCCTATGCCCAGCAAAGCTTCGGAAATTTGTGAACGCATCGCCTTCCTCTGTGGGTTGCTCGTGACCGCACTGTAATCGTAGTCGCTTCAGAAGCCATATGCGAGGCGTTAAATTGAAGGCAACGCCGGAAAAACCGTCGAACAATCCTCGCAATGGCAGATAAATCACGCACTCCAGTCATCGTCGGCGCCGCGCGCACGCCGATCGGAAAGTTTCTCGGCGCGCTCTCGCCTCTAAGCGCGCCCGAGCTGGGCGCTGTCGCGATCCGCGAAGCGCTGAAGAGATCGAAAGTCTCCGTGGGTGATGTCCAGGAAGTCATCATGGGGCACGTTCTGCAGGGCGGCACCGGGCAGGCCCCGGCGCGCCAGGCCGCCCTCAAAGCTGGTCTTCCACCCACCGTTTCCGCCGTCACGGTGAACAAGGTCTGTGGGTCAGGTCTCAAGGCGGTGATGCTTGCGTCCCAGGCAATCAAGGCCGGTGATGCGCAGGTCATCGTCGCCGGCGGCCAGGAGTCGATGTCCAACTCGCCGTATTACGTGTACGGCATGCGCAACGGCGTGAAGCTCTCCGACCAGAAGATGGTCGACGGCATGATCAAGGATGGATTGTGGTGCGCGTCGTGTGACGTCCACATGGGTGGGCACGCCGAGTACACCGCGAAGAAAGCGGGCGTGACGCGCGAAGATCAGGACGAATTCGCGGCAGCGTCGCACCGCAAAGCGGTGGCTGCGATCGAGTCCGGCAAGTTCAGGGACGAGATTGCCGCCGTCCAGATTCCGGGCAAGAAGGGTCCGACCACCGTCGAGACCGACGAAGGACCGCGCAAGGACACCACCGTCGAAACACTGTCGAAGCTGCGTCCGGCATTCCCGGGAAAGAACGGCAGCAACGAAGACCTCACCGTCACCGCCGGCAACGCGTCGAGCCTCAATGACGGCGCCGCCGCGCTCGTCATCGTCTCCGAGCAGTACGCCGAGTCGCATGGGTTGGAAATTCTCGGCCGGATCACCGGATACGCGACCGGCGCGACCAAGCCCGAGGATTTGTTCTTCGCCCCGATCAAAGCGGTCCGCAACCTGATGGAGAAAACCGGGTCGAAAATCGGCGACTACGATCTGATCGAAGCCAACGAGGCGTTCGCGTCGCAGGCGATCGCTGACGGCGAGGAGCTGGGCTGGGACTGGAAGCGCGTCAACGTCAACGGCGGCGCGATCGCGCTCGGCCACCCGATCGGCGCCAGCGGCGCCCGGGTGCTGACGACGCTCCTCTACGCAATGAAGGATCGCGGCGCGAAGAAAGGTCTTGCCACGCTTTGTCTCGGCGGTGGTGACGCCGTGGCGCTCAGCGTCGAGCGCGCGAACTAGTTTCGCTTGACTGCGACGCCGGCGGCAACGCGAACCACCTTCAAAGAACGGAGCGTTCTCGCGGCGTCGGTCGTCGCGTTCTTCCTCGTGACGTTCGCGGCGATGGTGTTGCTGCGGTGGATATCGCTGTTCATCCCGGGCGCCGACAAGGCCAGCGTCAGAGAGATCGTCGACGCCTGGACGACCTTCGGCGGGACACTGATCGCGACCGCGGTGATGCTGCGTGTGCAGCGATGGCCGTGGGGCACGGTGGCGTTGGACCGCGGTGCCGCATCGCCGCTCGTGTTGGCGCAGGGAACGGCGCTCGGCGCGGCGACGATTGGACTGGCGAGCCTCGCACTCCTGTCGGTAGGAATGCTCCAGATCGTGCCGACCTTCGACGGCAGCTCGCTCGAGACCGCCGGACGATATGCGCTGATCCTGCTCCCCGCCGCGTTCTTCGAGGAGCTCTTCATCCGCGGCTATCTGTTCGCTGTGATGCGACGCATCGCCGGCTGGAAGATGGCGCTCATCGTCACGAGCGTGGTGTTCGGCCTGATGCATATTGCCAATCCGCACGTCGATGCTGAATCAATTCTCGCGGTCACCGTCGCCGGATTTTTCCTCGGCGCGATTCTGCTGGCGACCAGAAGTCTGTACGCAGCCGGCGCGGCGCACTTCGCCTGGAACTGGGTGATGGCGGGCGCGCTCCACATCTCGGTGAGCGGATTGCCGGCCCAGGACCCCGATTATCGAACCATCGAGACCGGTCCGGATTGGCTGACCGGTGGCCCGTGGGGGCCCGAAGGTGGCATTGCGGCAGTGGTGATGATGTTCATTGCGATCTTCTACCTGTACGGGCGCTACCTGCGCCACATGGAGTCAAGAGCATGACCGACCGCGTCGCGGTAATCGGCGCAGGGCAGATGGGGAACGGCATCGCGCACGTCTTCGCGCAAGCCGGCATTCCCGTCACGATGATCGATGTCTCGCGCGAGGCCTTGGAGAGAGGCAAGTCCACCATCGCCAAGAATCTCGAGCGGCAGGTAAAGAAGGGCGCCATCGCCGCGGCGGATCAGGAAAGGATTCTCGCGCGTGTCGAGCCAGGCACCGAGCTGGACGCTGTCGGCGATGCGGGGCTGGTCATCGAAGCTGCGACGGAAAACAGTGACCTCAAGTTTCGGATCTTCAGCGATCTCGACCGCATCGCCAAGCCCGAGGCGATTCTAGCCAGTAACACCAGCTCGATCTCGATCACCGAGATCGCGCGCCGCACCAAACGTCCCCAGCAAGTCATCGGCATGCATTTCATGAATCCGGTGCCGGTGATGAAGCTGGTGGAGATCATCCGCGGGCTCGCAACTTCCGATGCGACGACGAACTACGTCACCGATGTCGCGCGGCGACTCGAAAAAACTCCCGTCGAAGTCAATGACTATCCCGGTTTCGTCTCGAATCGCGTGTTGATGCCGATGATCAACGAAGCGGTGTATTGCCTGATGGAAGGAGTCGCCGAGCCGGCCGCGATCGACCAGGTAATGACGCTGGGAATGAATCACCCAATGGGCCCGCTCGCGCTTGCCGATCTGATCGGACTCGACACCTGCGTGGCGATTCTCGAGGTCCTTCGCGACGGACTCGGCGATCCGAAGTACCGGCCGTGCCCGCTGCTCAGGAAGTATGTCGCCGCCGGCTGGCTCGGTCGAAAGAGCGGCCGCGGTTTCTATACCTATAGTAAGTAGCAAGTGTCCTGGGCCCTCCACCCGCTCACCGAAGAGCAGACCGAAGTCCAGAAGCTGGCGCGCGAGTTTGCGCGCGCGGAGATCACGCCGCATTCCGCGGAGTGGGACGAGAAGGCCTACTTCGAGCCGTCACTGGTTCCCAAGCTCGGCGAGCTCGGATTCCTCGGCATGATGCTCCCCGAGGAGTACGACGGCCTTGGCACCGACACTGGCACCTACCTGATCGCGCTCGAGGAGATTGCGGCCGCCGATGCATCGGTGGCGGTGCTCATGAGCGTGCACAACTCGCTGCCAACCCAGATGATTCTTCGCTACGGCAGCGACGCGCAGAAGGATCGGTTCCTGAAAAAAATGGCGCGCGGGGACATTCTTGGCGCTTTCGCGCTGTCCGAGCCCGACGCCGGGTCGGATGCGTCCGCGCTGACCACTCAGGCCGTCAGGGATGGAAACTGCTGGGTGCTGAATGGCACCAAGAGCTGGGTCACCAACGGCAGTACCGCCGGGGCCATCATCGCGATGGCGCGCACCGACACAGCTGGTGCGCGTCGCGGAGCGCGCGGTATCGGCGCGTTCATCGTAACGCCCGACCTGCCGGGGTTCAAAGTCGGCAAGAAGGAAGACAAGCTGGGTCTCCGCGCATCGCCGACAGTGCAGCTAAACTTCGACAACCTGCGGGTGCCAGCCGAAAATCTGCTTGGCGACGAGACCCAGGGTTTCGTTTACGCGATGCAGTCTCTCGACAACGGCCGGCTTGGAATTGCGGCACAGGCAATCGGCATCGCGCGTGCGGCGCTCGAGCACTCGGTGACGTACGCCGCCGAGCGCAAGCAGTTCGGCAAGGCGATCAAGGAATTCGAGGCGATTCAGTTCAAGCTCGCCGACATGGCGATGAAGGTTTCCGGCTCGCGCGCGCTGCTCCACGCAGCTGCGGCGGCCAAGGACCGCGGTCAGAGCATCAGGCAGTTCAGCTCGATGGCAAAGCTGATGGCGAGCGAGACCGCGATGTGGGTGACGACGCAGGCAGTGCAGATCTTCGGCGGATACGGTTACGTCAAGGACTATCCGGTGGAGCGGCTTATGCGCGATGCGAAGGTCACCGAGATCTACGAAGGCACGTCGGAGATCCAGAGGATCGTGATAGCGCGTGCCTTGTACGGGCAGTCATAACTCTTTTTACGGAATACGACGCAATGAAGCTGTTCGATACGCTGGCGGAGATGGGACACGAAGAGGTCGTGTTGTGCAGCGATCCCTCGGTTGGATATCGCGGAATTCTCGCCGTTCACAGCACCAGGCTGGGGCCCGCCCTCGGCGGCACGCGATTCTGGAATTACGCGACCGACGAGGAGGCGATCACCGACGCCCTTCGACTTTCGCGCGGGATGACCTACAAGAACGCCGTCGCTGGACTTCACCTCGGCGGCGGAAAGTCGATCATCATCGGCGACAACAAGACCAAAGACCGTGAGAAGATCTTCCGTGCTCACGGTCGTTTTGTTGAGAGCCTCGGTGGTCGCTACATCACCGCCGAGGATGTCGGAACGAGCACCAAAGACATGGATTACGTGCACATGGAGACGGGACACGTGGCGGGCCTCGCCGGAAAATCGGGTGATCCTTCGCCGGTGACTGCTCACGGCGTGTTCAGAGCGGTGCAGGCATCCGCGAACCGCAGGTGGGGATCCGACAGCCTCACGGGAAAGACGGTATCCGTGCAGGGCTGCGGAAGCGTCGGCAGCTACCTCGCCAGGGAGCTCCACGAGGCTGGAGCAAAGCTCATCGTATCGGACATCGACTCAGCGAAGGCGGCCCGGGTTGCCAAGGCGACGGGCGCGACAATCGTCGAAGGTGATGCGATCTTTTCCGCTGACGCCGACATTTTTTCGCCGTGCGCCCTCGGCGGCATCATCAACGACACGACGATTCCAAAGCTCAAGGTCGAGATCGTGGCCGGCGGCGCCAACAATCAGCTCCTCGAAGACAGGCATGGCGACGAGCTCGAGCGGCGCAACATTCTCTATGCGCCTGATTACGTTGCGAATGCGGGCGGTGTGATCAATGTGTACGGAGAGGTGGCCGGCTGGGACGAGCAGCGGGCGCACGACAAGGCGGACGAGATCTACGACACGATTCTCAAGGTCTTCGACATCGCCGAGGCCAAGCACATTCCGACCTACGAGGCGGCAGACCGTCTCGCGGAGCAGCGGCTCGCGGAGGCGAAATGAGTGAGACCATTCCAATCGCGTCGGATCACGCCGGCGTGGAAATGAAGGACCGGCTCGTAGCCGAGCTCAGGAAGCTCGGCTACAACCCGGACGATGTGGGCTCGAAGGATCCGAGCAAACCCGACGACTATCCGGATTTCGGCCGCAAGGTCGCGAAAGAGGTTTCCGATGGCGAGGTAAAGCGTGGAATTCTGCTCTGCGGCAGCGGGGTAGGGATGGACATCGTCGCCAACAGATTCCCCGGCGTGCGCGCGGCGCTGGCCTGGGCGCCCGAGATTGGTGAACTTTCGCGGAAGCACAACGACTCGAACGTGCTGGTGCTGCCGGCGAGATTTATAAGCGAGTCGGACGCGCTGAAGACGATGAAGCTGTGGCTCGACACTAAATTCGAAGGCGGGCGCCACGAACGGCGCGTCAAGAAGATCGACTCCGAGGTACCCTGATGCCCCAGACTCAGGCACCACCAAAACCAGCGTCCCGCGTCGCCATGCCGGAGGGACGGCTGGCGCAAGCGGATCCGGAGGTCGCGCGGCTGATCGACCGCGAAGTGGACCGCCAGCGCCACGGCCTCGAGCTGATCGCCAGCGAGAATTTCGTTTCGCCCGCGGTGCTCGAGGCGATGGGGACTCCGCTCACCAACAAGTACGCGGAAGGATTGCCCGGCAAACGCTACTACGGCGGCTGCGAGTTCGTCGACATGATCGAGCAGCTCGCGATCGATCGCGTCAAGAAACTCTTCTCGGCGGACCACGCCAACGTGCAGGCACATTCCGGCGCGCAGGCGAATGCCGCCGTGTATCTCGCGTTCCTCAAGCCCGGCGACGTCGTGCTCGGGCTCGATCTTTCGCAGGGTGGGCACCTGACCCACGGCTCACCAGTGAATTTTTCCGGCCTTCTCTATCGCGCCATCCACTACGGTGTCGGCGAGGACGGGCGGATCGACTACGCCCAGATGCAGCGCATTGCGCGTGAGCAGAAGCCGAAGATGATCATCGCGGGGGCGAGCGCCTACGCGCGCATCATCGAGTTCGAGCCGTTCGCTGAAGTCGCGCGCGAGATCGGCGCGAAGTTCGTGGTGGACATGGCGCATTTCGCGGGTCTCGTCGCGACCGGCTATCACCCATCGCCGGTGCCGCACGCCGATGCTGTCACGAGCACTACTCACAAGACCCTGCGCGGTCCGCGCGGCGGCCTGGTGCTGTGCAAGGAAGAGCACGCCAAGGCGGTCGACAAGGCAATGTTCCCGGGGACCCAGGGCGGGCCGCTCGAGCACGTCATCGCTGCCAAGGCGGTGGCCTTCAAGGAAGCCCTCGAGCCTTCGTTCAAGGACTATTGCGGCCAGATCGTTCTCAACGCGCAGACGCTCGCAAACGCGCTGATGGAGCGCGGATTCGACATCGTATCCGGCGGCACCGACAACCACCTGATGCTCGTCGACCTCCGCAACAAGAACGTCACCGGCAAAGTCGCG
>DASSNV010000262.1:0-3814 GCA_035701245.1 Gemmatimonadaceae bacterium | reverse complement strand
CGAGCCCGAGCAATGCCAGCTGCTTCGCTCGCGGCGCCTGATCCACGAAGTCGTCGATTACACCATGCGCGACGACCTTCGCCGCCGGCTGCATCTCGCCGATGACGCGGGACATGAAAGATCCGAAGCCGTTGACCACCGTGCCTTCCTCGACCACCAGGATGTTGTGATGGTCGCGGACGATGTCAGCGAGGATGTTCGCATCATACGGCTTGAGATAGCGGCAGTTTACGACCGTCGCGCTGATGCCGCTCTCGTTCAGAATCTCGGCTGCTCCAAGTGAGGGTAGCACCATCGTTCCGACGGCGAGGATAGCCACCGCGCTCGGGGCATCGTGCGAGCCGGTCCCGCGCCGCAGAATCTCCCACGTCCCGTGCGGGATAGCATCGATTTCCCCGGTGGCTGGAACGACGTCCGGCGTCGCATCGCGCGGATAGCGAAGGCAGAACGGGCCGCTATCGTGCTCAATGCCGCTGCGCAGCAACCCGACCATCTCGCGACCGTTCTTTGGCGCGGTGACGACCATCCCCGGCACTGCCAGCATGTAGGCGATGTCGTAAAGCCCCATGTGGGTCGGTCCGTCTTCACCCACGACCCCTGCCCTATCCATCGCGAAGACCACCGGAAGATGCTGAATGGCCACGTCGTGAATGACGTTGTCGTAGGCCCGCTGCAGGAACGTCGAGTAGATCGCGCATACCGGACGAATGCCTTCAGTCGCCAGACCTGCGGCAAAAGTCACGGCGTGGCCCTCGGCGATCCCGACATCGAAGAATCGCTGTGGATACGCCTTCGCGAAGGCCCCCGTTCCGGTGCCGCTCGGCATTGCTCCGGTGATCGCGACGACCCGGAGATTCTCGCGCGCGATGTCGACAAGCGCCTGGCCGAACGCGGCGGTATAGGCGGAGTTGGCGGAAGAGACCTTGCGCTGCTTCCCAGTCGCCGGATCGTGGCCGGGCGGCAATGCGTGCCATTTCTCGACGTGCTCGCCGGCGGGAAAGCCTTTGCCCTTCTGAGTTATGCAGTGAATCAGGCGCGGACCAGACATCTCCCGTACCGCCACCATGGTATCCATCAACGCATCGATGTCGTGTCCGTCGATCGGTCCGAAGTAGCGGAAGCCGAGCTCCTCGAACAGGACTCCGGGAGTGAGGAAAGACTTCATGCTCTCCTCCCACTTGCGCACCAGTGTCCCCACCGCCGACAGCGGGCCCGGCGCGGCATCGACAACACTTCCGATCGCCGAGCGCACGCGATTGTAGAGCGGATTGCGCTGGATCGAGGTCAGGTACTTGGACATCGCCCCCACGTTCGGCGCGATCGACATCTCGTTGTCGTTCAGGACGACGATGAAATCCGTGTCGGACGCGCCGGCGTTATTCAATCCCTCGTACGCGAGACCACATGTGAGCGCGCCGTCACCGAGGACAGAGACGACCTTGAACGAATCCCCATTGAGATCGCGCGCGACAGCCATGCCGTACCCCGCCGAAATCGCGGTGCCGGCGTGGCCCGCGCCGAATGCGTCGTACTCACTCTCGGTACGCTTCAGGAAACCCGACAGCCCACCTTCCTGGCGCAGCGTTTCCATGCGATCGGCGCGGCCCGTCAGCAGCTTGTGCGGGTAGCCCTGGTGCCCGACGTCCCAGATCAACTTGTCGCTCGGCGTGTCGAACGCCGCATGGAGGGCGACCGTCAGCTCGACAACCCCCAGTCCGGCTCCGATGTGGCCACCCGTCCGGGAGCAGATCTCGATGAGTCGCGCGCGCATCTCTTCCGCGATGGCGCGGAGCTCGTCGCGGGTCATGGACTTCAGATCGGCTGGAGTCTGTACTCTGTCGAGAATTGCCATTGGAGCGTGTTTTCAGGACGTTCGGGTTACCATGAAATTAGCAACTTGTGTCAGCTCCTGCGTCAGCAAGCCATGCTTCTCCAGGCTCTCGAGACCGTCGTCGATCAGCGACGAGGCGCGCTTACGCGCGGCATCCACGCCCAGCAGCGCCGGATAGGTGCTCTTCCCGAGCGCGGCATCGCGTCCGGTCGTTTTTCCCATCACGCTGGTCGTCGCCGTCACGTCGAGAACGTCGTCCATGATTTGAAACGCCAGCCCGATCGTGCGGCCGTAGCTGCCAAATGCCTCGAGCTGATCCTCGGTCGCACCGGCAGCCAGAGCGCCCACGCGCACTGAGGCGTTGATTAAAGCGCCCGTCTTCGCCGAGTGGATCGACTCTCTCTCAGTGAGGGAGAGCGCGATTCCCTCTCCAGTCAGATCGCGAAGCTGTCCTCCGATCATCCCTCCGGCGCCGGCGGCCTCCAGAAGAACATCGAGAATCGAGCCGATAGTCCCGGGCGCCAGATGCAAGGCCTGAGCGCCATGGCGCACGGCGCGCGCCGCAAGCGGGATCATGGCGACGCCGGCGAGAATCGCGACCCGATTGCCGAACACCTTGTGCACAGTCGGTCGCCCACGCCGCACGTCGTCGTCGTCCATACACGGCAAATCGTCGTGCACGAGCGAGTAGGCGTGAATGACTTCCGGCGCGCAGGCAAGCAGGCTCGAATCTCCCGCGCCACCGGCCGCGCGGTACGACAGTTGGACCAGGAGTGGGCGGATTCTCTTCCCCGGGCTCTTCAGCGCGTAACGAATTGCCTCACCGAGCCGCCCGGGAAGGGATGCGACAACATCACTGGCGCAAATCGCGTCGAGCTGCGCTTCGATTTTTTCGCGATCGGCTTCGAATGCATCTGACACTTCTTAGAGATCCATCTCCCGGAGCTGGAACCCGCCGTCCGCTCTTTCGATCAGCATCTGGACGCGCGTCTCCGCCTTGTCGAGCTCCGCCGACGCCTCGCGCAGCAAGTCGATGCCTTCCTCGAACAGCTTGAGCGACGCGTCGAGACCGATCTGCTCGCTCTCCAGAGAGGCCATGATCTCGTCGAGGCGGCGAAGATTCTTTTCGAACGTCATGCTGGGTTCCTCCTGTGCGCGGGCAGCCGAAGCAGGGACCAAGAGAAAATACCAAGTGCCGGCTTGGCCGCGCTTGACTTCGGCTCCCGATAGTTATAACCTTTAATCCGGATGAACGGATTGACGCTTTGACTGCGCCCGCCCTCTTTGGGCAGATGACGGCCCTCGCCGACCCGACGAGGAGCCGGGTCCTGCTCGCGCTCGAACGCAACGAGCTGACGGTCAACGAGCTGCGAGCCATCCTGCAGCTCCCGCAGTCCACCATCAGCAGACATCTCAAGATGCTCGGCGCTGAAGGGTGGGTGGAGGCGCGCGCCGAGGGAACGAGCCGCCATTATCGACTGGCTACAGACAGCCTCGATCCGGCGAGTCGACGACTCTGGCACATCGTGCGCGACGAAGTCCTGCGCACCAGCGCTGCGGAGCACGACGCGCGGCGGACGCAGGCAGTCCTCGCCGAGCGCTCCACCCGCTCGCAGCAGTTCTTCTCGACCTCGGCCGGCCAGTGGGACAAGATGCGCCTCGAGCTCTTTGGTCGCCGCGCCGACATCGCATTGCTCGGCCTGCTAGACGAATCGTGGACCGTCGCGGATCTCGGATGCGGTACCGGCGCGGTCGCGCTGTCGCTCGCGCCCTTCGTCAAGCGCGTCATCGCGGTCGACGAATCCACGGCGATGCTCTCTGCCGCCAGGAAACGTCTTCACGGAATCGGAAACGTCGACATCCGAAATGGGCGGCTCGAAGCTTTGCCCCTTGACGACGGCGAGGTCGATGTTGCCCTGCTCTTCCTGGTGCTGCACTACGTGACAGATCCAGCGAGAGTGATCTCCGAAGCAGCTCGCGCCC
>DASSNV010000261.1:0-3094 GCA_035701245.1 Gemmatimonadaceae bacterium | reverse complement strand
TCTCCTCCACGCGCTCACTGTGACGGCCGCTTAGAGGGCACCCCACGCCTCCCTACACAGGAGTGTAAGCCCGCGCACGCAGTTGGTCACTGCGCGCCTAGCGCGGCACGGCGGGCTTGGACACGGGACAGCCGAGCGAAGCTCGGCGCGCTCGCGCGGGTGGTCACGATCGCGCGCTGAATGGTGCCGGGGAGTTGCTTCCGATGATCTCGTTGGGAAGGAGGTGCGGGGGTCCTCTAAGCGGCCGTTACAGTGAGCGCGTGGAGGAGACCCGCGAGTGAGCGGAGCGAACGAGCGTAGTTGGGGGCTCCGACCAAGCGAACGTGGCCGCGTGAGGACCCCCGCACCGACTGACCGGCGACCAAATCCGGTCTTCCAACAATCCCAAGGCGCAGGCGAGCACGACGTCGAATAGCCTCACGGCGGGAGCGCCGAGATCGTATCGCCTTACCGGGTGCGAAGTTAGCAGCGCTGAGCTAAATTCCGCGCATGGCATGGTTCCGCAAGGAAAAGAAGCCGCGCCTCCCCCGGCACGAGAAGCACGAGATTCCCCCCGATGCCTGGGAGAAATGCGATCACTGCGGGCACACCGATCTGCGCGAGAAGTTCGTGCGCAATCTCAATGTTTGCCCGAGTTGCGGATTCCACCGCCGGATCAGAGCGAGCGAGTACGCCGCCCTCCTGCTCGACGAAGGCACCGCCGAAGAGACCGAGATCGAGATACGCTCAACCGATCCGCTCGGCTTTCCCGACTACGACACCCGGCTCAAGAAAGCCAACGCCAACGCCGGCGAAGGCGACGCGATCCTCACCTACACCGGACAGCTCGGCGGAATGCCGGTCTGTTTGGCGATCATGGACTTCGCCTTCATGGGCGGCTCGATGGGCTCGGTGGTCGGTGAGAAGATCGCCCGGCTCGGCCAGCTCGCCATCGAGCGCAAGTATCCGCTCATCATCATCTCGGCATCGGGCGGGGCGCGCATGCAGGAGGGCGTGCTGTCGCTGATGCAGATGGCGAAGGCCGCGGCGATTCTCTCGCAGCTCTCCGAGCGGCGCATTCCGTACGTTTCGATCCTCACCAATCCAACCACCGGCGGAGTGAGCGCCAGCTTCTCGATGCTTGGCGATGCGATTCTCGCCGAGCCCGGCGCGGTGATCGGCTTCGCCGGGCCGCGGGTGATCAAGCAGACCATCGGGCAGGAGTTGCCGGAGGGGTTTCAGACAGCGGAATTTCTGCTGGAGCACGGCATCGTCGACTCCGTTGTCGCGCGTGCCGAGCTCAAGCGAACCGTTGGGCAGCTGTTGCGACACATGTCAGGAAAGCCGGCATCGGCGGGATGGACGACCTCCTGACGTCGTACGGCGCGGCGATCGAGTCGCTCTTCGCCCGCACGACAGGCGGCATCAAACCAGGTCTGGAGCGCACCGAAGCCTTGCTCGCGAAGCTGGGCTCACCTCACCTCGAGCTCGCCGCGGTCCATGTCGCCGGCACCAATGGGAAGGGAAGCGTCGTCGCAACCTGCGAGGCGCTGCTGCGCCACCGTGGTTACCGGGTGGGCCGCTACACATCCCCGCACCTGATCGACTTTCGCGAGCGCATCACCGTCGACGGCGTTCCGATCAGCGAGCAGGAAGTCCTGGAGTTCCTCGAGCGCTGGATTCCGGTCGCCGAGGATCTTGGAGCTACTTTCTTCGAGATCACGACCGCGCTCGCCTTTGACTGGCTTGCCAGGCAGAAGGTCGATTATGCCGTCATTGAGACCGGACTCGGCGGACGCCTCGATTCCACCAACGTCTTAAAGCCGCTCGTAGCCACGGTCACTTCCATCGGTCTCGATCACACGGATCTCCTCGGCGACACACTCGAAGCTATCGCGCGCGAGAAAGCCGGAATCTTCAAGCGGGCGACTCCCGCCGTGATTGGGGAAGCATCGCCACCGATCAGGGAATTGCTTCGGCAATGCGCGGACGACGCCGGTGCCAACCCCGTCGTTCTCGACGACGCCTACCGTATCAGCGACGTCGTGGTTGCCACGACAGGAACGGGCTTCAACCTCGGTGACAGAGAGTCCGGCGCCGAAACGCGGGTGAAGACTTCGCTGATCGGTCTTCACCAGGCGCGAAACACCGCGATTTCCATCGCCACCCTGAGTGCGATTGGCGAAAACCTCCTTCCGGCGCCCGAGCAGCTGAATGCAGCGCTCACCGGAGTTGTCCTGCCCGGGCGTTTTCACCGCGCGGGCAAGTTCATCTTCGACGTCGCCCATAATCCCGACGGCGCGCGAACGGTTGCTGCCTCGCTGGCATCGACAGACTCGCGGCGCCCGCGCGTCGCCCTGATCGCCGTGCTCGCGGACAAGGATTGGCGGGGCATCGTCAACGCCCTGTCCGGCGTTGTAGACCGCTTTGTTTTCACCAACGCCCCAAGCGCTCCGATCGAGCGTCGCTGGAATCCGGCTGACGCTGACGCCTTTGCTCGAACCAATGGCCTGTCCTCTCGCGTCGTGGCCAGCCTTGACGATGCGATCGCCGAGGCGGAGAAGGGCGCCGGTACCGTCGTCGTCACCGGCTCGTTTCACACCGTGGGAGATGTGATGTCGCGCTTGCAGGTGTCTCCATTCGCCGCGTAGCTTTCCTGAATGGCGCAGGGGGCGTTACCCGGATTTCGCGACTTCTACCCAGAGCAGCTTGCCGTCCGCAACTACATCATGGCCGTGTGGCGTGATGTGGCGCGCAAGTACGGCTTCGTCGAATACGACGGCCCTCCGCTCGAGCCCCTCGAGCTGTACACCCGAAAGTCCGGCGAGGAGATCGTCGGCCAGCTCTACGCGTTCAAGGACAAGGGTGACCGCGACGTCGCGCTGCGGCCGGAGATGACGCCGACCCTGGCGCGCATGGTTGCGGCCAAGGCGAACGCGATGCGCAAGCCTATTCGCTGGTTCTCGATGCCGCAGCTCTTTCGCTACGAGCGCCAGCAGAAAGGCCGGCTCCGAGAACACTTTCAGCTCAACGTCGACATCATCGGTGAATTGTCTGTCGCGGCCGACGCGGAGCTCCTCGCGGTCGCGATTGACGTTATGCGGGGCGTCGGTCT
>DASSNV010000260.1:0-3929 GCA_035701245.1 Gemmatimonadaceae bacterium | reverse complement strand
GGAGAACGTCAAGTCGTGGCGCACCGAAGTTCCGGCGCGCGTCATCGACGCGCTCGGTCTCGAGCAGGTGATGTTCGAGGCGGCGGATCCAGAGGTATTCGGGTGGTACATCAAACACTATGGTCCCGAGGTAAACCTGTTCGTTGACCATAGTCAGATCGTGCAGCTGGAGTGCTTGAGACAGGGAATCTGGGGAACCGCGAGTCTGTGGGGTCGAGTCGTGACCTACAAGCCATGACTGAATACGGAATCCTGCATGAGAGCGAGGTCGGCTTCGACGCGGGACACGGACGCAGTCCGGGCGGAACGGGCCGCCTCTTTCCCGACGCGACGTTGCCTTCCATGGATGGCGGCGAGCTTCACCTCGACAGCTTCCGGCCGGATTGGAACCTGGTCATCCTGCTGCTGGGCGACGGCGAGCTGACCGAGCGGTGCGCGCGCTTGCTCGACCAGCTGGCCGACCTGCGCGCCGAGCTCGAGATGGAGGAAGCGCGCGTAGTCGTGATCAGCACCCGCGCGCGCGAAGCATGGGCCGGCAAGTGGTCATATCCGTTCACTCTCGCCTTCGACGGTGACGGTCGAGTGCACCAGCGCGTTGCCGCGGCGGATTCTTCCGGCAGGCCGGAAGTTGTGCTCTGTATCACCGACCGATACAGGGAGATATTTGCGATGACCCGGCCGGGTGACGAGCAGTGGCCGGCACGGGCTACGCAAGTGATCGACTGGCTGACGTTCGTTAACATTCAGTGTCCGGAGTGCAGCGCACCCGAGGCGTGGTCCTAGCGGAGGCATCGTATGTCGCCTTTCGATCGTTCTGTGACAGAGAAGCTTTCTGAGTAAGCCCGGACGCGCCGACGTTGCGGTAGCGCGCGAGCGTATCCGCGCCGCGATACCAGTCACGCCGCTCGTCCCTGCCCTCGGATTGCGGGACCGGCTCACGGGCCAGCTGCACATCAAGCTCGAGAGCGTCCAGCGCACCGGCTCATTCAAGGATCGTGGCGCACTCAATCGCATGCTGGACCTCACCGCAGAGGAACGCAAGCGCGGGGTCGTCACCGCGAGCGCCGGTAACCACGCCCAGGCGGTTGCCTACCATGGTGCGCGGCTCGGCGTACCCGTGCAGGTGGTCATGCCGGAGCACACCCCACTGATCAAGGTGTCGAACACGAAGCGTTTCGGCGCTGGCGTGCACTTTTACGGCTCGACGCTCTCCGAGTCTATGATCGAAGCGACGCGCATGCGTGATGAGAACGGCTACGTTTTCGTCCACGCCTTCGACGATGCGCGGGTGATCGCCGGCCAGGGGACCGTGGGTCTCGAGCTGCTGGAACAATTACCCGACCTCACTGCAGTGGTCGTTCCAATTGGTGGTGGCGGCCTGATTTCCGGCATCGCGATCGCTCTCAAGGAACAAAAACCGCAGCTGAAGATCTTCGGGGTCGAGGCCGACGTCGCCGCTTCCGCCCTCGCATCGCGCCGCGCCGGAAGGGTCGTCAAGATCGAATCAGAAGAAACCATCGCCGATGGAATTGCCGTGAAGCAGATCGGCGAGCTCACCTTTCCGATCATCGAGCGATACGTCGATGAAATCGTGAGCGTCAGCGAAGAGGAAATTGCGGGCGCGGTCCACGCACTCCTCGAGAACGAAAAGCTGGTTGCCGAAGGCGCCGGCGCCGTGGCGCTTGCCGCAATCCTCGGCGGCAGACTTCCTCTGCAGCCATCAGATGTAACCGCGATGGTGCTTTCGGGCGGCAACATCGACGTGAATCTCCTCGAGCGAATCGTCAACCGCGGGCTGGTGACCGAAGGCCGGCTGGTGCAGCTCGCCATCACGGTGCCCGACCGGCCCGGAAATCTCGCGAGACTCACCGCGATCGTGGCGGCTGCCGGTGCGAACGTGCTCGAGGTCAGGCATCAACGCGCCTACGCTGACATCTCGGTGCGCGACGTCGAGATCGTGCTGCAGCTCGAGACCCGCGGACGCGATCACCTCGCCTCGATCATCGAAAGTCTGGAGGCCGCCGACATGCAGGTGCGCGAGGAAGCGTGAGCTCGAGGCGGCTGGGCGAAGGCACGCTCGCGCTGGTGGTGCTCGCTCTGCTCGGATCCGTGGCGATACCGGCACGACAGACCTGGCGCATCACCGACCTCCTGCGCCAGACGACAGAGGTGTTGGCGCCATCGCGCGTCGTCGAGGCGCAGCTCCAGTCGGGATTGGCGGAAGAGATGGGCTCGCTGCAGGGCTATGCGCTGTCAGGCGACGCGACGCTGCTCACGCGTTATCGCTCCGCGGTTTCGCAGAACGCGGCCCGGCTGGACAGCCTGGATCAGCTGGCGGGCCGACTCGACGGCGAGACTGGCGCCCACGTCGCAAACGTCAGGACTCGTATGGAGGAATGGCGCCGAGCGACGGCCGCGCTGGACGCTACGTCGGTTTCGCCCAGTGACGCCCGGACGGTCTCCGAGGAGGGACGCGCTGCTTACGAAGCCGTAATGAGCGCTCTCACCGATCTTTCCTCGGACCTGGTGGCGGGAATCGCCGAGCGCGACGATCGCGTCCGCGGGCTGGAGCATTGGGGGCTCATCGCCAACGCCGTGCTTGTCTTCGCCGCACTCGCAGCGCTGGTGGGAGTAATGGCTCTGACAGTGCGAGAGCAACGCGCACTGGAGGAAGCGCGACGACGCGCCCGACAGGAAGCCGCGCTGCGGGAAGCCGCGGAAGCTCTGGCCGGAGCGTTCACAGTGGGTGACGTGACACAGATGATCGCCGACGCGGCCCTCAAGGCGGTGGAGGGCCGCGGCGCGTTCGTGGAGCAGATCGATGCCGGCCCGTCCGATTCGCTCAACCTCGTGGTGCGTGCGGTCGCTGGTACGGGGGCTCCGGCGCTCGAAAGCACCCAACCCTTTGCCGGCTCGCAGACCGAGATCGTCACCAAAAGCGGCTCGCCAATGCTGATCGAGGAGCCCGCGAATCGGTCCCTGACCGACGCGAACATCCAGAGCGCGGAGCGGACGGTAATCGTGGTGCCACTCGGAAGTCTCGGCACACCCGTCGGCGCGCTATTCGTTCTGAGTCCGGCAGAGGGTCGGTTCCGCCCCGACGATCTAGAGCGAGCTTCCATATTCGGACACCTGGCGGCGCTGGCGTACGAGAAGGTCAGGCTGCTGGAGGAAGCGCTCGCCGGGAGACGAAAGCTGGAGCTGGTGATTCAAAGTCGCTCCCGCCTCATCCGCGGCTTCAGCCACGATGTAAAGAATCCGATCGGGGCCGCCGACGGCTACGCCGAGCTCTTGCGCGAGGGAATTTACGGGCCACTGTCGCCGGCCCAGGAAAGCAGCATCAACAGAATCCGCGGCAGCATCAGGACCGCGCTATCGCTCATCGACGAGCTTCACGAGCTGGCTCGTGCCGAGACCGGGCATCTGGCTCTCTCGATGGAGCCCGTTGACATCGGAGATGTCGTCCGCGGACTCGGCGACGAATTTCAGGCGGCCGCGCGCGCGCGGGGCTTGTCGCTGTCGGTAGCGGCGGAGCCCGATCTGCCGGTCATCGAGACGAGCGTCGGACGCGTGCGGCAGATCGCGTCCAACCTGCTGTCCAACGCCATCAAGTACACCGGCGACGGATCCGTAACATTGCGCGCCGGGCGGCGCACCGATTGTCGACCGCTCGAGACCGGTGAATGCGTCGTCCTCGAAGTGATCGACACCGGGCCGGGTATTCCGGCCGACAGGCAGGAGTTCATCTTCCAGGAGTTCAGCCGGATCGGCGATGATAGCAAGCCGGGCGCGGGTCTGGGATTGGCGATCAGCAGGTTGCTCGCCCAGGCACTGGGCGGCCAGATCTCGGTGGAAAGCGCGCCGGGCCGCGGATCGACGTTTACGCTGTGGCTTCCGCTCCACCCACCGACAGCGATCGCCGATTAGTC
>DASSNV010000259.1:0-10941 GCA_035701245.1 Gemmatimonadaceae bacterium | reverse complement strand
GGTTGATCATCCCCACCCACACCTGGTAATGCGCCATGACCAAGAGATACATCTTCGCCGCCTGCCCCATTCTCGCCATTTGCGCCTGTCACTATGTCTCGACTAACGCCAGCCTGATCGATCCGACCTTGCACCTGGCGAAGACCTGCCCTGCCGCGGTCAAGCTCTACACGGTGCCTGATCGAGTCCAACAGCCGTACCAGGAGATTGCGCTGCTCAATTCCGCGGGGAAGACCTCTTATTCGAGTGAAGACGACATGATCAAGTCGATGCGCGAGAAAGCGGCTTCCGTCGGCGCAAACGGAATCATTCTCAGTGGCATAGAAGAGCCGAGCGAAATGGCGAAGATCGCGGGCCGGGTTGCACAGATAGGTGCGGACGCGGCGGGGGCCATTACCGACATAAGTGCGGAGCGTAAGGGGAGGGCGATGGCGATTTATGTTCCCGCGGACTCAGCACACACCATCGCGGCATGCACAAAAGCCAGGACATGAGGTGACAACTTGAGGACAGAAACAAATCAAGTCGATCGTAATACTCAGAGATAAGGATGCTCGCGAGCGATTCCTTTGATAAAAAACTCGATGCTGCCATACTCATTGGACTAAAATGACGCTCAAGCGAATGGACAACATGGGCATCGTGGTCGAATCCCTCGATGCCGCCATCTCATTTTTCGTCGAGCTTGGCCTGAAACTCGAAGGGCGAGCGACGATCGAAGGAGAGTGGGCCGGCCGTATCACCGGGTTGGGGACCCAGCGCGTCGAGATCGCCATGATGGTCACGCCGGACGGTCACAGTCGCCTCGAGCTTTCGCGATTCATCGCGCCGCCCGTCGTCGCCGATCACCGGAACGCTCCGGTGAACGCGCTCGGCTACCTGCGCGTCATGTTCGCCGTGGACGACCTCGATGGAACGCTCGCCAGGCTTGGCAAGCATGGTGCGCAGCTCGTCGGCGAGGTGGTGCATTACGAAGAGTCGTATCGGCTCTGCTACATCCGCGGCCCCGAAGGGATTCTGATTGGACTTGCCGAGGAGCTCGGGCACCGCGCGTCTCCGTAACGCTTGCCAAACACCTAATGACGCTGGATGATTGCAGCCTGACCTACGCAACGAAGAGAGTGCCGTGGTGGCAACGGTGATCTCGTTCCCGCTCGCATAAGGAGTGGAACAATGCGCCAGTTGAGGGTGATCATTGGTCTTTGTCTCCTTGCCAGCTCGCCTGCATCAGCCCAGAGCGGAAAGCCGTGGCGGCTTCTGGTAATACCGCGGGAGCACCGAGCGGATGTAGCGCCGCGGAAGGCGCAGCTTCAATCAATCTTTTTGTGGCCGCGCTAGGTCAGGCTGACTCGGCGGGCCTCGACCGATATACGGCAGCGCACTTCGTCTTCAGCAGCGGAAGATTTATCCCGTCCGACCCTTTCTACGTTGCGAGATCCGTCCCCGAGTTGCTACGGTACGCAAGAAGCCGAGCCCGCGCGCACGAGCGCATGACGGTCCAGGCAGTGTGGTTCAACGGCTGGCGCGGGCGTGACCTTCAATTCGGCCCCATCTGGTTTCTGCGGCAGGCCGACGATTTAGGCAGTGCCGCGCTTTTGGGCTCGGGAAAAGGGACATACCGCTGCGGCGAAGGCATTCTCGTGTTCAATCTCGGCCCCCGTCCAGCAGAAGATCCAGGACCCGATCTATATCGTGGCGTGCCGCGCGGCAGATGATCAAGGGACCCTGTGGACGCTCTCGATGTCTGCTCCGAACGTCGTCAAAAACCAGGTATGACTAGCGGACCAGTCCTCCTCAAATCACTCGTGCTTGCGTTGGCGGCCCATGGGCTTTCGCCCGAGGCTGTAACGCCGTGGCGCGGTTGGCTCGTCTTCAAAGACTTCGTCCGAAGCGAGGCGGAGGCTCCCGATCCCGGCGTAAGCGTTCAGATCGCACGAGACGACAGCGAAGGAATTGTATCCCTCATCTTCGTCAGACAGGTTGTCGAGCAAGTGGATGACTGGCTGGAACCAGTCGGAGGTGTGGTGTGCGAGATAAACTTCGCGCAGGGCAAGCCGCGATTCCCTGAATTCGATGTATGGAGCTTTGATACTCCAGACTTTGGACGCTTTGTAGATCTGGTGGAGAGCAGTGCGGATGTTCAGGACCTCATGCTGACAAAGCCTCTCGGCAGTTCCGTCTACTGGCTGGAAACGTGACTCGATCCGGCAGTTCGTACGCAATCGCATTTGGCCTTTTCCTTCTTGGCGGACTTCTATGGGAAGGCTACCAGATCGTGCTTTGGAGATTGGTCCGCTTCCGACATTCCGGATTTGGACTCGCCGTGTCAGGAATCGTCGGTTTCGCCAGTTTTGTTACGTGGCTGGTAATAGAGCCCGGCTATGACTGGTTGGGCCTGGTCGGTGTCGGTCTGCTGGTCAATGTGATGTTCGGATTTGTCTTGTACAGTTATCGGCGCCGCGGCGCCGTCTCGCGTCCGAGCAGCCACGTCGTTTGGCCCACAGACCTGGGAGGGTTGACTCGGGTTCTGGTTGGCATCCTCGGCTTAATGTTCGTCGCTGGCGGCATTTGGCAATTCGCGACCGCTTCATCGGGCTCCGAGTATTTAATGGGCGCTGCGGTGGCCATGTTTGGCGTTGTCGGGGCTGTTGCCGCCTTCCGCGGCAAGTCGCCCAGTTGGTTGGCGGAGGAATCCATCCCAACCGTCAACGAACCGACACGGAGCCGTTTAAATCACCACCGGAACTAGCCGACGTGCTATTCCCGCAGGTAAAGACTTCGACAGGAATTGTGGCGTACCTCGTCGGAATCGCGAGCGCCTTTGCGGTATCGGTGTCGCTCTTTCGACTGCTGGAGCCGATGCGAAGAAGCGGCAAAATTGCGCGGTTTATTGCGCGGTTCTGGATCATCGGCTCGTTCTACTTCACACTCACGGCGGTGATGGCAATCATCGCCGGCCCATACATTTTTGCGGGGCCAACTCGTCTTGGTGGCTACAACTCTGACCCGCTCACATTTCCTGACGTCCTGCTGACTGGACTGATCGCCGGAGTCCTTGGCGCAGTCATGTGGCCGATCGTGCGCAAAGGGCGGCATTCAGGTGTCGACATGTGACGGTCCACGACGCTCGCTGGATGGATCGGTGCGAGGAGCTCGCTCGCGAGGCTAAACGGGCCGGCAACACACCGGTCGGCGCGGTTCTCGTGCTCGACGGTATAGCGATCGCCGAAGGTGCGGAGGAGACGCCCTCTGGCCCCAGGCCTTTCGCCCACGCCGAGCTCCTGGTGGTTGAACGCGCACTGATGCTTCGTCCACGGCGCGATCTACAAAAAGCAACGCTCTATTCGACTGCCGAGCCCTGTGTCCTTTGCGGTTACGCGGTGAGAGAAGCGCGAGTCGGCCGAGTCGTTGTCGCTCGGCCGGTTGGCGAAACCGGAAGCATTCGATCGAGATTCCCGGTGCTGACGGCGGACTGGGTGGATCGATGGGGTCCGCCGCCGACGGTTGTGTGGTTCGAGGGAGGTGCTTGATGCGCGCGCGCGCAGGTCGATTTCGCATTGCCAACATCTCCCCGTATTTCTGGAGATCCGCTTTGACTCGGCTTGTAGCGTTCGTTCTCCTGCTCGGTTGCCGTTCCTTGCCGATCGCCGATCACCCGACCTGTGAACCACCAACAGAAACTGCATCTGAGGCGCTACCGCTCGATACACTGTTACAACTCGCGGGCAAATACAAATTCGTCATCGTCGCGACTTCTTCGGGATTGGATCGAGCCCCCGTTGTCGGGGATCTGACTCTCGAAGCCGCCGATACGCTGCAGCGTTTTTATCAGCGCCGACTAAGCGGGTGGGTTCGGATCGGTGATCGACCTCTAGTCGGGGAGCTCACCTGGCATTACGACAATGGCACTCTGAAAACCGAATCGGTGGTCGTTCAGCGCAATGCCGGGAATACAGAACTGATAACCGGCTTCTGTGGGAATTGTGCCGATGCGATGTTAGTGTATTACCGAATCACTCTGCTGAGAGCGGGTGGATTCGCTGGTTCATGGCAGGACCCACAGACGGGGATAGGAAGAGTAGTCGACAGTACCGGCCGCGAGCTTCCTGATCCGAAAGGGTACTTCTGTGCCAACCGAGCGTTATGACGCGCGCCATCGCGCAAACCGATGCGTCGAGACGAGGCAAACCGACTTGGTTCCGGCGATGTCTGTCACCAGTAGCTCGGTGCAGACGAACGCGATAAGGTCATCGGAAATCCAGATGGCATCAGCATTCGTTATGGCCGGCATGATTTGCGTGTCACCAGAGCGGCTGCGGGCCTATGATGCGATCTAACCGCGGCGGCGGACTTTCTCTGCGGTCCGTTGGCACGCGACTCGCGGCCTAAATCGCCCGTTGCCTGACTGGTGAGGGACGCTGTGAGCGCTAAAGTTCACCACGTTGTCGCGACGTACGAAATAATTATCGGCCTGGTAGCGTTCGTGGCCGCAGCGGTGTCGCTGGCAGACCTTGGGTGGCCTCAGATTACCATCGCCCTCGTCGGCGGAGCCGTCAGCATTGTCGCAGGCGTACTCCTTTGGCAGGGTAGATCATTTTCCCGTGGACTCTCGCTCTTCGTCCAGGCGCTACAGGTCCCGCGAATCTCGATTGGCGGTGTTGTTCTGTACGGAGTGCATTTGGGAGCTGCGATTACTCCCGACGCCGGCTTCCCCCCTCCGCCGTTTCAGCAGGCGGTCTATTCTTATCTTCGCTTTGGAAGCCAGGCCAGTGGGTTGTATGTCGGCGTGAACGTACTAGCGCTCGCCGCTCTGATTCTGGTTGCGAAGCGAAACGGGAGAGCCCGGCCAATTCGAGTGGGCTTGTAGGGGCAGTTTAACACTGGTTGCACGACCGGGAGGATACGATGCGTTCCTTGTCTAACATGATTGCGGTATCTCTGTTCTGGGCACTCGCTCTGATCGGCTCGTCCCTCTTCCTTAAAGGTTTCGCCATCGGAGAGTGGGTAGATGCTGCTCTCTACCTCACCGCGGGCGTCTGGGTCAGCTCCGTTTGGCTGCGACGTCCGATGTCCTGTCGGTGAGCTCGGCGTCATCGCCAGCAGGATGTCGCGGGTGAAAGCGATACGGGTCGCTCAACTGGTCTGGTCCGCCTTCCTCCAGCCTTCCCGCGGTGTATCCAGTTCCAGCACCCCTGACCGCCCGGCGGGCACGATGCGCGCGAGATCCAGAGCCCCCGTGGTTGCACTTTTCATAATGAGTCTCGCGACATCCCTCGGCGCACAGCAGTCGCCAGCGCCTTTGGTCGGAGCACGCGTGAAATTCGATTTGGTCAGTCAAGGCGCTGGCGCTGGAGCCCAATCCCGTTACAGCTGCCAGGGGGCCGTCGCTGGTGGGACAGCAGATACGGTTCTCATAACGCCGTTGAAGATGTGCACGATCAATGGCTCAGTGCGCCACGATGTTGCTGGGTTGCAGATCGAGACCGGCAACCGAGGCTACAGAATCGTTCATTTCCTTTACGGAGTCGTTGCGGGAGCGGTAACGGGAGGACTCACTGGCCTTCTCCTGGCCGGTGATGGATGCAGGGTGAAGGGTTGTGACGACGGCGGTTACGCCGTCGGCATGGCCGCAACGGCGGGAATTGCAGTAGGAGGCATCATCGGCGGAGCGATCGGGCTCGTCCTGCCCGCCGGCCGTACGTGGCGTCCCCTGCCGCGCGTCGACGCGGTTCTGGTTCCGGAGAAAACTCCAGCGCCCTAACCAGGACCCTCGCTCGACGGCTGAGGCGGAGCTAACGAGAGCGGTTTGGTAAACGAGGATCTATGACCGAAAACATCTCCAGAAATCAGACGATTCACCGCTGGTACACCCGCCCGGTCTTCTTCGTTGCCGACGTGAATCGCGCGGCGCGCTTCTACGTCGGGATGCTCGGCTTCGAAAAGGGCTGGCACTCGGACGACGGCGCCGGGACGGTCTGCCAGGTCAATCACGGAGAGTGCGAGATCATTCTCTGCGAAGACGCCGCGCGCCGCGATAAGGGACGACTCTTCATCGAGCTGACCCCGGAAGCGCTCGCAGATCTTCGGCGCGAGCTCGTCGGGCGCGCGGTCCCTACCAAGGAGACATGGTGGGGTTACGAGACCCTCCAGGTCGACGATCCCGACGGCAACGAGCTGTTCTTCCCGCGTCCCGATTGAGGTCAACAGGTACTGCTTCCGCGACATCGTCGCTGCGATTTCGGGAGGCGACTAGCGCCGACGTTCCCGCAATGGAGCGTTGTCGCGCACTGGATCGTGAGACCGGACCCGCAGATGCGCGGATGGCGGCGTACCTCGATGGAAATCATCATCCGCAACAGGCGCTTCCTCCACGGATTGCATTCGTTGCGCTGATCGAGGACGACGTCATCGGTTACATCGCCGGACACGCGACAACGCGCTACGATTGCTCGGGCGAAGTGCAGTATCTCTACGTAGCTCCCACCCACCGACGGTCAGACGTCGCGCAAAAACTGCTTCGTAAAGTCGCGCGCTGGTTCGGCGCCAACCAAATCCGTCGTGTATGTGTGAACGCTGACCTGGAGAGCGAGGGTGCGGTGCCATTCTATCTGGCGCAAGGCGCGGTTCCGCTCAACAAGCACTGGTACGTGTGGGATGACATCACCGTCCTGATCGACGCACCGGCCTGAGACGGAAGCCGCGACAGTGCCATACAGGGCGACACGTTAGAGGATCCCCTGATGGTCGCCGAACATCTCCCTTCGGCTTTAGGGGAGAACACCGAGCTCCCAGATACTCCGGCGCCGCGTCGAGGAGGGCGCCGCGCGTGATGCAACTTTCCGTTGCTACATTGGAATGTCACGCAGTGAATCCGCCCACCCATCGGAGATCATGGTCATGCCTGGACGTCTGCTCTTGCTCACCGTCGTCACCTCTTTCCTCTCGCTCGAGCCCGCGGTCGCTCAACGACCGCAACGCCCGGGCGCACCGGGCGCCGCCGACAGCGGACGGACATCGAGAGACTCAACTGGCGTTCCTGCGGTCGAGCGAGTTTCGACGACCAAGCACACGGTGACGATCGACGGCAAGACGATTCCCTACACCGCGCGCGCCGGAACGATGGTCATCCGCGACGATGAGGGAAAGCCGAAGGCGAGCGTGTTCTACATCTCGTACACCCGCGACCAGCAGAATCCGACGACGCGTCCCATCACCTTCTTCTTCAACGGCGGGCCCGGCTCCGCGTCGATCTGGCTGTCGATGGGCATGATGAGTCCGCGCCATCCGGAGATGGGACCGAACGGCGCGCAGCCGGCGCCGCCGTACAATCTCGTCGACAATCCGTATTCGCCACTCGACGTCACGGATCTCGTCCAGGTCGATGCGATGATGACGGGCTATTCGCGGCCCGGACCGGGAGTGAAAGCGACGGACTACACCGGCGCGACGAACGACATCAGGATGTTCGGCCAGTTCATCCGCAATTATCTCGACAAGTACGACCGCTGGGGCTCGCCGAAATATCTCTTTGGCGAAAGTTACGGCACCTTCCGCTCCGCGGGACTCGCCTCTGAGCTACAGGAGAGCGAAGGCATCGAGCTGAACGGCATCATGCTGCTCGGCACGGTGCTCGATTTCCAGAACATCAGGCCTGCCCCGTCGAACGACATGGCGTTCGTTTCATTTCTGCCGACCTACACTGCGACGGCGTGGTACCACAAGAAGCTGCCGTCCGACCTTCAGGGTCTGACGCTCGAGCAGGCCGTGCAGCAGTCGCGGGACTACGCGTTTGGTGATTACCTGACAGCGCTCGCCAAAGGCAATACGTTGAGCGACGCCGAGCGCACGAGAGTCGCGCAGCAGCTGGCGAGGCTCACGGGTGTGTCGCAGCAGTACGTGCTCAACACCAATCTGCGCATCGATCCGGGGACTTATCGAACGGAGCTGCTGCGCGGCCAGCGCGAGACGGTCGGTCGCTACGACAGCCGGATGATCGGCATCAACGGCAATGCGGCGAGCACGCGCGAGGACTACGATCCATCTGATGTCGCGCCGGCTGGCGCGTTCATGTCGGCATTCATGCGCTATCTGCACAACGATCTGAATTACGATTCAGATCTTCAGTACTACATGGGGGGGCACGCCGGCCGTTGGGACTACTCGGGATTAGGCGGCGGCAATCTCGGCAGTGGGTATCCGAGCGAAACCGAGTCGCTGCGCACCGCGATGGCGAAGGATCCGTATCTGCACGTCTTCGTCGGCGCGGGATACTACGACATGGCGACGCCGTTTGCGAACGCCGAGTACACCTTCAGGCATCTGGGATACGATCCGACGTACCGCGATCGCGTAGAGATCAAATACTACAAGAGCGGGCACATGGCGTATCTGAATCAGGAATCGGCAACGCAGCTCAAGAACGACATCGCCCAGTTCATCGCTTCGACGGAGCACCCGAGAAACATCACGCCGTGACCTACGTCAGCCTCCTGCTGTTTGTGATCGCGCTGGGGATCGATCTGGGGGCGGGCATCTACGAGGCGAGAATCGTGGTTCCGCTCTGGGCCAACTCGATCCCCGAGTCGCTTGCAGCGGGCAATCCGTATCGACGAGTGGCGATCGATGCGGGGATGCGATTCTGGGCCCATGTCACGACGGCTGTCGCGTTCTTCGCACTGTTGTCACTCGTGTTTGGGTTGCACACATCGGCACCGCAGCGTACGTGGCGAACGTTCGCTGCGATTGCCGAGCTCGCGGTCGTAGCAGGCACTCTGCTCTATTTCCGGCCCACGCTCATTCGACTCTTCATGAGCCACGGCGCCGAGCTCACTCCCGCCGCAGTCGCGTCCACAGTTCGGCGATGGGTGCTGTGGAGCAGAGTGCGGATCGTCGTCAGCTTCGTCGCATGGTGCGCCGCGCTGAGCGCGCTCGCGCTCTCGGGAAGACCGTATTAGCAAGGCGGTAACGAGGGCTTCGAAAAGGGGCAATCGAGCTTGCTGCCGGCCGGCGTCAGCACCACATTCGCCAGTGAACAGTGACGCATCCTGGTGAGGAATCTATGACTACTGCATCGGCACCCGTCGGGAACGACATCAATCTGCGCTCCGCGGCTCCGACCTTTCTTGCCTCCGATGTCGCGCGCACGGTGGACTGGTACGAGGAAAATCTCGGGTTCAAGCTTGCCGGCCATTTTCCGAACGAAGCGCCTTACGCATACGCGAGCATCGTGCGCGGCCCCGTCGAGGTCATGCTGCTGTCGATGACCGATTATAAGAAGCCGGATCTCAGCCGACCGAACGGATTGTGGGAGGCGTACATCCGGATGGATGGCGTACGTGCGCTGTACGAGACCGTCGCCGGAAAGCCGTTCGTGCAAATGGAGCTCAAGCAGCAGCCGTACAACGATTGGGAATTCGAGGTGCGCGACCCCAACGGCTACGTGCTTGTATTTGGCGGGAGCTACTAGCTCTCGAGTCGCAACAAACCGGAGCGAATCTCAAGATGGTTCAGGTGAGATACATCGTCGACAACGTCGATGCGGCAATTGACTTCTACGTCAGGCTGTTGGGATTCCATCTCGACATGCACCCTGCCCCACCCTTTGCGATGCTCTCCCTCGGCGAACTGCGATTGGCGCTGAGCGCGCCGAATCCTTCCGGTGGCGGGGGACAACCAATGCCCGATCGCACCCCACAAAAACCCGGTGGCTGGAACCGGTTTGCGATTCAGATTGACGATCTCGAGGCAAAGGTCGCCCAGCTGCGGCAGTCCGGAGCGCGGTTTCGGAACGACATCGTCACGGGTGTCGGCGGCAAGCAGATTCTCGTCGAGGATCCGTCGGGAAATCCCGTCGAGCTCTTCCAGCCAACCCGAGCCGAAGCGCGTCTCGACGCGAAGTGAGAAGCGAGCGAATTGCGGTTACGCTCTTTTCAGCGTTGGCGGCCGCGCTCTTCGGTTACGTCGCCGTTGTCATTGGCTCTTATGCAGCGTGGGCGCTCGTCCGGGTCGGTCATCAGCCGCTCGGCGTCGCGCTTTTTCTGCTGATGCTTTTCCCCGGTACGGCACTGCTTTTCCTCTACACGCTGGGCACCGTACTCACCGCCGACAAGCTCCGCTTCACCTGGTTTCTGATCGCCTTCACTGTTTACGCAGGCATCTTCGGCGGTGCTGCCTGGTCACTCTGGCTCCACGGAGATCCGGCGCGGATAGTTCCCTGGTGATGTCGACAGCACCGACGAGCACTCCCATACACTCATGAGCGAATCGAACAAACCTCGCCCGAAACAATCCGCCGATGATCGGCTCGGGATGAACGAGCCGATCTCACGCCGGGATTTCGTGAACGGCGTGCTGCTCACCGGTGCGGGACTGATGCTGAACGGCCGCGGATCGGAGCAGATCTCGCCCGCCGGCGCGTTCGACGGTTACGGCGGCGTCGGCGACTACCGCCATTCAAATGGAAATACCTGGGATGTAGTCAATGCCGGTCACGCGATGCGCGACGGCAAATTCGAGACGGCCGTCGCCAACGCGATCGATACAGGTGAGATCTACGATTTCGCCGCCGTCGGCGGCGGAATCTCGGGGCTCGCCGCCGCGATCTTCTTCCAGAAATACAAAGGCGGGCGCGCGCTCGTCATCGACAATCACGGCATCTTCGGCGGCGAAGCCAAGCGCAACGAGTTCCTCGTCGACGGACAGCGTCTCACCGCGCACCAGGGCTCGGCGATCTTTCTCGTACCGGGGAAAGGCGGCTACACCGATCGATTCTACGACATGATCGGAATGGACCGCCGCGTATTCGACTACCAGACCTGGCGTGGGCCATCGCCCGAGATTCCGGTGAGTCACTCGCCCTACGATGTCGCCGATCAGAAGCACTACGGCTTCTACTTCACGTCCCAATTCACCGGCCAGCCCGGCAAGTGGGTGATGGATCCG
>DASSNV010000258.1:0-7209 GCA_035701245.1 Gemmatimonadaceae bacterium | reverse complement strand
GGCAACTGTCCGGGCTCACTGCGACTGGTTGTGCGACGCTCTGGCTGAACGACGGGCTCTTGAGACCCCCAGTTGCATCGAGCTGCCGCACAGAAGAAAGTGCGCTACGGCCTTCAGAAGTCATAGATACAAGTTGCAGTTGTCCTTGCGAACCCTAGTGCGCCGTGTTCCCCCGCTGCGCCCCCTTCATCTCTCCGGACTTCCTCCTCACCGCCGGCTTCGCGACGCAGCACCATTCCTCGAGCATACCGTCGTCCGCGCGGTCCCAGGCCTCGGGCACCGGCGCGAGCCGGCGCTTCTCACCCACCGTCTCGAAGCAGAGCCAGCCGTAAGCGAACTCCGCCGCAACCGGTGCCCGGGTATCTCGCCCACTATTGCGACGATCTTCGCCGCTTCGCCGCTCGCTGCTGTCGGTGCGATCCTCGTCGAACACCCGGCGCTGGCTGAAACGACGCTCGGCCGCCGATGGATGGACTTGCCACACATCCCAGATTCGTCCCTGCCGGTCCTTGAACGTCCTGTGGGTCACCGATTTTTTCGCGCGCAGAAGTTAGCGGAGGCGCTGCGAATTTCTTGCCAGCGGGGCGAGGGCTCTTGCTGAGGCAGCGCTCCGCGAGCTCGAACTGCAACGGAACGGGTGCTGGCTTAACTCCAAAGGAACGGGTGCTCTTAACTGCAACGGAAGGGGTGCGGGACATGAGTAGCATAGATGCGAGTGATCGGTTCACTACGTCGGGACGTCACCGGTGGCGTTGATGGCAAAGGCAACGGTCTGTGGCGTTGTGCGAGTAGAAACATCCCGGCGTTGCCTGTGCCGTAACCCGAGTAGAAACGTCCCGACGTTTTGAACCCGTCACTGGTATCTATGCTACTCACGTCTCGCACCCGTTCCGTTGCAGTTAAGCCAGCACCCCTTCCGTTGCAGTTAAATCCGCACCCGTTCCGTTGCACTCAAGAGAGTGCCCGCTCATTTGTGGTCACCGCAGTCCGCTCTACGCGCAAAGGATTGGGTGGACGGGTCGGCCCCGCCCCTACTCCGATCGCATCGATGGCGCTCGCGATCTCGTCCAGATCCGGCGCCGTCAGCTCGAGCGTCGCCGCCCCGATCCAGCCGTCCACCTGCGACGGTGAGCGCGCCCCCACGATCGCTCCCGTCACGCCCGGCCACATCAGCGTCCACGCCACTGCCACCGCCGAAACCGTCGTGTCGTGGCGGGCAGCAATTGGCCGCAGCGCGTCGCGCAGCTTGAGGTTCTTCTCGACTTTCGGCGTCTGAAAATTTGCCGACCGCCTCCGCCAGTCGTCCTCGGCCATTTGCTTCACCTTGTCGAGCGAGAACGATTCGGTGAGGATCCCCGACTGCATCGGGCTGTACACGATCACGCCCGTCCGATGCGCTTTGCACCACGGGATCTCCGCTGCCGCCGCGTCGCGCCTGATCATCGAGAACGGAGGCTGCAGGGAATCCACGTGCCGTAGCGAGTCGATCCGGCGCAGCAGCGACACGTCGAAGTTGGACACGCCGATCGCGCGCACTTTGCCCTGCTCAACCAGCTGCTCCATGATCCGCCAGGATTCCTCAACCGGAATCGAGTCGTCGGGCCAGTGGAACTGGTACAGATCGATCCGTTCGACGCCGAGCCGGCGCAGGGAATCCTCACATTCGCGCCGGATGTGGGCGAGCGAACGGATCGCGTCCTTCATCCGATCCCTGGCGTCCCAGACCATCCCGCACTTGGTGAAGATGTACGGCCAGCCGTCTTTGCCACGCCCCTTCAGCATTCTGCCGACGACTTCCTCCGAGTGGCCGAGCCCGTACACCGCGGCTGTGTCGATCCAGTTGATGCCAAGCTCGAGGGCGTGATTCATCGCCGCGATTGATTCGTCGTCGTTCTGCGGGCCCCAACCGTAGGTCCAGCCGCCGCCTCCGATCGCCCACGCGCCGAAACCGGTGCGCGTGATTTCCATGTCGGTGGTCCCGAGCCGGCGGACGGGGAGATTCGTTTTCAAGTGCAACTCCTGCCTGAAGCGTTCTGTAGAGTCGTCGCGTTCATCTTACTCGACACCGGCGGTGGACGCGACATAGAATAAGGTGTGCGCGATTCACTATCCGTACCCGTGAGTGAGGCGTGGCCCGAGCTTCCGCTCGAGCAGTGGGCCGACACCCAGACCACGCTCCACCGCTGGACCCAGATGCTGGGCAAGACGCGGCTCGCGCTCGCGCCGATGCAGAACCACTGGTGGCAAATAACGCTCTACGTCACCAGCCGCGGCCTTACCACATCGCCGATGCCCTACGAGGGCGGCAGCGTCGAAGTCGCTTTCGATTTCGTCGATCACCAGCTCGTCGCCGAAACCAGCGACGGCGACCGCCGAACCATGCCGCTGGCGCCGCGCTCCGTCTCCGACTTCTACGCCGACTACACCGCAATGCTTCGCGAGCTCGGCGTCGATGCGAGACTTTACCCGGTGCCGATGGAGATGGGTGATACGCTGCCTTTCACCGAAGACAACATTCACCGCGCGTATGATGCAGATGCCGCGCACCGGTGCTGGCAGGCGATGGCGCAGGCCGATCGCGGGCTGAAGGATTTTCGCGGCAGCTTCATCGGCAAATCGAGTCCGTCGCACTTTTTCTGGGGTGCCTTCGATCTGGCGTGCACGCGCTTTTCTGGACGGACCGCCCCAGCGCACCCGGGCGGAGTTCCCAACTGTCCCGACTACGTCACCCGCGAAGGCTACTCCCACGAGTGCATCAGCGCTGGCTGGTGGCCTGGGACAGTTGGCGGACCAGTCGCCGAGCCAGCGTTCTACGCCTACGCGTACCCCGAACCGGCCGGCTGCGACGTCGCCCCAATCAGGCCCGAAGGCGCGTACTACAATACGCAGCTGCACGAATGGATTCTGCCCTATGAACACGTGCGCACCGCCGCGGATCCGGCGCGGGCTATGCGCGACTTTTTTCAAAGCACCTACGACGCCGCGGCCGACCGCGGCAAGTGGGATCGAGCAGCCCTCGAGCGACCAACAGGCTGGCAACCACCGCCATCGGTCGCTCGGTCGTGACACTACCCCGCGCGGGAACGAACTTCGCGGTAATGCATGCGGAATTCGAAACAGCCAGTCCACCCAAGGAGCCGAAACATGAGAGCCCGAGACATCATGACGAAGAAGCCCGAATGCTGCACCCGCGACAACACCGCGCGTGAGGCCGCCAGGGTGATGCGCGATCGCGATTGTGGGGTCGTGCCCGTCGTCGATGACGCGGGGCGCGTCGTCGGGATCGTCACCGACCGCGATCTCGCGGTGCGCGTGGTCGCTGCGGGAAAGGACGCCAACACCCGGCTCGCCGACGTCATGACGGGTTCCCCGGCGGTGTGCAATCAGGATGACGACCTCCGCGACGTCGAGCAGAAGATGGCGGAGCTGCAGATCCGCCGCATCCCGATCGTCGACGCCGGCGGAAGGTGTCTGGGCATTATTTCCCAGGCCGACATCGCCCGCGCGGCGAGCATCGACGACGGGGTCGTCACCGGCGAAGAAGTCGCGCTTGTCGTCGAGCAGATCTCGCAGCCGACCCACCGCGCGCGCAGCCGCGCCGAGGTCGAGCAGACATCCGGGTTGGAGCAGCAACAGATCTGAAGCCAGGCGCGTTATCGGCGCGCGCCGTCGCTCGTCCTCAGATAGGGATACGAAGGGGACGAAGTGAAGAAATACTGCAATTTCTGCGGCGAGCCGATGCAGGCGGATCAGAAGGAGTGCAAGCAGTGCGGATGGGACATCTCGCACAACGGTCCGCCATCCACGGACCCGGGTGATACCAAGGCCCGGGTCGGCGTAGCGCTGGGACTGATCGTCGCCTACGCCGTCGTATGGTTTCTCGTTCAGGGCGCGCCCTTACCCGCCCTCGCCGACGAGACCCCGCGGCCCCAGCCGGTCGCAGCCCCCGAATACGATTATCAGCCGGCGAGCGAGCCGGCGACCGCGATCGGCACCGTCTCCGACGCGGTAGCGACCGCGCCGACAACTCCCGCCAAACCTTCGGCGCTGATCAACATCAAGCTCGCCGATACGCGGAGCTCCACCATCGGCCCGCGCGACGCGCTTCAGTACGCCTTCCAGCTGCCCGATACCGATCAGAAGTGCAAGCTAGTCGGAACGACCAAGGGCGTCGGCGGATTCGGACGCAACATCGAGGTCTTCCTCCTTACCGATGATGAGTACGTGTTCTGGCACGCCAACCCGGCCGCGATCGTCAACTCGTCGTGGGAGACCTTCCGCGGGTCGGAGAACACCCTCGACTATGAGCTGCCGGGGCCGGGCGTCTATCACTTCATTGTGTCCAACGAGATGTCGGCGACGCCGCAGAGCATTGCGGTAAAAGCGCAGGTTCGCTGCACCCACTGATTCCGCCCAGGTGGGTGGACCACCACTCCAGGCTTGTCACTCCGGGAAAACCCGGCATATTGGGCGCACCCGAACCGCGGTGAGTCCATGCAAAGTCAGACCACTGTGCTGCTCGCCAGCGTGCTCCTCTCGACGGTGGGGCTGATCGACTACAGTCCGGACCGCACCCAGCACGCAGCCCCGCGTGTAGTCATCAACGACAATCGGCGACCGGCGGGGGTCCTTCGCGACGGCCGCCTCGAGCTAAGGCTCGACGTAGTCAACGGCCAATGGTTTCCAGAAGCTGAGAATGGTCCGAGCGTCGTCATGCAGGCTTTCGCCGAGCACGGGCGCGCACCCGAGATCCCTGGTCCGCTCATCCGCGTGACCGAGGGAACCGAGATAGACGTGGTCGTCCACAACACGCTGGCGGATTCGGACATCGTCGTCCACGGGCTGCACAGCCGTCCGGCTGCAGGGGACGATGGTCTGCGCATTCCCGCCGGCCAGACTCGCGAGGTGACTTTCCTCGCCGGCGCCCCGGGCACCTACTTCTATTGGGGCACGACGACCGGCAAGCCGCTCACGTTCCGGGTCGCCAAGGATTCGCAGCTGTCCGGCGCCATCATCGTCGATCCGAAATCGGTCGCACACGCAGCCGACCGCACCTTCGTCATCGGGATTTACAGCGAAGATCCCGACAGCGCCGCGGGAAGGACGCCTCATCCGCGCGAGATCGTCGTCATCAACGGGAAAGCGTGGCCCAATACGGAGCGCTTCACGTTCACCGAAGGCGACACTGTTTCATGGCGCGTGATCAACGCCAGCGTCGCGCCGCATCCGATGCATTTGCACGGATTCTATTTTCAGCTCGACCGCGTGGGGACCGGGGATGCCGACAGAGTGCTGCCCGTGACCGCGGTCAGGCAGGCGAATACCAACCTGATGCCGCCCGGCAGCACGATGGCGATTCGCTTCGTGCCTACCCGTCCCGGCAACTGGCTGTTCCACTGCCATCTGGCGGCGCACGTCGATGGCACGAGCACGCTCGAAAACATTCTGAATCGCCGTCCGATCGAAGAAGTAGAGAGCACTCACGCTGCCATGCATCGCAATACGCATGAGATGGGAGGCCTCGTCATCGGCATCCACGTTCTGCCGCGCGGCGCGCAGCCGATCGCGTCGACAAAGGAGCCGCAGCGCCTCCGACTCGTCATTCAGACCTCACCGTACGGGTACAACCGGAATCCCGCCTACGGCTTCGTGCTGCAGGAAAGCACTGATCCGCGCAGCGATTCGGTGGCGCTTCCCGGTCCTACGCTGTTTCTGGAGAAGGACAGGCCGGCGCGGATAACGGTAGTCAACAGATTGAAGGTTGCGACGTCGGTGCACTGGCACGGCCTCGAGATCGAAAGCTATCCCGACGGAGTGCCGGGCTGGAGTGGAACTCCGGGCCGGCTTGCACCGGCGATTCAACCCAACGACTCATTCATCGCCGAGTTCACTCCGCCGCGCGCGGGGACGTTCATTTACCACTCACACGTGAACGAGCTCGTGCAAACCAACTCCGGGATGTACGGCGCGATCATCGTCACCGATTCGGCGCATCGCTTCGATTCGAGGGTGGACAAGATCGTGCTCGTCGGCGGGGGCGGACCGGGCAACATCGAGCGCCGGTCGATCGGGATGGTAAACGGATCGATCAGGCCACGAATGGACCTCGATGCCGGCGTGACCTATCGGCTGCACCTGATCCAGATCCATCCGCAGGCGGTGGTGGTGTTTCGGCTCGGCGACGATTCGACGACGGCCACCTGGACTCCGGTAGCAAAGGATGGTGCTGATCTTCCGGCCGAGGAATCTCGGCCGACCAGCGCGCGGGTTGTGATGGGCGCTGGCGAGAACGGCGAGTTCCTCTACACGCCCGAGCGGCCGGGGCTGCAAAGACTGGAGATGCGAACCCAGCTGGCGGGCTGGTTCGTGCCGCTGATGATCACCGTCAAGCCGGCGCCGAAACTCGTCAGGAACTGATCCGCGGCTTCGGGGGCCTGCGGAACCCTCCTTGCAACCACTCAGGCGTCCGCCCGAGCGTCCGAGGGAGTGTGAACCGCATACTGATCAAGTGCCCGCAGACAGGAAAGATGATTTACACGGGTTACGCGATGGATCCGCAGACCTTCGAGGCTTCGCCGATCGAGGAGATGGACCCGATCGAATGTCCCGCCTGCCATCAAATCCATCGCTGGACGAAGAAGGACGCGAGGTTCGAGCGGGATCCCAACGAATAGGCATCGCCGGTGGGACGGTCCGCGGAGTTCGGGGCGCCACGGACGAGACTGCAAATGAACGGGTGCGAGATGTCAGTAGCGTAGTGGCCGGTTTGCGGTTCACTACGTCGGGACGTCACCGGTTGCATTCCACGTTCAGGCTACTGCTTGTGCCGTACTCCGGTTAGAAACGTCCCGACGTCGTGAACTCATCACCGACATCTATGCCACTCACCAACTCGCACCCGTTCTTTTGCAGTTCACCCGTGACGTCTCGCCCCGTCCTTTGCCAGTTCGACGACCCCGATCGAACCCCGAAAGCTCCATCTCAGCCTTTCCCCTAAAAAGGTCCTCCTTCCTCACCGGAAAACCCCGTTTCTTTTCCCCGTTTTCTTCGTGTTGATAGCAGCCGCCCTTCGCGGCGCCATCACACAAAGGAGCGCACCTTTTTATGAGATTCAGAACTCCAATGCTGTCCGCCGCCGCGATGATTCTGGCGGTTGGGGCAGTTGCTTGCAGCACCGACCTCGCTGGCCCGCCGCCGACCCTCGATGAC
>DASSNV010000257.1:0-9641 GCA_035701245.1 Gemmatimonadaceae bacterium | reverse complement strand
GACTAGGGGTGCCAGCCGACGCTACGAGGGCTCAGAATCCGAGCCCGCTAGAGCAGCGTTCCGCGAAGAAGAAGTAGCGCAACGTAGAAGTAGATCGTGATCCCCGTCACGTCGACGAGCGTTGCGACGAAGGGGGCGGAGGCGCTGGCGGGGTCGAAGCCGAGTCGGCGGAGCACGAAGGGCAGCATCGACCCGATAATCGATCCGAAGGTGACGACGCCGACCAACGAAATCCCGATCGCGATCGCAATCAGGACGTAGTGCGGGCCGTAGCCGCCGGTGATATCGAAGTACTGCCACACCAGAATTCGAATCGCGCCGATGATGCCAAGGATGATGCCAAGCACGAAACCTGACGGCAGCTCGCGCATGAAAACCTTCCACCAGTCGCGCAGCCGCACTTCCTCCAGCGCGAGCGAACGGATGATGAGCGACGTCGCCTGCGATCCGGAGTTGCCGCCCGAGCTGATGATGAGAGGGATGAAGAGGCCGAGCACGATCGCGTGCTGCAGCTCGCCCTCGAAGTGCTTCATCGGAATCGTCGTCAGCATCTCGCCGATGAACAGCGCGGCGAGCCACGGCGCGCGCTTCATGATCATCGAGAAGAAACCGATCTTGGTGTACGGCATGTCGAGCGCTTCCATTCCGCCGAAGCGCTGGACGTCTTCGGTGTGCTCTTCGACGAGCGCGTCGATGACGTCGTCGACGGTCACGACGCCCTGGATGACGCCGTTGTCGTCCACCACCGGGACCGCCATCAGGTCGTACTCGCGAGTCACGCGCGCGACTTCCTCGCGGTCGGCGGTGATCGGAACGGTCTGCACTTCTTCCCACGCGATGTCGGAGACTTTCCCGCCCTCCGGCGCCGCGAGCAGCTCGCGCAGCGACATGACCCCCTGCACTCGGCCCGCGGCGTCGGTGGTGTAGATCGTGTTCATCGCCTCGAGGCGCTCGGAGCGGGCAATCCGTCGCACCGCGGCAAGCGCCTCATCGACCGGCGTATCCTCGGAGACGGAGACGAACTCGGTGGTCATCAGACCGCCCGCCGAATCGGGATCGTAAGCGAGCAGCCGCTCCGTCTCGGCGCGCTCGGCGGCCGGGATCTCGGAGAGGATCTCCTCCGACGTTTCCTCCTCGAGGTCCTCGAGAGCGTCGGCGCGATCGTCCGGCGTCATCTCGGTGACGAGCTCCGCCGCCTGGCGGACGCTCATCGTCTCGAGGACTTCGGTGCGCAACTCCTCGTTCAGGTACTCGAGGACGTCGGCCGCGCGCTCCACCGGCAACGCCGACAGGAACGGCGCGACCATCTCGCGCGGCAGCGCCTGCGCTACGTCGGCGAGATCGCGTGCGTGCAGCTCCTCGGTCTCGGCGCCGATGGCGTCGGGATTTTCCTCCAGCAGCTCGAGAATGTCGGGCGCAAGGAGAGTTCCGACGCTCGCCTCGTCGTCTTCCCGGATCGGTGTGTTATGGGTCGGAGTCTTCACGGCGCGAGCGGGAGACTGCGTCGATCGTCGGTGAATCCGGTCACCTCGTAACCGGCGACCGCGACGGCGTCGCGGATCTGGTCAGGCGTGACGCTCCCGTCGTGCTCGATCACCGCTCGCCCGATCGAGACGTCGGCCCGCTCGATTCCGGGCACCCCGCCGAGCGCGGTGAAGACGGCGCGGACGCAATGCGCGCAGGTCATTCCCTTGATCGTCGCCGTTGTTCGCATGGGCCTAATATAGGGTGGTCGCGGCGTAGAGACTCGGCCTCGTAGCTGGCCAACCCTCGTACATAAGCGGGCAGGTGCAAGCCTTAACAGCTGCTATGCCGACAGCTTTTCCCGGGGAATCGATCGGGGCGCGCAACGGCATCCACAAAACAGAAGCGGGGAGCGTTAAGCGTAGTCGGCTTGCTGCTGGGAGCACCTATGTACTGGTCTCTTCGCCATTCCGACTTCGGACTCGGACGACGAGATGCGATGGTTCCCGAGAGCTGTCAGCGTAGCAGCTGTTAAGCCTGCAGCTGCCCGCTTACGTACGAGGGGTGGCGAGTCAAAGCGCCGATACTCTCTGCCGGGACGACGACGCGTTACTCCAGCCGATTAGAAGGCCGTGGCACCGGCGGATTCTTCTTCCTCGAAACGAACGTCGGCTCGAGCGCTGGGAGAAACTTGTCGTAGCGCGAGCCCGGCTCCCACATCACCCAGCCGTCGTAGCCCGAATCGTAGACGCCGCGCTTCTGCTCCTCGAGCTGCTCGGGACCGTAGGGCGGCTTGCCGATCGAAAATGCCTGCAGCCAGGGGCGCACGTGCTCGCCGGTGATCCCGAGCTTGGCGTCGCGCTCGCGGGCCCGTGACACGGCGATGTGAATCACGTCGTACGGCGCGGCGTTGGGATGGGGCAGCTGGAACGACCCGGGCGGATAGTGCGACGGATAGGTCATCGGCAGCACGACATCCACCGACCTGGCGATCGGCTCCCATTGCTGACCAACCTCGAGCGCGCCACCGACGCTGGTGACGAGGCCGAAGACGTCGGCGGTCGTCCTGATTCCATATTGCGCGAATCGCTTGCGCGCGGTGCTCAGGAACTCGGCCAGCACCTGCGGTTTACTGCGGCCGTGCTGCTCGGGGAACACCTGCGGCGGGAGACTCTTGTAAGGCTCCGGAAACCTGATGTAGTCAAACTGGATCTCGCCGAAGCCCATCTTGATGGCGTCCTCGGCGACGCGGAAGTTGTACTCCCAGATCGCGTTGGCGTAGGGATTCACCCAGGTCTGGCCTTTCTTGTCGTGCCAGGCGGTACCGTCCTCTTTCCGGATGGTGTGGTCGGGATTGTTGCGCGCCGTCACCGAGTCCTTGAATACCACGATGCGGGCGACGGGTAGAATGCCGTGGGCGCGAATCGTATCGACGAGCGCGCCGAGGTGGGACGCCTTGACCTGGGTCCCGGCATTCTTGCGCACCATCGGGTCATCCGAGACGTAATTCAGCCCAAATTCGTCCTTCACATCGATGATCAGCGCGTTGATCTCGGTCGAATCGGCGATCCCGATGAGATGTTTCATGCGTCGCGGATTGGCGCCGAACCGATACACGTACAGCCCGCGTGCGGGCAGCGTTCCCTTGATCAGGGAGTCGAGGACTGGCGGGGTTGGATGGTTTCCGACCACGACCGGCGCCCTCACCGCGGGGGAATCGCTGATTGCGTTGGTCGGTCTCTGCGCCGCGTCGCGCTGCAACGTTGCCGATCCGGAAGCGGTCGCGCTTGACGATGCCGCGACGCCGGTCGGAGAGGTAGCGGTGGTCGGGACACTACCGGCGCTGGTCGGCGGGGCGCTGCCAGTACTCGAGGAGCTCGGCTGTCCCACCGGCGCAGGCGCAATCTGCATGTCGGGGGACGCGCTCTTGGCGGAGGCCTCGTGGGTGCCGGTGCAGCCGAGTGTAAGCGCGGTTGCCACCGCGCCGAGGGCAAGGGTGATTCGCTGGTGCAGCATTGTCTGGTGTTGGGATGTCGGCGGAGTTTGCAATCTAACTAGTGCGCTTGGCGCTTCGATAAGGACGCGCAAACGCCCGGGATAGTACTACCATTAGGAGAAATCGATCCGGCGACCGGGCAGCTGGTCGAACTGGATATATTTGGCAACTGATGCGTTACACGTTTCTCGCCATTGCCGCCCTCGCGGGCGGTTGTGCTTTGCCGCCGCCCCCGCCGCCGCTGGCGGAATTTCTCGTCACCGCCGGTGACCAGACCTACTGGGTGCGCAGCGACAATTCGGGACTCAGAATTCGCGGCTCACCGCTCATCCTGGCCCGGACCGGCGGCCGCTACTACGAGATTTTCGTTTCGGAGATCGATCGATCGTTTCCGCGAGCGCTGCTGAGCGGCGAGCGCGTCTTCCGTCGCGAGCTGGCGACCGGTGATTCAGCGGTCATCTACGATGATACCACCATAGTAAGGATGGCAGAGCAGTATCATCGCCAGCATCCGTCGGCGCCGCTCCTGGGGCCAGACGACGATCCTGAAGACGACGTTGACGTGACTGCCGTCGGCGAAACCGACATCCTGAACGTGCTGGGTCCATACGTGGCGCTCGAGCATCGGCTGTCGATCGACCACGGCGACGAAGACGATCAGGACGACACCACCCGAACCGTCATCGATCTGCGCAACGGCAAGCCGGTCGCGCTCGATCACATGCTGCGCGACTCGACGGTGCGCGAGGCGGCCGGCGAGGGCGGGTTCATGAACCGCCGCTGGAAGCACGACGGCTACGACGTCATCTCGCATTACGACTCCGCGCAGAAGGCGAACGCGTTGTCGCTGCGCGATCGCCGTGGCCGCGAATGGAGGCTGGGCTACGTCGCGTCGAGCTTCGTCCAGATTTTCTGGCTCGATCAGCCTCGGGTCGACGCTGCGACGCGCCATGCGCTCGCGCGGGCGTTCAACGATGCGACGGCCTACGGCGAGACGATCCAGCAGGTATCGAGACGACTCCCGCAGCATCCGACCAGAAAGACCGTGTCCGGACGGCAGACTTGAGTCCATCGAAATCGCGGGACGGAAATTCGGCCGCAAAGCGCGGCGCTCCGGATGAAGGCGCGCGCACCGTGGGCGAGACGCAGCACGAGACTGCGCAGCTGATGATGCCCCAGCACGCCAACGTGCTCGGCCACGTCTTCGGCGGAGTGGTGCTGGCGATGATGGATACCACTGCCGCGGTGTCGGCGATCAGGCACGCGCGCCTCGCGTGCGTGACGGTGTCGGTGGATCGTGTCGATTTCCGCGAGCCGATCCACGTCGGCGACCTCGTGATCATGAAGTCGAGCGTGAACTTCGTCGGGCGGACGTCGATGGAGGTCGGGGTGCGCGTGGAGACCGAGAATCTTCTGACCGGGGTGCGCCGCCACACCAATTCGTGCTACCTCACTTTCGTCGCCGTCGATCGCAACGGGCGACCCGTCCCGGTGCCGCGTTTGAAGCCCGAGACGCCCGAGGAGATGCGTAGGTACCAGGCGGCGAAGGAGAGGCGGGAGAGACGGTTGCAGGAACGCATCTCGGAGGAGGGTGCGCGAGGTTGATTTCTCGGCGTACGGAGCGTGGCGCTGCCGGATAAGCTGACACCCGTGCCTCTGACCATGTCTCCCACCTGCCACCTTTAGGACCAGGGGTGCCGGACGCAACGCCTTGCTCCCCGACTAACCAGTGTCTACTGTAAGGCACATGGAAAAATCCTTCACCGTCGACGAAGCAAATCGTACTCTGCCGCTGGTGAGGCGGATCGTCGAGGACCTCGTGCGCGATCATCGCGCGTGGGAGGAGAAGGTCCGGGAATTCGAGGTCGCCACCGCCGGATCGAGTCCGGAACACCCCGACGTGATCGCGGAGCTGCTGCAGATCGAGGCACAGCGACTGGCGCGCGACATCGAGAGCTACATCGCCGAGCTCAACGACCTCGGCGTCATCTGCAAAGGGATGGATACCGGTCTCGTCGATTTCCGCGGCCAGCTCGACGGCCGAGACGTTTTTTACTGCTGGAGACTCGGGGAATCGAGCGTGCAGTACTGGCACGAGGTCGATGCAGGGTTCGCGGGACGGCAGCGGCTGCATCCGCTCGTGCTTACTTCTCACTAACCATGGCAAGACAGATCAGACCATTTCGCGGACCCGACGGCGTCAACTGGGGCGTCGAGGTTCAGGTGCCCGGCGCCAGCAACGCGATGATCGTGTTTCATCATCCCGGCGGCAAGACCGCGCGTCTCGATCGATACGCGTGGGACATCTGGAACGGACCCGAGTCGCGCAGTGTGACGTCGCGTGTCTCGGCGGACAAGATCATGCAGTCGCTGACGGATGAAAAGCTCGCGCGATTGTTCAGGAGGTCCATGCCCGTGTCCAACGAGCTCTCTCGCGTCAACCGCGCATCTTAGCTGCGAGCCGATCCTGCCGCGCGGTGCGGCGATCGGGGATCGTCTTCGTCAGCGCACTTGGCTCGGGCGGAGCCGCTCACAACGCTCCCTCGCTCCGCTCGGTCGCGCGTCTCCTTGTCGCCAAGTGGGGCTTCCTCAGAGGATCCCCGATCGCCTTACCGCCACCTACCTTCCTCATAGCCTCCGAGCGCGGTTCTCTCGACAGCAGGGGTCGCGCGCGCTCCTCCCCCGGAAACGCGTGGACGTGTTGAGATCCCCCGCCTTCGCCGACCGTGCGCGGCTTTAATCCGCGGTAGTAAACGGCACGTCCACTTCCAGGCCGTCGCGGGCGATGAGAGTGGCGGGGAAGAGTTCGCGGGCCTCGCGTTCCAGCTCGGAGGTGTCGCGGGAGTAGCGCGCGGAGACGTGCGTCAGAATCAGGCGCTTCACTCCTGCTTTGGCGGCAACTTCGGCGGCTTCGCGAGCGGTGGAGTGGCCGGTTTCGAGGGCGCGGGGTCCTTCTTCGGACGCAAACGTTGCTTCGTGGACGAGGACGTCGGCACCGGTCGCCGCGGCAACCGTTGCTTCCGACGGGCGCGAGTCGCCGGTGAGTACGATGCGCCGTCCCGGCCGCGCACCACCAACAAGCTCTGAAGGCTCAACGGTTCTGCCATCGGGCAGCCGCACAGTCTCGCCCTTGTGAATCTTTCCCCACAGCGGGCCCTCCGGGATTCCCATTTCCCGCGCCTTCTCGGGATTGAATCTGCCGAGCCGGGTCTCTTCGGCGATCTGGTAGCCGATGGCGGTGCGATCGCCGTGCTCGACGGCGAACGGGATCACCGAGTAACCGCCGCGCTTGAGCGGAGTGTCGGGCGTGAGCTCGAAGACCCTGATCTCGAAGTGCTGCTTCTCGCTGCCGAGGGTGATCGCACGCCACAGCAATTTTTCTGAGCCAACGGGGCCATACAGATTCATCGGCTCGGTTCGGCCCTGAAGTGCCAACGTGCGCAACAATCCGGTGACGCCAAGCATGTGGTCGGCGTGCATGTGAGTGAAAAAAATATCGGACAGCGCGAAGGTGATTCCGTAGCGCATCATCTGGCGCTGGGTTCCTTCGCCGCAATCGAACATCAGCGTCTCACCCTCGCGGATGACGGCGATCGACGAGACGTTGCGCTCGACGGTCGGGCGCGACGCGGAAGTGCCGAGGAAGCGAAGGGTGAGCGACATGCGGGCGAAATATATGGTGGGCCAGAAGGCCGAGGGGAACGCGCCTTGCCTCTCTCGGATGCAATCACACATCGAGAAAAGAGGGGCAATGCCGACACGCACAGCACGAAAATCATCCGCGAGATCACGCAAGGTTCGCGAGAAAGAGCTCGAGAGAGTACGCGCGCATCCCAAGCCGCCGATGCCGAAGCAGCACCAGGAGTATCCGGGGATCGAGGCGAAGGTTCATCCGCGACCACAATACGCGGCGCCGCTCTACAGGGGCGCTGACAAGCTGAAGGGGAGGACGGCGCTGATCACGGGCGGCGATTCGGGAATCGGTCGCGCGGTGGCGGTGCTGTTCGCGCGGGAGGGCGCGGACGTCGCGATCATGTTTCTTCCCGAGGAAGAGCGCGACGCCGAGGAGACGCGGGCGGCGATCGAAGCGGAGGGCCGGCGCGCGCTGCTGATGCCCGGCGATGTCACCGATCCCGATTACTGTGAGAGCTGCGTCGAGCGGGTGGTCAGCGAATTCGGGAAGATCGACATCCTGGTCAACAATGCAGCGTTCCAGAAGAATCAGGAATCGATCGAGGACATCGACAACGCGCAGCTGGAGCGCACATTCCGCACGAATTTCTTCGGCTACTTCTACATGGCGAAGGCGGCGGTGGCGCGGATGAAGAAGGGCTCGTGCATCATCAACACCGGCTCGATCACCGGCCTCGAAGGCGAAAAGACACTCCTCGACTATTCGGCGACGAAGGGCGCGATCCACGCATTCACGAAAGCGCTGGCGCAGAATCTCGTCGAGAAGGGAATCCGCGTGAACGCGGTCGCGCCGGGCCCGGTGTGGACGCCGCTCAACGTGCAATCGAGCGATCCGGAGCACGTCACGAAATTCGGCCAGGACTCGGCGATGGGGAGGCCCGGTCAGCCGGAGGAGCTCGCGCCAGCCTACGTGTTTTTGGCGTCGAACATCGACTCGAGTTACATCTCCGGAGAAATACTGCCAGTGCTGGGCGGGGATACTATTGCTGGGTGAGACTTGGCGTTCTGAGAACTCGGCGCTCTGTCCGCACCCCTGGTCCTAAAGGTGGCAGGTGGGAGAGGTGCGCAGAGGGGCACGGGGATCAGTTGCTATACTGGCGTTCTAGCTGTGTCACGCACTATGGAACGCGCCGGATAAACTGGTACCCGTGCCTCTGACCGTGTCTCCCACCTGCCACCTTTAGGACTAGGGTGGCCAGTCGCCGTGCGTGTTACCCGAACGCGGGGACCCTCGTCATATAGTGTTGCCGGGACGTGTATAGTGAGTCCAGGCAAAGAGTTACGGAGTCAAAATCTGAAATTTGGTATTGACTTTGGGGTCGGATCCGCTAGGTTCAGAGAAGAGCGGCCCCGCCCAAACTCGCGGGGCCTTTGCTTTGATCCGGTGCGACGGGTCAGCCCGACTAGTTCGAGGACAGTCCGTCGCGTTCGTCGCGGGGCTGTAGCTCAGCTGGGAGAGCGCTGCAATCGCACTGCAGAGGTCAGGGGTTCGATCCCCCTCAGCTCCACTCTTTTTTGACATTTTGAAAGATGCCCGCCGCCGCTCGGTAGGACGTAGAGTTCCAATGACGGCGCGCGTGGCACGTTTCGGCGGGTGACCGCCAAATAAATTCGCCGCAGACTCCAAGGAGCCTGCGGCGTTTGTGTTTTTACCACCGCGGGGTTTGGATCGCGGCGCTAGCTGGCACATCGAATACTGAAGCAGGCAGCCGAAAGCTTAGTCAGCGATAAGCTTTTCAGCTTCCATACTCGCGATGTGCGCTACTTCACCTCGAAATCCTTGGTGCCGGCGGAGGTGCCGTTGAGAATCACTTCGACTTTGTATTTCCCCTTCGGCCAGGCGGATGCCTTCGTCACGTGGAACTCCGTTACGTTCTCGCCGCCGGTTGGTGAGATCGTCTGGCTGTCGGACTTGATCGTCTGCTTGTCGTTGTAGGTCCACTTGGCGTCGATCTTCGCATTCCTGGCGGCGCCGTCGGTGATCACGGCAACATACATCGTATCGCGGACGCCGAACGAATCTGTTTGATCGCTGACTTTCTTGTCCGAGCCAATCGACTTGCCTACCTGGATGTCGCTGACGCGGATCGGTGCGGTGTCGACCGCGACGCTCGCCGTCGTGGTTCCAAGAGACGTCGTATCGACGACGGCATTGTCGTTTTTCTTGCTGCACGCGGCGGTCGCTGCGATGACGAGCAACGCGGCCGCGAACGCGCTCAGGCGCGCCACTGGTTTTTGCATGACTGGATTTCCTCGCTAAGCGGCAGGAATGGTGAGCTGCAGACCCGGGTGGATCAGATCGGGATTTGGAATCTTGTCCGCGTTGGCGGCGTGAATCTTCTTCCACTTGCTGGCGTCGCCGTAGAAGTGCTTGGCGATTTTGCTCAGGCTGTCGCCGCTTTTCACGACGTAAGTCTGGCCACCGGCGGGCGCGGTGGAGGAGCTGCCGCTACTCACATCGGAGAAATCGGCATTGCCCGCGGTGTTA
>DASSNV010000256.1:0-8856 GCA_035701245.1 Gemmatimonadaceae bacterium | reverse complement strand
CAGTCACCGAGCGCGTCGAACAGTTGTCGACAGCCTGAACTCAGAACTCTCCGATAAAACCAATCTCTGGCTCGAGATTCTGTCCGAACTGCTCTCGGACCCTGGATTGAGCGATGGCAATCAGCTCGCGCACATCCTTCGCGGTGGCTTTGCCCAGATTGACCATGATGTTGGCGTGAATGTGTGAGATCTGGGCGTCGCCATGACGAAAGCCCTTCAGGCCGACCTGGTCGATGAGCCGGCCGGCACCCACACCTTCGATCTTCTTGAAAATCGATCCCGCGCTCGGGTGATACTCCAGCCATGGATGCTTTCCACCGCGCCAGCTGAGATTCTCCTGCATGATGCGGTGCATCACCGCGGTATCACCCTGCTCGAGCTGAAAGGTCACCGCCAGCGCGATGTCGCGTTGTTTGTGGAGGGTGCTGGTATCGTACCCGAACTGCATGTAGTCCCGATCGACAACCTTGCGCTGGCCATCGTGAGTGAGGAGCTCCGCGGTGTCGAACACCTCGGCGATGAACATCGTACGCTCGCGCGCGGGGGCCGGGGACAGAAAGTGAAGATTTTGCCAGACAGCGCCGCCGACGGTGCTCGGGATTCCGACGTAATGCTCGAGGCCCGACAATCCGCGCTCTACTGCCTGAGGTATCAGCCTCGCCATCACCGCCCCGGACTCAACCCAAAGTCTGCCTCGGTCGAGAAATTTCAGGTGACTGGAGGTGTTGCGAATCACCAGCCCGCGGAATCCTTTGTCGCCGACGAGGATATTGGCGCCCAGGCCGAGGACGAAATACTCGATCCCCAGATCCCGCGCGGCGCTGACTGCCCCTGCCAGATCGTCGGCCGATGTTGCATCGTAAAAGAGATCGGCTGGACCACCGATCCTGAATGTGGTGTATTGACCGAGAGGCTCATTGCGTTTGAGCCTCTTGGCATCTACACGAGCTGCTAATTGCCCGTAGGTGTCCGAGCGGGCTTTCACTGAATCTGACATGTCCGAAAGAAAAGGTTTCCAGCGTTGCTGCGCCACTCTTGCGCTCGCTTTCGCGTTCCTTGCCCCCGTGCACGCGTGGGGCCAGCGAGCGGAGCTCGAGAAGATCATCCAGCGCAAAGTTCTGCCCAACGGTCTGGAAGTCATCGTCGTCGAGAATCACGGCGTTCCGCTGGCAACTGTGGAGATCGATGTCAAGAACGGGTCATTTACACAGACGCCGGAGTACGAAGGGCTCGCACACATGTACGAGCACATGTTCTTTCGCGCGGACGCGAAGTACCCCGAGCCGAACGAGTTCTGGGATCGCGCGTCGGAACTCGGCGCCGTCTTCAACGCGAGCACCCAGGAAGAGCGCGTCAATTACTACATGACGGTTCCCACCGAAAAGCTCGAGGACGCCATCGGCCTCGTCTCGGCGGCGATCCAGGCACCGCTCTTTCGGCGCGATGAGCTGGAGCGCGAGCGACAGGTCGTGATCGGGGAGTACGACCGCAACGAGTCGAGCCCGTTCTTCGCGCTCCAGCGGCAGATCGATCTCAAGCTCTATCCCGGGAACTACAGCCGCAAGAACACGATCGGCAATCGTGAGATCGTCTCGACGACAACTCCGGAAAAAATGCGAGCGATCCAGCAGAAATATTACATCCCGAACAATTCTGTTCTGATCGTCGCCGGCGATGTCACTCCCGCAAACGTCTTCGCCATCGCTGAACGCGAGCTCGGAGGCTGGAAGCGCGGCCCCGATCCCTTCGTAACCGATCCGATTCCGCCGATTCCGGCGCTTGCAAAGAGTGAGGGCGTGATCGTCGAGGCTCCGGTGGGCGCGGTCACGGTTCAGGTACAATGGCAGGGGCCGAGTGTGGGGGAGGATCCCAAATCCACCTATGCCGCGGATGTATTCTCTGATGTGCTCAACGATCCGCAGTCGCAATTTCAGCAACGCCTTGTCGACAGCGGTCTGTGGCAGGCGGTAGGGGTCAACTATTACACCCTGAATCACACGGGTCCCATCACAATCAGCGGGCAAACGTCGCCCGAACAGCTGAAGGAGGCGCTCGCCGCCTTGTATGGCGAGATCGCCAAGTTCGATACGCCGGGATACTTCAGTGCGGAGGAGCTCGAGGCGGTGAAGGCGCACCGTGCGGTGACTTCAGCTTTCGACAGAGAACGTGCTTCGGGATTTGCACATACCCTCGGCTTCTGGTGGAGCGTCGCCAGTCTCGAGTACTACATGGGATACGTGGACTACATGGCACAACAGACGATCAACGACCTGCGCGCCTACGCGCGACGGTACATCCTCGGCAAGCCGCACATCGCGGGAGTTCTGATCGCGCCCGATGCCCGCCAGTCGCTGAAGCTTGTCGCCGATGATCTGGTCATGGCGGGGACGCGCTAATGGTCTCTTCGCTGCTGCTGTCGATTGCGCTGGCTCTGGCGTCCGCCACGACCAGCTTCGACGTGTCAGGCGTGCACGTCATTCTGCGACAGAACAACGCGAACAATGTCGTCGCGGCCAATCTTTATTTGCTTGGCGGAGCGCGTCAGGTTACCGATGCCAATGCGGGCATCGAGCCGATTCTGCTCGACGTATCGGAGCGCGGTACGTTGAAGTATCCGCGGAACCTAATTAGGCGCGCCATGTCGCGACTGGGCAGCGAAATCGTCGTCGCGCCGAGCGCGGACTGGACGATGTTCGGCATCCGGTCGAGTGCCGAGGTGTTCGACTCTACGTGGTCGATCTTCGCAGACCGCGTGATGCATCCGACTCTCAACAAGACCGACGTCAATCTGGTAAAGGCCCAATACCTATCGGGTATCAGGCAGCGCCGGGATGATCCCGATGCGCTCGCCGACTATCTCGCAGACAGCATCACATTCGTTGGCCACCCGTACTCGGTGTCGGTCGTCGGCAACGAGAATTCGATCCAGGCGCTCGATTCCGCCGCGCTTCGTGACTACCAGCAGTCGCAGTTCGTGACGTCGCGGATGCTGCTGGTGGTAGTGGGGAATATCGATCGCGCTCACATCGAGCGCCTCGTGGCGCAGACTATCGGACAGCTGCCAAAGGGGTCGTACAAATGGACGGAGCCGCCCCGAATTCCGGAAGCGCCAACGGCTGTCGTGGTCGAACAGCGCCAGCTGCCCACGAATTACATCCTCGGGTACTACAGCGGCCCGCTGGCCAGCGGCGCCGATTACCAGGCTCTCCGAGTCGCGACATCAGTCCTCACCGGCCGCATGTTCGCCGAAATCCGTACCCGGCAGAATCTCACTTACGATGTGCATGCACCTTTCATGGACCGTGCAGCAACCGCCGGCGGGCTGTACGTTTCGACAGTTGCGCCCGACACGACGCTCAAACTGATGCGCGCTGCGATCATCGATCTGCAGCAGGGACTGCTCGACCCAATCGGGCTTAGACAACTCGAGGAGCAGTTCATTACCGAATATTTCCTCGACAACGAGACAAACGCTGCACAGGCCGACTTTCTCGCGCGGTCACAACTTTACGAGGGCGATTATCGAGAGGCCGATCGTTTCGTTTCCGAGCTGAAGAGCGTTACGCCCGAGGCCGTTCAGCGCGTAGCTCGACGATACATGAAGGGATTTCGCTTTGCGTATGTCGGAGACCCGTCGAAACTGAACATGCGCACCATCAGTATGTTCTAGCGACTTTTGCTCGTGGACGGGAGCTACTCCGCGAACTCTTCAGCGACTGCCCAGGGATCCATTGCTCCGCTGTAGAGTGCGACGCCGATGATTGCCGCGGCCACTCCGCGGTCGGCAAGCGCTCGCAAATCGCCGACGCTTCCGAGGCCGCCTGACGCGAAAACGGGGAATTCAGCGGCTTCCGCCAGATCCTCCATGAGGGGCAGGTCGCTTCCATTCATGGCTTCCTCGCGGTGAACCGCTGTCACCAGTATGCCCGCAAGCGGAAGTCCATTGAGCTCTTCGACGATGTCGAGAACGAGCTTGGGATGAATGCGGGTCCAGCCGTGAGACAAAACTTTCCGACCTCGGACGTCGGCTGCGACGACGATCGAGCCTGGAAATAGCGTCGCCATGTCGGCGAGCCAGTCAGGATCTTCCAGCGCGCGCGTACCGATGACCACGCGCTGCGAACCGTCATTGAGAAGCTGCTGAATCGCCGCGCTGCTGCGCACGCCACCTCCGACCTGAATCTCCACGTCGGTCGTGCCGAGGATGCTCTGAACTTCCGTCGAGTTGTTTCCGCGTCCCGCAACTGCGTCGAGATCGACGACATGGAGATGTCGGAAGCCGTACTGTCGCCAGGCAACTGCGACGCCGACGGGATCCGGAATGCGAATCAACTCCTGGTCGTAGGATCCTGCGGCGAGCTGCACGCACGCTCCTCCGCGAAGATCGAGCGCGGGAATTGCGATCATCTGGCGTCGCGCGACATGAGGGCACGGATCATGAGACGAAAGTGCCGCATTCATTGCATGTCGGCGAGCTTGTGAATAAATTCACAAACTCCGAGGGAAAGTTGCATTCCTGTAAGTGCACTACTGTACGGCTCTGGAGGCCACAAACGATGCAGTTCCAAGGATTCGCGGTTGCAGTTGGATTCATGATGCTCAGCGCTTGCGCAGGCGGCGAAAACAAGCCTGGCGATACAACGCACGTCGCTGTCGACACCAGCGCGACGACGACGACGGCAACCACCGGCGGCGCGTCAGCGACGACGTCCGGTACCAGCACCGGTGCAACGGGCACGATGGCGCCGATCACCGGTACAACCAAGACCGTCAACATGGTCGGTGACGCCAAGGGCTATCGCTTCGAGCCTGCGAACATCACCGTGAAGCAGGGTGACGGCATCAAGTTCGTCGTTGTGAGCGGCGGACCGCACAACGTGGCTTTCGATCCAGCCACCATCCCGGCTGATGTCAAAGGCCAGCTCGATGCAAACATGGGTACGGACAAGATGAGCGAGCTGTCCAGCAACATGAAGATGAATCCCGGCGAGTCGGTGACGATCTCGTTCGCGAAAATCAAGCCGGGTCAATACCCGTTCCACTGCACTCCGCACCTTGCCCTTGGCATGAAGGGGACTATTACCGTCCAGTAGTGCTGCTGGTTAACGCAACAAAAGGCGGAGCCGCGGCTCCGCCTTTTTCACGCAACAGGACTTTTCCGTGCTGCCAAATGCCCGCCAACCCTTAGATTGGAGGGCATTGGGAAGACCTAACGCAGTGGCAACGTCCGATCGGTTACAGTCCCGTTGGCCGCTCCCCTCGCGCCTGCCCCCGACTCAGTGAATCTTTGACTCGATGAACGTTCATAGCATCGCCCGGATGAGCGGCGGCTCTGCCTATCTCTGGATGGCCGCGCGTGCGAGGAACGCGCTGCGCCGGGTCGTGGTTTTCGGGATCGTCGGGGGCGTGGTCTTCATCGGGGCGCTGATCGCGTTCGTGCTGGTCCCACGGAACGCATCCCGGAAGGCTCAGGAGGTCGCGGCCAGAATCGAGACGCCTACTGATTCGGCGCCCATTGTTGCGGCGCGAGACCGTTCGCTCACGGAGCTGAGATCGGTCGATTCGGTACTCGATGCAACCCGCCGGGCCCTGATGCCCGTTCCCGTTACGGTCATCGACACTTTCCCGCCAGCAGTACGGGCGCAGCGCGATTCGCTGAGCGCCGAGTTGGCGACCCTTAACCGCCTGATCGACCGAGCAGAGAACGCTCCCCTGCCCACCTCTTATCGCGCGCTTGCCGCTTCGCCGAGCGTCGCGGCTGATCCGCGAGTGCGCGTTCTGCTCGATTCTCTGGCTGATATCGAGCGGGAACGGAACGCATTCGGCGCCGTCGGCGGTGTCGATCCGGTGTACCTGTCACTGACGTCCAGAGCGACAGCCATCGGCCGCCAGATCCAGGGGATAGCAGATGCAAAAAGGGGCGAGGTGCGCGGCAAGCTTGCCCTGATCCGGCCTACGCCGGCACCCGTAGTAAAGCCTGTCATCACCGTCGACACGATGAAGCTGCTTGCGCAACGTTCCGTGGCGCAGCAGAACGTCACGGCTGCCACCCGGCAGCTGGATCAGGTCAATCAAAAGAACATCCGGATCGATCGGGAAACCGCACGAGCCCGAGAGCTGGCGAACGTTGGCGCTCCGCCCTGGGCGATGCTCGCCGCCGCCGCCGTGCTGGCGCTGGCCGTTGGTTTCGCCGCTTCGTTCGGAACAGAGCTCAAGCGTCCGCACATCGCTGATCCGCGGGAAGCCGAACAGATAACCGGCGCACGCGTCCTTACCGTGATCAAGCCTCCGGAAGTCGTTGTCGAGCGAAGCCGGAGACAAGCTGATGTCGAAGCGCCACCACTCATCGACGTAGTGTCGGAGAGCTACCGGACTCTGTATCTGCACATCGCATCGGTCGAAGCCAGTGTCCCGATCGTAACGATTACCGGTGACGATCCAGGCATTGTGGCAACCGTCGCTGCCAACCTCGCTGCATCCGCGGCATACGAGGCAAGAAGTACCCTGCTGGTCGATGTAGATCCAACGACCTGCAGTGTCGCCAGCGTGCTCAGAATTCGGCCGGATCCGGGTCTCTCTGGAATCATTACTGGCGGGGCGACATGGCCCGAAGCAATCGTACCGACCACGATTGGACGCGATCGACCATTGGATGTGCTGCCGAGCGGGACGCGTCGTGCCGGAATGCCCGACGCCGAGGTGGTTGAAGAAGTCCGCAAAGAGCTCGCGCGGATGCAGCGACGCTATGACTTCATCATCATCGCGGCCCCCACTAGCTACGTACAGCGTAGCGCCAACAGCATAATCCCCGCGCCGGATGTGATTCTCTGCGCGCGGATCGCGCACGCAACTGTGAGCGGGCTGAAGAGTGCCGTCGACGGCTTGCGTGGCGCTGACATGCGGGTGCATGGGCTGGTGCTCTGGGATGCGGAAATGCCACAGCTGGAGACGCGCGAGGAAATGCTGGGCGCTACACGGCAGTCAGGAGCGTTCCAGCCGGAGCTGGCGGCCGCGCGTTAGCCTGAAATGGCAGAGACGATTCCCGATCTCAGATATGTACCCAAGCCACGCGCGTACGAGGAGCTCAAAGGCCACGCCGACGCCATCCTCGAGGGAATCGGCGACGATGTTACGGCAATGGCTACGGTTGCAGCGTTGCTGCACCATTCGTTCGGTCACCTCTGGACTGGTTTTTACCGGGCGGTAATTCCGGGACAGCTGCTGCGGGTCGGTCCCTATCAGGGAAGCCTCGGGTGTTTGGAGATCGCTTTCGGACAGGGTGTGTGCGGGGCAGCTGCAGCAGAGCGGCACACGATCATCGTGCCCGATGTGACCACGTTTCCGGGGCACATTACCTGTGACGCTCGGTCACGATCGGAGATCGTGGTACCCGTGCTCAATGGCCAGGGTGATCTTGTCGGTGTTCTGGACATAGATTCCGAGCGGCTCGATGGTTTCGACGCGGATGATCAGCGTGGTCTCGAGCGCATCGTATCCTGGTTTGCCGACAAATAGACAATGACAGTCACGGGCTACTCTGACGTCATCAACCACGCGTTCGCATTCGCGGCGAAGCACCATGATCGTCAGGTGCGTAAGGGGACGAAGCTTCCCTACCTCACCCACCCCGCGAATGTAGCCGTGATACTAACCCGCTACGGTCGGGACAATGACACCGTCGTCGCGGGAATACTTCACGACGTAATCGAAGACTGCGTGCGTGACGGTTACACGCGCGACATGCTGGAACAACGCATCGGTGACAAGTTCGGCGGCAGGGTTCTGGAGACAGTCCTGGCGGTGACCTACCGGCGGCTGGACGACGATGGAATCGAGCTGTCGAGCGAAGAGAGAAAATCCGACTATCTCGACCGTCTAGCCGCGGCGAGCGATAACGCCCGCTGGGTCTGCGCAGCTGACAAGATCCATAACGCAGCGTCGATCGTTTCGGATCTGCGCCGCACTGTGGACCCCGAAACGGTGTGGAACCGCTTCAACACCGGAAAGTCAGCGACCGCGGCGTGGTACCGACAAGTGTTCGACAGACTGCACGAAGTGGGGTTCGACGCGCCGATTATGGCCGAGCTGGATCAGGTCTCCGCGGAGCTGCTGGAACTGGCGGGGTAGTCCGCTAGCTCGCGCTGACCGGGGTTCTCGCTCCGTACCTGCGCTCGACATAGTCGTCGAGAATCTTCAGGAATTCCGGGACGATCGTGTCACCCTTGAGGGTGACCAACAGCTTGCCGTCAACGTAGACAGGCGCCTTCGGCTCCTCGAAAGTGCCGGGCAGGGAGATGCCAATGTTTGCGTGCTTGGATTCGCCGGGACCGTTCACAACGCAACCCATCACTGCGACCTTCATCTCCACGACACCGGGATACCGTTCGCGCCACGTCGGCATCTGTTCACGCAGATAGGTCTGGATGTCTTCCGCCATGTGCTGGAAGAACGTGGAGGTCGTCCTGCCGCAGCCAGGACACGCCGTCACCTGAGGGTTGAAGCTCTGTAGCTCCAGCGACTGCAGGATCTGTTGAGCGACACGGACTTCTTCCGTTCTGTCGCCACCGGGACGAGGGGTAAGTGACACCCGGATAGTGTCGCCAATTCCTTCGGAGAGCAAAATGGAGAGAGCGGCGGTGCTGGCGATGATACCCTTCGAACCAAGTCCGGCTTCGGTCAGCCCGAGGTGGAGCGGATAGTCGCAACGCCGGGCGAGCTGTCGATAGACATTGAGCAGGTCCTGCACGCCCGACACCTTGGCGGAAATGATGATTCGATCATGTCCGAGTCCCATTTCTTCAGCGATGGCTGCGGAGCGCAAAGCGCTCTGCAGCATCGCCTCGACGTACACCTGCT
>DASSNV010000255.1:0-21638 GCA_035701245.1 Gemmatimonadaceae bacterium | reverse complement strand
CCGTTCCGAGGCCCGAGAACGCGTTGACACTGGTATCTACCTCGACTGCGGCGTCGAGGGTGATGGTCTTGACGTCGCCGCCGATGGGCGGGCAGAGGACGCCGCAGACCCCCGAGCTATCCAGGTTCTCCGAGCACGACGATATCGAAAAGAACAAAGCCGCGACGGCAAGCAAGCGCGGCAGGATTGACGAAAACTTCACTACACTCTTCCACGTGAAGGGTTTAGCGCGAATGCGTGGGGCAGCAGCTCTTCCAGCGTCCAGGCCGCTTCCTTCCCGTCGCGCGTGTAGCTGGAGACTTTGATGTTCGGCGCGAACTCGTTCAGAACCTGTCGGCACGCGCCACAGGGCGGAGTCGGCTCGCTGTCCTCTGTTGCAATCGCGATCTCCTCAAAATCGGTAAGTCCTTGTGAGACAGCAGAGGCCACGGCAAGGGTTTCCGCACAGATCGCCAGCCCATAAGCGGAGTTTTCCATGTTGCACCCGATGAAGACCTCACCAGAGCGCGTGCGCAGCGCGGCACCGACCCGAAAGCTCGAGTATGGTGCGTAGGCGTTGTCCAGCGCGCGCAGCGCCGCCTCCCGAAGGGAAGCTTCGTTGGTGGAGCGGTTTCTCATCAGGCTACCAGATCTGGCAAAAACGATCGACCGCGGCCCCTGAATGAGAGGCCGAACCATTCCGCAACGGTCGCGCCCAGATCGGAGAACGTCGTCCGCTCGCCCAGGTCACGCGGCACCACGCGCATTCCGCTCGCCAGCAGCGGAACGCGCTCGCGCGCGTGGTCCGTCGATGGCGTAGTTGGGTCATTGCCGTGATCGGCGGTGATGAAAAGCAGGTCGTCCTCTTTGAGTCGCGATGTTATGGAAGGCAGCGCCGCGTCGAATTCGCGTAGCGCTTGATAAAACCCCGCAACGTCGTTGCGGTGCCCGTACAGCTGGTCGAAATCTACTAGGTTGGCAAAGAGGAACCCACTTTCGGCGGTCGCCAGCCAATCCTTGATGCCGCGTATTCCGTCGGCGTTCGATGCGGTGTGTCGCGCGGTAATCGACCTGCCGGCAAACAAGTCATCGACCTTGCCGACCCCCGAGCGTGGCACTCCCGCCCGGGCCAGCGCATCGAGAAGCGTCTCGGCCGGCGGCTCGATCGAATAGTCGCGGCGGTTAGCGGTGCGGCGGTAGCCGGCCGATGTCTTCTCGAACGGCCGAGCAATGACGCGTGAGACGTCGTTGGGCGCGGCAAGCAGTCGCCGCGCGGTCTCGCACGCGCCGTACAGCTCGGCAAGCGGTATCAGCTGCTCGTCAGCCGCGATCTGGAAGACGGAGTCTGCCGACGTGTACACGATCCAGCCACCGGTATCCTGCTGCGCGGCCGCATATCTCTCGATCACTTCTGTTCCGCTGCCGACCACGTTCCCGATCACGGGGCGGCCTGTTTCTCTCGAGAACTGCTCGATGATGTCCGCCGGAAAGCCATTCGGGTAAGTCGGAAACGGCTTCGCGAGATGAACGCCGGCGATCTCCCAATGGCCGGTCGTGCTGTCCTTCCCCGCCGACGCCGGCACCATGCTGCCCCACGCGCCGGTCGCGTCGCCGCGCTCGCGCATGCCCTCCAGCGGACGAATGTTGCCGAGACCGAGGCGCTCGAGTCGGGGAAGATGGAAGCCACCGCACTCGCGAGACAGGTTGCCGAGCGTATCGCTGCCACTGTCGCCGTACTTCGCGGCATCCGGGGCAGCGCCGATGCCGACACCATCGAGGATTATGATCGCGGCGCGCTTCACGCTCTGGCCTCGGCGTAGACGCGCTCGACCCGAGACCGCAATCCCGTCAGCAGCTCATAAGGCGACATACCTGCATCGTCGGCGACGCGCTCTACGGTGAGCAGCGTGGAGCCCGCCCTGCCGACGAGCGTGACGACGTCGCCGACTTCGCAGCGCACGGTGGTGACATCGATCATCGTCATGTCCATGGTGACGCGCCCCGCTACGGGCGCCATCGTCTCTCCTACGAGCACCGTACCACGGTCGCTTAGAGATCGCGGGTACCCGTCCGCGTATCCCACCGAGACCGTCGCGATCCGCGCAGGACGATCGACGCGAAACGTCGCGTCGTAGCTGACCGAGTCGCCGGGTTGCAGCGCTCGGATCTCGACGATTGGCGCGCGCAGATGCACGACCGGCTCCGGCTGGATGCGCGCCGTGCTCCCGCTGCCCACGCCGTAGAGAAAAATTCCCGGGCGGACGAGGTCCCAGTCGCTTCTGCCCTGACGCGCGATCGCGGCGCTGTTGCTGGTGTGAAGGATCGGCGGACGGTGCGGCAACGCCGACAACGCTTCTCGAAAGCGCCGCTCCTGCTCGTCAACGCTCCGATCGTCGAGCTCGGCGGAGTGGAAATGGGTGAAGGCGCCTTCCGGCGGAAGCAGCTCGACGAGCTGGCGGATCCTGCCGATCTCGCGCCACGGAATGCCGGCGCGACTCATCCCCGTGTCGATCGACAGATGCCACGACCCGCCGCCGGCTTGTCGCCACGCCTCGATCTCCTCAGGGAAGCCCAGCGTTGGGGTGAGGCGTGCAGCACGGACGCGGGGCAGCTCCGCGTGCAGCAGCGGCGTGAAGATAACGATTGGGCGAGTGACTCCCAGACTTCGAAGCTCTTCCCCCTCGGCGACCGTCGCAACGCCATATCCCCACGGGCTCAGCGGCTCGAGCGCGCGAAGCGCCGCGGCTGCGCCCAGCCCGTACGCATCGGCCTTGATCATGGGGAGAAGCGGGACGCCGGCGCGCCGCGCTGCCGCCGCGGCATTGCGCTGCAACGCGCCAAGATCGATCTCGACCCTGGCGCGAGCTAAAGAGTGCTTCATCACGCTTAGTTTATGGTGGGGTTAACATACCCGCGACCATCCACGCCTTCAAGAAACTCCGACGCCCGTCTTCAGCATGGAAAAAACCGGCGCACTCGACGATACCCTGGCATTGATGCGCGACCTTCGGGCGCGCTGCGAATGGGATGCAGCGCAGACCCACGAGTCATTGCGTCCGTACCTCATCGAAGAAGCACACGAGCTGGATGATGCCATTCGACTCGAGGATGACAAGCTGATGCGAGAGGAGCTCGGCGACCTCCTTCTGCAGGTGCTCTTTCATTCGGTGATGGCCGAAGAGCGCCACGCTTTCTCGTTGCGCGATGTTGCTGACGGTCTGATCACCAAGATGAAAGGCCGCCATCCGCACCTCTACGGCGACGCTGCGAAGGAGCCGTGGGAGCGGATGAAGTCGAAGCACCGCCGGAGCATCGCCGACGGCCTGCCGCCTGGAATGCCCTCGCTGCACCGCGCGCACCGCCTTCAGGACCGCGCCGCTGGCGTCGGCTTCGACTGGCCGGACATCCACGGGCCCGTTGAAAAGGTGGAGGAAGAGCTCAACGAGGTTCAGGCCGAGCTCGAGTCATCCCCGCCGCCACGTGCGGGCCCGGCGCCGGTGCTCGATGCGCGCCACTACGCGCTAGAGGCGGAGCTCGGCGATCTCCTGTTCGCGGTCGTCAACCTTTGCCGGAAGGCTGGCGTCCACGCATCGATCGCTCTCGACAAAGCCAACGCGAAGTTCGAGCGCCGTTTTCAGCGAATCGAACAGCTGGCAATCGAACGAGGAATCGACGTGAAGGCAGCAGGACTGGAGCAGCTGGATGCGCTATGGGACGAAGCCAAACGTGAGGAAGCAACGCACTGAATGCGCGACGCTCGGCTTAGCGGTGCTCCCGTTTAACGCTCGTACTTCCAGTTTCGGGACTTGCCCTCCGCGATCCATTCGATCGCGCTTTTCACCCGACGCTGACGCGTATCCTCGCCCTTCGCTTCGGCGATCCACTCGGCGTATTCGCGTTTGTGGCTGGGCGGAAATTTCTCGAATGCCGCCGCTGCCTTCTTGTTCTTCGCGAGAGCCGATTTGAGCTGGGCGGGAATCGCGACCGGTTTTTTGGTGGGTTTGTTGCGAGGTGGTCCCTTGACTCCCTCTGCATTCAGTCGCGCGCCTTCGCGAAGGAGGTGCTTCATCGTCTTGTCATCAGGCAGATCGGCCATATTCCTGATGTTCGTGATCTGGCCTTTCTCGTCGCGTCCTTTTCCACCGGGAATGAGCGCGGCTTTCCAGAGGATGATGTTGCAGTGCTGTTTGAACGCTGCCATGCCGCAGAGAACGCCCTTGTAGTCAAAGTGCGGCACGCTCCACTTGATGGTTTCCTCCGCCTCCGGAACCACGTCGTGCACCAGCGATCTCACGTGGGTGAGGATTGGCTTCGCGAATTCGCCCGACTTCGCGATATAGGCGTCGACCCGCGGATCACGCTTCCCCATCGATCGTCTCGCGCGAGCGGGTCAGCTGATCCAGGTGCCGAGCGCCAGCGCCCAGGCGCTCAACAGGACACCGACCGCTGCAATTACCCCGGAGATCGCCAACAGGGCGCGAACAGCGTCGAGGGCGCCTGCGGTCAGCGGCCAGTGGCGCGCGCGGATACGATCAGTCACGCGCTCGAGAAGACCCCACCCGGCATAGGCGATCACGCACACAGCGGCCATCGCGATTGCGAGTCGGGTCCACGAATCCAGGCGAAGGGCGGCGACGATGAGCAGCCCACCGACAACGACATCGGCGCCGAGCCGGCGGACTGAAGAGAGTCGCGCTCTCTGTGCCAGGAACTCGAGCAGACTGGCATCGGGACGGCTGGCCGAAAGAACCATCATGACAGAAAACTTTCACCGCGGCAGAAAAACCGCCAGCGGGCTCTAGCCGGCGCTCTCTTCCTCGGCCTCTTCGCCGTGCTCGACGATGTCGCCGCGCTTGAAGAGAATCCCCTGTAGCACTTCGCGCCATCGAGGTTTCTTGCGTAGCAGGAACTCCAGGTCCATCCCGAAGTGCTTGAACTCTTCATGCTGCGCGTTGCGCATTATCGCGCGCGCTGAGCGGTCCTTCTCGAGCGAGATGCGTTGCTCGTACCAGTTGATTGCCTCGGCTTCCTCGGTCAGCGAGGCGATCATTCGCGCAAAAGTGCGCGTCTCGGCAGAAAGCTCGCTCGCCGGCTCATGGTATTGCTCGAATCCCATTCTGTCTCTCTCCTATCCGCGACGATTGCGAGGGCGCACGAACCGCACCAGTCTCAGGGCCGCAGGCGATTCATCGTGCGCGGGAACGCGATCGCTTCGCGGATATGGTGGATGCCGCAGATCCAGCCGACGGTCCGCTCGAGACCCAATCCGAAGCCCGAGTGCACGAACGTCCCGTACTTTCGCAGGTCGAGATACCAGTTGTACGCCTCGACCGGCAGCCCTTCCTGCTTGATGCGGGCCAGCAGCTTGTCATGGTCGTCCTCGCGCTGCGAGCCACCGATGATCTCTCCGTAGCCCTCTGGCGCCAGGAGGTCGTCGCACAGCACCGTCCGGGGATCGGCGGGATTCTCCTTCATGTAGAAGGCCTTCGCTTCTTTCGGGTAGTTGTAAATGAACACGGGCCTGTCGTGCCCTTCCACCAGCAGCGATTCGTCCTCCGCGCCGAGGTCGTCGCCCCACTTCGCCGCGCTCCCCTTCGATTGAAGGATCTTGATGGCGTCGGTGTAGGCGATGCGCGGAAATGGAGGCTTGATGGTCTCCAGCTTCGCCGGATCGCGCTCGAGCTCCTTGAGCTCGGGCTGTCGACGTTCGAGAACCCGCGCGACGATGTAGGAGACGAACTCCTCCTGGAGCCGCATGTTGTCGTCGGAATCGTTGAAGGCGACTTCCGGTTCGACCATCCAGAACTCGGTGAGGTGCCGTCTCGTCTTCGACTTCTCGGCGCGAAACGTCGGACCAAAGCAGTAAATCTTTCCCAGTGCCGCGGCAGCCGCCTCGCCATAGAGCTGGCCGGTTTGCGCGAGATAGGCAGTTCCTTCGTCGAAGTATTCGGTTCCAAAAAGACCGCTGCGCTCGCCGATGGCGGCGGTGAGAATGGGCGTGTCGACCAGCGTGAAGTCACGCTCGTAGAAGAAATCGCGAATCGCCTGCTCCACCTCGTGTCTGATGCGCGCGATGGCCCGCTGCCGGGGTGTGCGGAGCCAGAAATGCCGGTTGTCGAGCAGGAAATCGATTCCGTGTTCCTTGGGCTGGATCGGATAGTCGAGCGGACTCTCTCCATAAATCGAGAGATCTTTCACGCCGAGCTCGAAGCCGCCAGGCGCGCGCGCGTCGGGCTTCACTTCCCCTTCGACCTCGATCGACGTCTCCTGGGTCAGCTTCCCGAAAAGCTCCCACGCTTCGGGGCTGATCGCCGTTTTCACCAGCACCGTTTGCAGGATTCCGGTGCCGTCACGCATGACGATGAAGGCCACTTTGCCCGACGATCGTACGTGCGTCACCCAGCCGCGCACGCGGACTGTTTGCCCGGTATGAGACGGAAGCTCTGAGATGCGCGAATACGGAGCGTTTGTCATTTGGAGGGCGTGGCGGGAGTGGCGCGGGCAAGCTAGACGCGCCCGAGGGGCGGTGTCAACCGCGAGGGAAAGGTGATATCAACCTGAGCGACAGCCAGCGCGCGGTGAGCGTTGGGGAATAACCTTGACAAGGTCGGTGCCGACACTCATTGTAGCGCCGCCAATGAGCCGCGTTCCAACACCCGTCCTATCCCGGTGCGCGCCCAGTCGTTTCGCGGCTTCAGTGTGCTCTCGAGCCTGATGTCGCCGACACTTTTCGGGCTCGCCCTTCTCGCTATACTGGGCTCGGCGTGCGTTTCTGGCGCGCCAGCGACGCGGCCGATCAAATCGGGAACGCCGAGCGCTGACGCGGCCGCGGGCACTCTTCTCATAGTCGGCGGCGGCTCGCAACCCGACGCTCTGGTTCGCCATTTCGTCGATCTCGCGGGTGGTCCGGGAAAAGCGCGCATTGCCATCCTTCCGATGGCGACATCCGACGCCGTCGCCACCGGCGCCGAGAAGGAGGCTCAGCTCGACAGCCTCGGCGCCGACTCCTTCGTCGTCAATGTCACGCGCGCGCATGCCGACGACGACTCCGTCGTCCGTGCCCTGAGTAGCGTGACTGGTATCTGGTTCCCAGGCGGGGACCAATCGGTGCTTACCGCCGCACTGCAGGGATCCGCGGCGCTGCGTGTCATTCATGAGCGCTTTCGCGGTGGCGCAGTAGTCGGAGGTACGTCCGCCGGCGCTGCCGTGATGAGCGACTCAATGATCACCGGCAATCAGTTCTGGCCGGGCATGTCCGCTGCCGTCGATTCCGGCTCGTTCTCCAGAATCGCGCGGCACGCGATCGAAATCGTGCCTGGATTCGGTTTTGTCCACAACGCGATCGTCGACCAGCACTTCATCACTCGACAGCGCGAAAACCGACTGTTCAGTGTCGTGCTCGAGCGTCCGTCACTGCTCGGAGTCGGCATCGACGAAGGCACCGCGCTGCAGGTGACGCCCGATGGAATGTGGACGGTGATGGGCCGCAGCTCGGTGGTGATTCTCGACGCTCGGAAATCCCTGGTTTCATCGTCGGGCGCGGCGGTACTCGGCGCCGCCGACATCAGAGTCTCGATTCTGCCCGCAGGAAGCACGTACGACCCGCGCACCGGCGCAGCAACGCTCCCGCGCTGAGACCGATCAACACACGGGCCGTTCGGCCCGAGCAGATAGTTGTTGATGTCCACCGTACCATCAGGAGGAGGAGATGAATAGTCTGAAGATCGGTTGGAAGTTGTTGATGGCAATCGCGGTGTTCGTGTTGCCGTTGCGAATTGCGACGGCACAAGGTTCGGGAACCGTGCGCGGGGCCGTAGTCGATTCGACGTCGCGGCAACCCGTCGCCGGCGCCCAGGTGTCACTCGTTGGGACCAACCGGGTGACAACAACCGACGCGTCGGGCGTGTTCAGGTTCACCGGCGTGGCGGCTGGACCAGCCACGATACGGGTCCAGCGCATTGGCTTTGCGCAGCACACCGTCTCTGTCGTGGTAACCGACGGCGCCACCGTCGCCGCGGATCTGGCGATGCAGCCGGTAGCGACTACGCTGTCGCAGGTCGTCGTAATCGGTTACGGATCGAGTAGCCGCGCCGAGGTTACAGGCGCCCTGACTACGGTGTCCTCGGCCGACATCAAGAACACTCCGATCGCCGGAGTCGATGCCGCATTGCAAGGCAAGGCAGCGGGTGTTCAGGTGACACAGAACGCCGGCAATCCGGGCAACGGTATCTCGGTGCGTGTACGCGGGTCTGCGTCTCTGACCGCGAGCAATCAACCGCTCTTCGTGGTCGATGGAGCTCCGATTCAATCCGACGATTTCTCGCAGGTCGGTTTTGGCGGGCAGGATCTGACGGCCGTGACGAACCTGAATCCCGACGAGATCGAGTCGATCACGATCCTCAAGGACGCGGCATCGGCCGGCATTTACGGCTCGCGCGCGTCGAATGGCGTTGTGCTCATCACCACCAAGCGGGGTGTCGCCGGCGCGAATCGCATTTCGTTCAACGGATATACCGGCTGGCAAAAGCCCGAGAAAACTCTTCCGATGATGACCGGCCCGGAGTACGTCGCCTACATGGCGGAGGGTATGAGGAACGACGGCTACACCGACCAGGACATCGCCGACACCGGCTTTCAGGTCGGAGTCAACGATCAGGTCAGCACCAACTGGCAGGACGAAGTGTTTCGCACCGCTCCAGTTCGTGATGTGAACCTCGGGTTCACGGGCGGAACGGGGCGGGTCAAGTACTATGTGTCCGGCTCGTATTTCGGACAGGACGGTGTCGCGATCGCATCGGCGTACAACCGCTCGAGTGGCCGGGCCAACATCGACATCGACGCCACCAACCGGCTGTCACTCAAGGCGTCCCTGGCGCTGGCGCGCGAGGTCAACTATCGCATCGTCGGCGACAACACCATCGTCGGCATCGTCGCCAATTCCATCGCCGATCAGCCGAACATTCCGGTGCGCGATGCGACCGGCGCATTCAGCACCAACAACTCCAGTGGAATCCAGTACGCGAATCCGCTCGCAATCGCGACCTACGATTACAACCCCACGACTACCAACCGCGTTCTGGCGAACGTGGAAGGCAACTACAACCTTCTCAACTGGCTGCGCTTCACCGGGCGTTTCGCCGGCGATCAGCTGGTACTGCACGAGCGGCTGTGGGGCTCGCCCCTCTCCGTCGATGAGTTCGGCGGGGTCGGCGGTGATGCATCGTCCGGCTACAACACCGGCAACAGGTTCCTCGGAGAAGGATTCTTTACACTCACTCCGTGGTCCGGCAGCCGCCTCGGAACGCTGACCGCGACGGTCGGCGCCAGCACCGAACGCAATCGCACCGAGCTCAACTTCGTCGAAGGCACGGGCTTCAGCAGCCCGGCGTTGCACGACGTGGGAAGCGCCACGACGGTGACCGTCTACGACGCCAGCCGCGGTGCCAATAATCTGGTTTCCTACTTTGCTCGCGCCACGCTCAACGTCGCCGATCGCTATCTGGCCAGCGCCAGCCTACGCGCCGATGGATCTTCGCGGTTCGGGCCGAACAACCGCTACGGTGTCTTCCCGGCGTTCTCGCTGGGCTGGGTCATCACCGACGAGCCGATGCTGAGCGGACTGTCGCGCCTCGGAACGATCAAGCTGCGCGGCAGCATCGGGACCACCGGCAACCAGGGCATCGGCAACAACACCTACCGCGCGACCTTCGGCTCCGCGAACTACGGCAAGGTCGGCGGAATCTCGCCCAACAACTTCGGCAATGCCGACCTCAAGTGGGAGCAGACCAAAGAGTACGACGCCGGCTTCGACTGGAACATGTTCGACAGCCGCGTCGCGATCGTCGGCGACTACTACAACAAGAAGACGTCGAACCTCCTGGTGTCGCGGCCGGTCTCGGCGACGAGCGGCTTTACCAGCTTCACCGACAATGTCGGTAACATCGAGAACAAGGGTCTCGAGCTCGAGATCACTACCGAGAATTTCCGCGCCAGGAGTCCGGGCGGATTCTCGTGGCAGACGAGCTACAACTACTCACACAACAAGAACCGCGTCACCGCGCTGTACCAGGACCAGCCGATCTACGGCGGCATCGACAACCTGAACTCCGTGCGCGTCGGCGAGCCGATCGGCGCGTTCTATACGCTCAAGTTCCTCGGCGTCGATCCGGCAACGGGTGATGCGATGTACCTCGACGTCAACAACGACGGCGACATCAACGCCGACGATCGCGTGGTGGTGGGAAATCCGCAGCCAACCGTCTGGGGTGGAATCCAGAACACCTTCACTTACGGGCTGTTCGATCTCCATACCTCCGTCACGTTCAGCGGCGGCAACCAGATCTTCAACGGCATCCGGCAATTCTCGGATGACGGCGGTTATTTCTTCGACAACAAGTTCGCCTACGCACTGCGCCGCTGGCAGAAGCCCGGCGACATCACCGACGAGCCGCGGCCCAGCTTCGACGGAACCTCGCTGGCAAACCTCAATTCGTCGCGTCTGCTGGAGCCCGGCAACTACACCAGACTCCAGGAAGTCACCCTCGGCATCAAGCTTCCGAAGAGCCTGGCGAGATTTGCCGGAATGGATGGGCCGCGGCTTTACGTGACTGGCAGAAATCTCAAGACCTGGACGCACTTCAAGGGCTACAACCCCGACGTGAACAGCGGCGGGTCGGGCTCGAACATCTTCCTTGGCACCGAGTTCTATTCGTATCCGCTGGCGCGGACATGGATGGTCGGCCTCAACACCGAATGGTAGAGGACCGATCCCATGCGACGTTACATCCAACCAGCAAATCAAACCATGCGAATCAATAAGCTCACTTTGATGCTTGCGGCGATCGCCTTGAGCGCGTGCACCGGTGTGCTCGACGTTCCGCCGACCAGCTCCATTTCATCGGGTACCGCAATCAGCGATGCGTCGGGCGCGCGCGCAGCCCTCGCCGGCGCGTACGCCGGGCTGCAGCAGACGGGGCTGTACGGTCACGAGATCGTCGATTGGACCGAAGTGTTGTCCGACAATCTTCAGCACAGCGGCACCTTCGATGATTACGCCGACGCGGACAATCACCTGCTCCGCTCCGACAACATCGCCGTCGAGACAGTCTGGGACGACACCTACGACGACATCAACCGTGTCAACGAAATCATCGATAAGGTTCCCAAGGTCACCGATCTCGAGTCTGGAGAACAGGACGAGATTCTCGGCGAAGCGTATTTCCTGCGCGCGCTCGATTATCACAACCTCGTCAGGCTCTGGGGCGGCGGTACGATGGGAGTGCCACTGCGTCTGACCCCGGTGGCCAGTGCGGCGGAAGCAAACCAGGTTCAGCGCTCGACACTGGCCGAGACATATGCGCAGATCCTGTCGGATCTCTCACAGGCGGAGCAGCTCATCACCGCCGACGAATCGCAGACGCGACAGGCATCACTCGGCGCCGCCTACGCCCTCGAATCCAGGGTAAAACTCTACATGCAGGATTGGGCGGGCGCGGAAGCCGCGGCGGCGCAGGTCGAGTCGATGGATTATTCCCTGGCGCCAAACTTCAGCGATCTGTTCGACGCGACGGGCAACAATACTCCTGAAGACATCTTCAGGGTCACCTTCACCCCAACCCAGTCTCAGGCAGTAGGCTTCTATTACCTGCCGAAGGCGCTGGGCGGCCGCTACGAGGAGTCGCCGACGACCGGTGCGTCCGGAATCATCGCCGCGTTCGATCCCGCGTCGGGCGGCAATATTTCCGCCTACAATCCCACCGACGAGCGCGGCAAGTGGTCGATCTCTCGCTCGGGCACGCGCACCTACGCCGCCAAGTTCCGCAATCCCTCAGGCGACGAAGACCTGCACGTAATTCGGCTCGGCGAGGTCATTCTAATCCGGGCCGAGGCACTCGCGCACCTCAACCGGTTGCCGGAAGCTGTTGACGAGTACAATCGTCTACGTGTGCGCGCCGGACTGGCGCCCGATCCGACGGTCGGGTTGACCCAGGCCGGCGTGCTCGCGGCAATTGCGCGGGAGCGTCGACTGGAGCTCGCCTTCGAGGGAGATCGCTGGCCCGACATGGTGAGAACCGGCGAAGCAATCGCGCTCGGCGTCGATCCGATCCAGACGCTGCTGCCGATTCCCCAGTCGGAGATCGACGTTGCACCAAACATGACCCAGAACCCGGGTTATTGATCTTCGCGCAAAAAAAGCCCGCCTCGTCGTCGAGGCGGGCTTTTTTTGCGCACGATTAGCGCGAGCGTGTAAGTCGATAAATGAGGAGCGCCGCGCGCTCCGTCGCCGGCCCGATCGAGCGCAGATCGACGCGCTCGTCGGGCGTGTGCGAGCGCATCCCCTTCACGCCCAGTCCGTCGAGCGCGTCGAGATACTCGGAGACGTACGAGATGTCGCCGCCGCCGCGCCGGCCCGGGTCGAGAGCTTCTACCGGTCCCTGACCGAGCGCTCGGCTCACCGAATCCTCCACGGCGAGGAGAGCGATGTTGCCTTTGGTCGGCGGCATCGCCGGATTGCCATCCTCGAATGTGATCGTCGCGTCGGTGCCGGGGAGATGCTGGGCAACGATCGCGCGCATCGCCTCACGGGCTTTGAGGAGCTGATCCTGCGAGATGAAGCGCAGGTCACCGCGCGCGAACGCGCGGGGCGCGATGATGTTGTCCTTCCCCGCCGCGGTGCCCGAGATCCTGGTCGAGTCGTAGGTGACGTCGGTGCCGCCGACGACGATCGCCGGATTGAAGGTCAGATATTGCTCGTGGGAAAGCTTCTCGCGGAATTCATCGAGGATGCGCGCAGTTTCGTAAATCGCGCCGTAACTGGAGCGCGGAGAGAACATCCCCGAAGAGTGTTCCTGCCGACCCGTAACCGTGAGCTGCCACCCGCTGAAGCCGCGCCGCGCTATCGTTCCCTTGCCCGCGTCCTCTTCGAAGCCGAGCGCGACATCGCTTCGCCTGGCGGCATCGATCAACGGCTGCCGCGAAACCAGATGGAGCGGACCCGCATCTTCTTCATCGCCCGTCAGCGCGACGATGATCCGGGTCCCCTCGAGCGCACCGACGCTCTGCAACGCCTTGAGCGCATACAGGATGACCACGTCGCCGCCTTTCATGTCAGAGCTTCCCGCGCCGGCGGCGAGGGTGTCGAGACGGACGAATCGCTCGCCCTCACCCTCGAACACGGTATCCAAATGGCCGATCAGCAGCAGTCGCTTGCCTTTGGTCCCCATGCGCTCGGCGAACAGGTGGCCGGCGCGCCCGACCGCATCGGGTAGCGCGACCCACGTGGACTTGAATCCGAGTGCCGTAAACTCCGGTGCAAAGAGACGCCCGACCTCGCGAACGCCCGGAAGATTGAACGTTCCACTGCTGATATTGACCGCTTTTTCGAGGAGATCAATCTGCTCGGCCTGGTGGGCGCGCACGTAGTCGCGGATGCGCTGTTCGGTCTTCGAGAGGGCGGGTACATCGGACTGTGCGGCTGCCGTCGTCGCCGAAGCCGTGGCTGCGCACGCGAACAGACACGCCAGCGCGGCACGATAGCCGCGAGTGACGGATGGACGGGAATTGGGTGTCATATCGTGAGAGACTATCGTCACGTCGCGGTTCCGTCCACCTCGAAGCACGGATAATTTTACAGCCTCGCCTCAATCTCTCGACTATAAAATGACTTTGCGCGCCCGCCTCGGGTGGGGTTTGTCCGCTATTGCGGTGGTTCTCATAGTTCCACTGCTCATATCGCTCAAATCCCTCGAGCACCTCTACGAGACGAGCCGCCTCCTTCGCGATCGGGAGTTCGCCGCATCGATGCTGCTCGGCTCGTTCCGCGAGCGCACCGACGATGCGCGTCGGGCCGAGGACGCGCTGCTCTTCATCCACGATCAGCGAAGCGCGAGCCGAATGCAGCAGCAGATCGACGGCCTGGTCTCTTTCGCCGACTCTCTCGACCGCTACCGCCTGGACCTGTCGGCCTCTCAAATCAGGGCTTCCCTCGATGCGCTCCGGTCGGCGGCGCGCGAGGAGTACGAGCAGGCCTCGGCTGGGCGAGGGACCGTCGCGGAGATGATCTCCCAACAGCGAACGCGGCCCGCAATCGCGTCGGTCGACAGCGCCCTCGGCGCCAGCGCGACAATGCTGCGCAGCCGGACTCGCCAGCGAGTCAGCGACGCCACCAACGAAACCCTGAACGCCGAACGCGTCGTCGCGGGCGCGCTGCCGATCGCGCTGCTGCTCGCGTTCGCGATCGGCATCTGGCTGCTGCGCTCCATCACTCGCCCGATCTACGAGCTCGAGCGTGGCATGCACGCGATCGCCGAGGGGGATCTCACTTACCAGCCGTCGCTCCCGAAGAGCGAGGAAACCGAGTTCGGGCGTCTCGCCGTCAGCTACAACACCATGGCGCGCCAGCTCGCCGAGCTCGAGAGATTGCGCGCCGAGTTCGTGAGCGTCGCGTCCCACGAGCTGAAGACGCCGATCAACGTGATCATCGGCTACCTCGATCTTCTCCAGGAGGGGATCTACGGAGAGCTGACCGGCAAGCAGAAGGAAATCCTCAATACCATCAACAAGCAGGCGAACGGGCTCACGCGACTGGTCAAGCGTCTGCTCGACATCAGCCGCTTCGAGGCGAGCGGTGGAAAGCTCGAGGTGCGCGACATCGATCTGCAGCGGCTTTTGAGCACCCTCGAGAGCTCCTTCTCGGTGCTGGCGATGCAGCGTGACATCGCCTTCAGCGTCCGCCACGACGAGCATCTTCCGGAACACGTGGTGTGGGACGAGGACCGCATAAACGAAGTGCTGGGCAATCTCTTGTCGAACGCGTTCAAGTTCACCGAACGCGGCGGAAAGGTCGCGCTATCCGTCGTCCCCGAAGGCGGCAACATCGTCATCACCGTCGCCGATACCGGAGCGGGGATCTCCCCAGACCAACTACCGCACATTTTTGACAAGTTCTATCAGGCCGACAATCAGGCGCAGGCGGCCACCAAAGGCACGGGTTTGGGCCTGGCGATTGCGAAGGAAGTCGTGGAAGCCCACGGCGGCCACATTACGGTAGAGAGCAAGGTCGGCGTGGGGACTACCTTCGTCGTGTCGCTGCCGGTGGAAGCAGCGGGGGCTCGGCGGAGGCGTGACGGCGCAGGCCATGTCGAGGACGTGCGATGAATAAATGTTTCACGCTGGCGATTGTGGCAATCTCAATAGAGGCGTGCGCACAGCTGCCGGCGATGGATCCACAGCTCCGTAACGACTGGCAGCGCAGCCTCTACTATGCGCGGACCAATGTCGATGCCGGCAACTATTTCGCCGCGCAAAAGATTCTCGATGAGTTTACGCGGCTGCATCCGGGAACGCGTGAAGCCCGCGAGATCCAGTTCTGGAAGGCCGCGTACATGGTGGATCCGGCGAATGCCTCCGGCTCACTCGAGGATGGCATCGCAGCGCTGGATGGATACCTGGCCGCGGATTCGTCGGGCTGGTACAGGAACGAAGCGATCGTCCTGCGCCGGACTGCCGCCGTCGCGGAGGGAGTCGCAAACCAGGCAAAATCGCTGGCGAGCAGCGACTCAACGCCGCCCGTTGTGGTGAAAGACACGGTGATCGTCGGCACTAAATCGCGGGATGAGCAAATTGCCGCTCTGCGGGAGCAGCTCGCCAGGAGCAAGGACGAGTTGGCCAAGGTTAGCGCCGAGCTCGAGCGAATCAAGAAGCGACTCGCCAACCCGAGCAACTGAGGCGGGTCAGCCGACCCTGAACAGCTCCAGAGCGCGCGAGTAGCGCGCGCTCAAAGTCTTCCGGATGCCGGCGTTCTCCTTGGTGGTGAGCTCCGGGTCACGCTCCAGAATCTTTTCTGCCGCTGCCCGCGCACGGACGTTCAGATCTTCATCGCGCACCGGATCCGCCACTCTGAAGGTGGCTTCACCGCTCTGCTCCTGACCGAACAGATTGCCCATGCCGCGTAGCCGCAGGTCGGCGCGCGCGATCTCGAAGCCGTCGTCGGTCTCGACGAAAACGCGAAGGCGTTCAGCGGCCTCCTCTCCGAAATTTCCGAGCAGAATGCAGTAGGAGGCATCGGCGCCTCGGCCAACGCGTCCGCGCAGCTGGTGGAGCTGTGACAGCCCGAACCGCTCCGGATGCTCGACCAGCATCACCGTAGCATTGGGCACATCGATGCCGACCTCGATGACTGTGGTCGAGACGAGAACGTCGATTTTTCCGTCACGAAATGCGCGCATGATCTTCTCGCGCTCCTCGGAATTGACGCGGCCGTGAATGAGGGCGACGACGCGACCGGCAAACGGACCCGCGGAGAGCAGCTCATACATGGTGGTCGCGGCCTTGAGGTCGGTTTTCTCCGATTCTTCGATCACTGGATACACCACGTACGCCTGGCGGCCTTTCTCCGTCTCGCGGGCCACGAAGTCGAGCACTCGCTCGCGGGCAGATTCGGGCCGCATCACGGTGGTGACGGGCTGGCGTCCCGCCGGGCGCTCGTCGAGCGTACTGACATCCAGATCGCCGTAAACGGTGAGCGCCAACGATCGGGGAATCGGCGTCGCGCTCATGAGCAGAACATCGGGAGATTCACCTTTGGCCGAAATCGCCGCGCGCTGCTCGACGCCGAAGCGGTGCTGTTCGTCGATGGTGACGAAGCCCAGTCGGCCGAAGACCGCTGTGTCCTGAACGAGGGCGTGAGTTCCGACCACGAGCGTTGGCTCGGCCGCCGATAGCTTCGCCGCGGCCTCCTTCCGCGCGCGCGCGGCGAGACTGCCTGTCACCAGGATCGGTCCGATACCCAGCGGCGCGAGCAGTCTCGTAAAGGTTCTCGCGTGCTGCTCGGCCAGCAGCTCCGTAGGCGCCATTATAGCCGCCTGGTAGCCGTTTTCCATCGCCAGGAGCGACGCGAAAAGCGCGACGATGGTTTTGCCGCTGCCGACGTCGCCCTGCAGCAGGCGATGCATCCGGCGCCCGCTGGTCATGTCGGCGACGATCTCCCGAATGGCGGTCGTCTGCGCGTCGGTGAGAGTGAAAGGGAGCGCTTTCTTGAGAGCGCTCGTCAGCTGCCGTTTGTTCTCGAAGGCGATCCCACTGCGTTTTTCGCGTTTCACCGCATTGGCGCGGCGGTGAAGGATGTGAATGAACAGCAGCTCCTCGAATGCCAATCGCGCCCGACCGCGGGCCCCTTCGGCGATGGTCTTCGGCCGGTGGACCATTCTGATCGCGTCGCGCAACGATGGCAGTCCGGCGTCGCGCAGAACGTCTTGCGGGAGATACTCCTTGACGAGCGGAAGAAGCGTGTCGAGGTGGGCATCGATGATACCGCGAATGACCTTGAACGACAGTCCTTCAGTCGCGGGGTAAACCGCGAGGACTTTGCCGGCCTTGAGGTCGTCCTCGTCTTTCCCAAGCTGGATATACTCGCGCGGCTGGAGCTGTCGGCCGTGAAAGAAGCGCACCGAGCCGGTGAGGAGCATCAGATCGCCCTTTTCGATGGTGCGATCGAGGAAAGGCTGTCCGGGCCACGACGCCTCGATCATCCCGCTCTCGTCCTGCAAAACTGCCTGGAAGATTCGCAGTCCGCGACGCGTCGGGATTATTCCCTTCGAGATCACCCGTCCGACAATGGTTCCGTCCATGCCCGTTTCGAGCGTCGCGATTGGAGTGATGGTGCTCGCGTCCTCGTAGCGGTGCGGAATGTGGAACAGGAGATCGCGCGCGGTGACGATGCCGAGTCGTCGTAGGGATTCAGCCCGGATCGGGCCGACTCCCTTCAGATAGTTCACCGGCATGTCGAGATAGACCTTGCCGCGCGGCTCCATCTATCCCTCGAGAACCTCGCGCGCGAAAATCCGGGAATCGAACGCCTCGAGATCGGAGGCTTTTTCTCCGATGCCGATGAATTTCACCGGCACATCGAGAGCTTCGTGAACCGCCAGGACGATCCCACCCTTGGCGGTGCCGTCGATCTTGGTCACCACCAGTCCAGTGACAGGAATCGCCTCGGCGAAGGTGCGTGCCTGGGCGACGGCGTTCTGACCGATGGTGCCGTCGAGCACCAGCAGCGTCTCGTGCGGGGCGCCGGGAAGTCGCTTCCCGATCACACGATTGATCTTTTTCATCTCATCCATCAGTGAGCCGCTGGTGTGAAGCCGCCCCGCGGTATCGACAATGACCACGTCCTTGCCGCGACTGATCCCGGCATCGACGGCGTCGAATGCGACCGCAGCCGGGTCGGTACCGGGATTGCCACCCACGAAGTCGGCGCCGCTGCGCTTCGCCCAGGCCGCGAGCTGATCGATTGCTCCGGCGCGAAAGGTGTCGGCGGCGCCGACGAGGACCGACATCTTATTGCGTCGGAGAAGGTCGGACAGTTTCCCGATGAAGGTCGTCTTGCCGGCTCCATTGATGCCCACCACAAGAATGACAGTCGGTGGCGACGGCGCGCGGATGACGCGTGGATCGCTGTTGCCGGAGCGGAGCGATGCGTCGATGGCTGCTTCGAGCGCGCCCAGAAACTGCTCCTCGGTCTTGATGGTTCCCCGCCGGGCCTGGGCCTCGATGTCGGCGACCAGTTTCATCGTAGTCGGGACCCCGAAGTCAGCGGCCAGCAGAATCTCCTCCAGCTGCTCCAGCGAGCCGCGAATGTCGCCGGCACGGGCGATCACGGTGACATCGGTGAGCGCGACGTCCTTTATCCTGTTCCAGAGCGAGCGGGAGGGCAAATCTCCCGCGCGGCGAAGTATTCTGCCTGCCATTCAGTGTTTTGCTGTGGGATGGGCGAAAAAAAACCCGGACATCTAACGTCCGGGTTGGAAAATAAGCCGTGCGGGGGTCGGGCGTGTTTATTCCGCGATCGTCGCGAGCTGCGCTTCGTTGAGGCTGGCGAGAGTCTGATTGCGCATCTTCTGGAACAGCGCCCGCTCGCTGGCCGGAATCGGCTCGCCACTTCTGCTGTCGAGCGCCAGCCGTGGATTCTTCGCCACGCCGTCGACCCTGATCTCGAAGTGCAGGTGTGGACCGGTCGCCCAACCGGTCATGCCGACGTAGCCAATCGTAGATCCCATTGCGACGTGAGTGCCGCGCTTGATCCCCTTGGCGAAGTTGCGCATGTGACCGTAGCGGCTGACCATCCCGTTGCGGTGCCGGATGTCGATCATGTTGCCGTAACCGCCGCGCTTGCCGGCGAAGATCACGATGCCGTCGCCGATCGCGCGAACAGGAGTGCCCTCGGCGGCCGCGTAGTCAGTGCCGGTGTGATTGCGCCACTCACCGAAGATCGGGTGCTTGCGCTTGCCGAAGATGCTGCTGATGCGACGGAATGCCACGGGCGCGCGCAGGAACGCGGCGCGCAGCGACATACCGCTGGCGTCGTAGTACTGATCGGTGGTGGAACCCGGGGTCTCGAAGTGGATCGCCTCGATCGGCTTCTGCAGCTCCGACAAAGCCAGCTTCGCACCGAGGATCTTGTTGACGATAATGGCGCCGTTGGGCTTCTGGAGGCGCTCCACGAGCAGGTGGAACTTGTCGCCCTGACGCAGGTCGCGGCTCATGTCGACCTTGTACTCGAAGATGTCCGCGAGTCTCCAGGCGAGTTGGTGGCGGGCTGAAGGCGGAAGGACGCCGACGCCGCTCTCGTTGAGCGCGTTGTAAAGGCTGGACTGAATGACACCCGAGATCGCGAGCGTGTCGACGAGCTCGGTGTTGGATGCTTCGACGAAAATGGGCTTCAGCTGAAAATCAGCCGGCTCGAGCCCGGGTCTGGATACGACCACCGGCTCCATTGCGAAGACCTGCTTCTTCTCGAGGCTCGGGGTAAGCCAAATGGCGATCGCGGCGAGGAACGCCACGACTACATAGCCGACAGGTCTGACTGGTGCGTGCTTCAATCCATCTGTCTCCGAATGAATGTCGGGATCTCCATATCACTCAGATCCTGTTCTGGAGACGAACGATCCCGCTCCGGAGTCACGATTGGATTGCTGGTTGGAGTGATTCTTTTTGGAAGCTCGAGCGGTGCTCTGGTTGCACCATTTCCGCGCGGCGGACGGAGGGGAATTACCGGCGCGCCGCGGATGATTGGCGAGGGCGATGCGACGACCGTTGGCGGCTGCGTGGACGCGGTCTGGGGGCGGTCGAAACCGGTCGCGATGACGGTGACCCTGATCTCACCCTGCATCGCCGGCTCGTGCACGGCTCCGAAGATGATCTCGGCGTCTTCGCCTACGGCGTCGTGGATGATCTCGTTGATCTGGTGGACCTCGCCGAGGGTGAGGTCGGCGCCGCCGGTGATATTGACCAGGACGCCCGTTGCGCCCGAGACCGAGACATTGTCGAGGAGAGGGCTGGCAATCGCCTGCTGGGCGGCTTCAATCGCGCGATTCTCACCGCGGCCGATGCCCGTACCCATGAGGGCCGATCCGCCTTCCTGCATGACGGTGCGGACGTCGGCGAAATCGACGTTGACGAGGCCGGTGACGCTGATCAAGGACGAGATGCCCTGGGTCGCGTGGAGGAGGACTTCGTCCGCCTTCTTCAAGGCATCCTGGAAAGGGATTCCCTTGCCTACAACAGCAAGCAAGCGCTCGTTGGGTACGACGATCATGGTGTCGACGTTCTTCCGCATCTCGGCGATGCCGAGCTCGGCCTGGCGCATGCGCTTGCGGCCTTCGAACAGGAAGGGTTTGGTGACGATACCAACTGTCAGGGCACCAGCTTCACGAGCGAGCTCGCAAAGGACGGGTGCGGCACCCGTTCCAGTTCCACCACCCATGCCACAGGTCACGAAGACGAGGTCGGCGTTATGCATTGCCCGCGCGACTTCTTCCCTGCTTTCGTCGATGGCCTGTTTCCCGATCTCCGGCCGCGCACCAGCGCCTAACCCACGGGTTAGCTTCTTACCTATCTGGATTTTGACGTCTGATTTCGAATTCAGGAGAGCTTGAGCGTCCGTATTGACCGAGATGAACTCGACGCCTTCGAGGTGTTCCTCGATCATTCGATTGACGGCGTTTCCGCCACCCCCACCGACGCCGACGACCTTCATGCGGGCGTTCTGTGAGGTGTTCTCCTCGAATTCGAATATCATCGGGTTGGAAACTCCGGCACTGCGGGATTTGTGGAAAAAAATCTCGGGCTAGTATAAGACCGTTAGTCGATTCGTACCATAGCCAAAGACGACTTGGGGCCAAAAAAAGTACAATGCGTGTCAAGCGAGTTATCCACACCGCTTTTTTGGCCCACACGTTTATGATTTTTCCATAGCTGCGAGTCTGTATGCGCTCCATCCTGCATCTCTGCGCTAGGTCGGCGAGGGTGTCCTCACGGCGACGACCCCTCGCCCGACTGACCGGCAGCGATCCCAGAAAGCGACCGCTCAAAACTAAGCGACTAAAAGAAATCCTCGAGCCAGGTTTTGATCCGCTTGGTAAACCGATCGACGCCGACACCGGCCAGAGCGCGGTGGCGGCCACTGGGAGCGAAGCCCGCCGCAGTGCGATGCGCGCCGTAGAGCGCGAGGCCCACGACCGTCGAAAAACGCGGCGCCTGCACCGAGTCGGCGAGGCCGCCGATGTTTTCCTCGGGGAAGCCAATCCGAACGCCCGTCCCGAACACGTCCGCGGCGAGCTCGGCAACGCCCTGCATCGCCGCGGCGCCGCCCGTGATCACCA
>DASSNV010000254.1:0-27955 GCA_035701245.1 Gemmatimonadaceae bacterium | reverse complement strand
GCGATTTCCCAACGTTTCAGGAGAGTCTTAAATGAGCAACAAAAAGGGTTTTACCCTCATTGAGCTTCTGATCGTGGTCGTCATCATCGGCATTCTTGCCGCGATCGCGATTCCGAAGTTCGCGAACACCAAGGAGAAGGCTTACCTCGCTGCGATGAAGTCTGACCTTCGCAACATGGCGACCTACGAAGAGCAGTACGCTGCCGACAACGGTGGTGCTTACTTCTCGGGAACCGCGACCGCTGCGGCTCCTCTCCAGGGCTTCAGCCCCTCGCAGAACGTCACGGTTGTCGTGACCGCAGTTGGTGGCCCGCCGCCGTCGTGGAGCGCGACCGCTACGCACACGCAGACTGCGAAGACCTGCGACATGACCAACGGTGTGATCACCTGCACCTGATTAGGGCTGATCGTCTAGCCTGAGGAAAACGGAGCGTCTCTCGACGCTCCGTTTTTCTTTTTCTCGGCTTCTCGGACCTGAGCGCTGCGGCTGGCCACCACATGAACGGAAGCGGGCAGCTGCAAGCGTGACAGCTTCTACGCTGAGAGCTCTCGGGAGGCATCGCGTCTCGTCGTCCCAGTCCGCAGTTGGAATGGCGAATGGATGCGGACGTGTATTGCTGTTGGCGTAGCGGCTGTAAAGCTTGCCGCTGCCCGCTTCAGTACTGTTAGATGTAGAGGAAGCTAGATGTAGAGGAGCAGTAAGTAGGACAATCCGCGCAGCTCCTCTTATTGGTTACCGGCGAGAATGACCTCGATCCAGCGCGCGAAGGCGTCGATGAAGCTCTTGAGAAACTGTCTGGTTGAATCATTGGTGAGCTTGCCCGACTCGTCGAACAGCTTTGCCGCCCCGCCGATGTACGCCTCGGGTTGTTGCATGGTCGGCACGTTGAGAAACACCAGCGATTGCCGCAGGTGGTGGTTCGCGCCGAAGGCCGCGAGCGCGCCGGGTGATACACTGATCACCGCGCCGGGCTTTCCGTTGAAGACACTGCTCTCCTTCGGCCGGGATCCGACGTCGATCGCGTTCTTGAGGACACCCGGGACCGAGCGGTTGTACTCGGGGGTCGCGAACAGGAGGGCATCGACCGGCCGAACCTTGTCGCGGAACGCGATCCAGTCGGGCGGCGGGTTGGACTCGAGATCCTGATTGTAGAGCGAGACTCCGCCGATCTCGACAATCTCCATCTCGAGCTCGGGTGGCGCGAGCTCAATTAGAGCGAGCGCCATTTTCCGGGTGAACGATTCTCGGCGCAGGCTACCGACGAATACGGCGACTTTGCGTTGGTTTGGCACTAGTCCCCGATAGGTGCTATTACCGCGCCAATCAGTGACAACCCCCAGACAGTCGTCGTCCAAAAGGTGTGCGAGCTCCGTTTCGGCCCATCGCCACACGCGATCTCGTCAAGCGGAAAACTATCGGCCTGGAGGCCAAATGAAGTTCGGTTTAATTGTTTCAGCGGTGTCAGGCCTGGCGCTTTGCGCGGGTACGGCCGCCGCCCAGGTTTGCCAGGGCGACCTTTCGTTCCGTAACAGCTCCACCCACGTCGGAGCCGCGCTCGCAGTCAGCGACAACGCGACTTCATTCGGCGGCGGCGCGACCTTCGGGCATCGCCAGGGTCTGTACGCCGGTGCATCCATCGGAATGGCCAGCTACAGCAACCTCGATGGAAATGGTATCTCGGTCGGCGGTGGAATGGGCTACGCGATGCCGCTGCAAAACCGCAGCAAGTGGCAGATCTGCCCGGGCGGCACGCTCTCCCTCGGGTTCGGTCCGAGCGTAGATGTCGGCGCCGGCACGATGCATCTCTCGACGCAGACGCTGTCCCTCGGCGCGTCGGTCGGTACTTCGGTCCCGATGAGCAAGACCGTCAACATTCTTCCCTTTGGCTCGGCCGCGTTCGGCTACACCCGCGGCACTGCCAAGCTGAATGGCAACTCGACGACGAGCACGGATTCCTATCTGCTGCTCGGCATGGGCGCCGGCTTCCAGTTCACGCCGTCGCTGGTGCTTCGTCCCGCTCTATCCCTCGCGGCGGGCGCGGATCTGATCGACGATACGATCTTCGGTTTGAGCGTGAGCTTCGCCCTGCCCCATTAATCGGCGATCTCAGTCAACATAGAAGCAACGAAAACGGCGCGGAGAAATCCGCGCCGTTTTCACATCTCTGAGTACGGCGGGCTGGTAGTTGTGCGGGTAAAGTTGTAGCGAAGTACTTGGTCGGTGCCGTCGGCACGGTGTTGGCTATGAGCTTGCCTACCATGCCAACCCAACTGTAGCTGCGTGAGCGAACCCTCCGCGAACGATCCCGCCAGTCCCGAGGCGACCGAGGACCTCTTTGCGACCAACCCAGCCGGGTGGCTGGCGGCGATTGTAGACTCTTCAGACGACGCCATCGTTGGCAAAACGCTCGATAGTGTCATTCGAAGCTGGAATGCGGCCGCCACGCGCATCTTCGGCTATGAGCGTGCCGAGGCAATCGGTCGGACCATCTATCTGATCATGCCACCCGAGCGCTACGATGAAGAGCCAAGAATCATCGAGCGGCTTCGGCGCGGCGAGCGCATCGAACACTTCGAGACAGTCCGACTCAGGAAGGACGGCACGAGGATCGAGGTATCACTCAGCGTATCACCCATCCGCGACGGTAACGGCCGCATAATCGGCGCGGCGAAGATCGCCCGCGATATCTCCGAAGCGAAGAGACTACGCCGCGCAGAGCAGGAGCAAGCGGAACAGCTTGAGGAGCTTGCCAGCGAGCTCGAGCAGCAAGTCGAAGAAGGACAATCACTCCTCGAAGAGCTCGAGCAAACCAACGAGGAGCTGAGCCGCGCGCTGAACAGCGCGAAGGAGGCGCGGAGCCAGGCCGACGAAGCAAAACGCGTAGCGCAGGAGGCGCAACAACAGGCCGAACAAGCCAATGCCGCGAAGAGTCAATTCCTCGCCATGATGAGCCACGAGCTCCGAACGCCCCTGAATGCGATCGCGGGTTATGTCGATCTGCTCGAGCTGGAGATCAGGGGCCAGCTGAACCCGGAGCAGAAGCAGGACATCTCCCGGATCAAGCACAGTCAGGAAACGCTGCTTCGACTTATCGAGGACGTATTGAGTTTCGCGAAGCTCGAATCGGGCCGCCTGGAGTACGTGTATGAGGACGTGCACCTTGACTCGCTGCTGGCGAGCCTCGAGTCGTTCGTTGCACCGAGCCTGGCGCAAAAGCGCGTGACTTACCAGGTCGAAGGATGCGGACCCGACCTCGTTATATCGATCGACCGGGACAAGGTCGAGCAGATCATGCTCAATCTGTTGTCGAATGCGGTGAAGTTCACCGACAGCGGCCGCATCGATCTACGCTGCAAGGTCAGCGCTGCGGACATTCGCATCGAGGTCCGCGACTCCGGTCGCGGCATCAAGCCGGAGATGCTGGAGAAGATTTTCCAGCCCTTCGTTCAGGGCGAGGCTCCCTTAACCAGAACCGCGGAGGGCACCGGCCTCGGCCTGGCCATCAGTCGCGAATTCGCGAGGGCGATGGGCGGCGATATAACAGCGGAGAGCGAACCCGGTCGTGGGTCTGTTTTCACGCTCATCCTCCCGCGGCATCGCCCCGTCGCGACGGAGCCGCACGCCGAAGGCTGACCGGCGCATTCCACAGTCGGCGATTTGACAAAAAGCCTCGAGCGAAGCGAAGAGGCGTTTGCGAAAGCCCGCCGGACCGATTTGCCACAGCTCGTCGCCGGTTGGCCAAACCGTTGGCGGGATTTGACAAAAAGTCTCGAGCGAAGCGAAGAGGCGTTTGCGAAAGCCCAGCGGACCGATTTGCCGCCCGCGCTTCGCGCGGGTGGCAAAAATCGGGACGGCGGGATTTGAACCCGCGACCCCCTGAACCCCATTCAGGTGCGCTACCGGGCTGCGCTACGTCCCGTATCGCCAAATTTTCTCGGCGAAAACAGACCCGCAGTATAGCGGCTCCGCTCCCCTCCATCAACCGAACGGTTAAGGGGAAGCCCTCGCTCCGCCACGCTCGCACAATCGTTGCGGTGATTTCGCGGCAAATTCGTCGTTCCGCCGTCCAAAGCCACTCCAGCTCGTCCGAAATCATCGATTCTGGTCAAGCGGGTCGGGCGACATACGTGCATAAGGCAACCAGCCAATGAATGAGCTCTGACAAGGCCAGGAAGCGACGAGCATCGGGCGCGTCTTCCAGCTCGGGCGACACACCGCCAGAGGGAACGCCGATCACCCCGATCTCGCACTCGGGACTCGCCGACGCCATCAAGCACGGAGGAAAGATTTATCAGCTGATGGTCGAAGCGGTGCGCGACTACGCCATCTTCATGCTCGATCCGCAAGGTCACGTTGCCAGCTGGAATCAGGGCGCACAACGGATCAAAGGCTACAGCGCTGATGAAATCATCGGTCAGCATTTTTCGGTTTTTTACCCGCGCTCGGCCGTCGAAACGGGCCACCCGCAGTACGAGCTGAAGGTCGCCGCCGAAGTTGGTAGGTTCGAGGAAGAAGGCATTCGCGTCCGCAAAGATGGATCACAGTTCTGGGCCAACGTCGTCATCACCGCAGTCCACGATGAGACTGGAACGCTGGTCGGCTTCGCGAAGGTAACTCGCGACCTCACCGAGAGGCGGAACGCCCAGCTGCGCGCGATCGCCGACGCAAGACGTGTCGCGGAAGCCGAAGCGGCAAACGTCGCGAAGAGCGAATTCCTGACGGCGATGTCGCACGAGCTACGCACACCCCTCAACGCGATCGGCGGCTACACCGACCTTCTGAGCCTCGGACTTGGCGGACCCGTGACGCCCCAGCAAACCGAGTACATCGAGCGAATTCGTCGCAGCCAGCAGCATTTGATGGGCGTCATCACCGACCTTCTCAATTTCAGCCGGATCGAGGCGGGCCATCTCACCTACGACATCGCGCCGATTTCTCTCGCTCACGTCATCGACGCGGTGGCGCCGTTGGTTCGGCCCCAGGCGGTAAAAAAGAACATTGAACTTGATATCGACACGGCAAATCGCACCTGCATCGCCACGGGCGATCGCGCCAAAGTCGATCAGATCCTGATCAACCTGCTCTCCAACGCAATCAAGTTCACCGCACCGCTCGGCTCGGTAAAAGTGACGTGCCGACTCTCGGACGACATGGCATCGATTGACGTCATCGACAACGGCGTCGGCATCCCGGCAGAAAAACAGGAATCCATCTTCGAGCCGTTCGTTCAGCTCGGACGCACGCTCACCAGTGCGCACGAGGGAGTCGGACTCGGCCTCGCAATCAGCCGCGACCTGGCGCGGGGCATGGGTGGGAATCTCACCGTGGTGAGCTCACCGGGAGTGGGCTCGACCTTTTCGCTCACGTTGCCGCGCGAGGAGTGACGACCCGTCGCCGTCAGGGCTCGATCAGACGGCCGACGTAGAAATCGCCGAAGACAGCGTACTTCGCGCTGACTTCGTCGAACCGCATGTCGGTGACGAGCTTCTTGAAATCGAGCGGATCCCGCGCGAATAGCGTGACTCCCCACTCCCACGCGTCCAATCCAATCGCACCGCTGATCACCTGCTGGACCTTTCCCGCGTAGCGCCGGCCGGTCAGACCGTGCGCGTACATCAGTCTGCTGCGCTCGTCGAGCGACAGCGTGTACCAGTTCTGACCCTCGTCGCGTCGCTTCGACATCGGATAGAAGCAGACGTAGGGCATGTTCGCGGGAAGCTCCGGATACAACCGTCGCCTGATGTGGGCGCTCTCTCTTTCCGCAGCCGCGCGATCGGCAAGCGCCTTAACGTATTCGGCGTCACCAACTTCGCCGCCGCGCGCACTGGCGGCGCGCGCGAGCTCCGCGGTGATGTGGTAGAGTCCCGCCTCGGTCACGCTCAGAAAGGAGTAGGATAACTCCAGCTGCTTCGCCACAGCGCTCGCCGCAAAAGAATCTTGAACCCGTGCTAGCTCGTCGAGCGAATCGCGAAAATGGATCGCCATCAAATCGGAGCCCGACCCGATCAGCCGAGCGAAGCAGCTCCAACCCGCCGGGGGCGTTGTTTTCCCCCCTCCGGTACCGCGCGAAGGACGAAGAGAGGCGCGTGCGCGTTTGGCGAGGCTCGACAAATTGGGCGCCCCAGTCTTTCCCTTCCCCGCGCGAAAAACCTGGTGGAGCGCGTACCACCCCTCGAGGGTCTCGGGCGGATGGGCAACCGGCGGATTGGTCATCTTCTAAAACTAGCGAAGCGTGTAAGACCGGCCCCGGATGGCGACGAGCAGAGTCGGGACGACGAACAACGTAATCGGAGTGGAAAGCGTGAGTCCCCCGATGACGGCCAGAGCGAGCGGCTTCTGGAGCTCGCTTCCCGCCCCGATCCCGAGCGCCAGGGGCAACAGACCGAACAGCGTGCACAGCGTCGTCATCAGAATCGGGCGCAGGCGGACGCGCGCCGCCTCGGTGATCGCCGTCGCCAGTGGCAGATTGGCCGCCAACATCCGGCGGCGCGTGAAGTCCAGCAGGATGATTCCGTTCTTGACGATCAGCCCGACGAGCAGGATCAGTCCCATGAACGACGACACGTTCAGCGGAGTACCTGTGACGAGCAGGAGTCCGACCGCGCCAACGAACGAGAGGGGTGCCGCCAAAAGCACAATCAGCGGTTCGACGAACGACTGGAATTGCAGCACCATGACCGCGACGACGCTCGCGGCGGCGAGGCCGAGCACCAGCAGCAGCCCGCGAAACGCTTCCTGCTGACTGGCGTACTGCCCGCCCAGCTCGAGCCGGATCGACGCGGGGGGTGGCTGCTTGCGCAAAACCTCTTTCACGTCCTTCATCACGTCGCCCAGGGAGCGGTCGCTGACGTCAGAGGTCATGGCGATCATCTGCTGCTGATTCTCGCGCAACAGCTCGGCGCGGGTCTCCACGGGCTCGAAGGTCGCGAGCGTACCCAGCGGCACGGGAGCCCCGGTTTGCGTCGAAACGATCGGTAGCACGGTGAGCTGCGACGCGTTGTAGCGGACGGTATCAGGCGCGCGAACTCTCACTCCGATGGACCTGTCCTCGAGTCGTACCTCGCCGGCCGGCGCGCCGAGCAACGCCGACATGGCAGCGTTGGCGATCGCCTGTGGCGTCAGGCCGACACGATTTGCCTCGGCCTCGTTCACATGCATGTCGAGCTCCGCGCTCGGCTCGCTGACACCATTGTAGAGATCCTCGACGCCGGGAATCTCCGAGATTTTCGGCTCGATGCTCCGCGCGTAGCTCTCGAGACGGTCGAGATCAGGTCCATAGAGCTTTATCTCCACCGGTCGAGCTGCGCCGGCAAGGTCGTTGATTACGTCCGAGAGGATCTGGACGAACTCTATGCGCAGCCTGGGAACGGCGGTCTCGACTTTTGCGCGAACATCGTCGATGACGTCGAAGATGGAGCGCGATCGCTTCCCGGGTGGCGTCAGACGCGCTACGATGTCGCCGGTGTTCTGCTCCGTAGCAAAAAGTCCAAGCTCGGCGCCGGTCCGACGTGAAGTGCCCTCGATCTCGGGCGTCTTCGCGAGAATCTCTTCAACGATGTGAATCTGGCGATCGGTCTCGGCGAGCGCGGTACCCCCGGGAGTGAAGTAGTCGAGCACGAACGCCCCCTCGTCCATCTCAGGGAGAAAGCCCGTTCCGACGAATCGCTGGGCGATGAGGCCGGCAACGACGAGGACAGCGGCGGCGGCGAGCATCCGCCGCGGGTGGGACAGTACCTGCGCCAGCGACCGCTCGTACCGCACCGACAGCGCATCCAGTGAGTCACGTATGCGGCGCATCGATCCCGCAAAGCCGGCTCGTGACGGCTCAACCGCGCGCTCGAATTCGGTCGTGTCCGCGTCGGCCGCGGTGAGAAACTGGTCCGCCATCAGCGGGATGATGGTCACCGCCAGAACGAGCGAAACGAGTACCGCAACCGTAAGGGTGATGGAGAGCGCCGCGAAGAACTGACCCACGACACCGGTCAACAGCCGCAAAGGCAGAAACACGACCACAGTGGTCAGGGTCGAGGTCGTCACCGGCCAGATCAGCTCGTTCAGCGCATCACGAATCGCCTCGTGGCGATTGGAGTTGACCCCGAGGTGTCGCACGATGTTCTCGGTGATCACGACCGAGTCGTCGATCACGAGACCGATCGCGATCGCCATCGCACCGAGCGTCATCAGGTTGAAGGTCTGGCCGAGTAGAGACATCGCGAAAACACTGATGGCCAGCGTCAGCGGGATCGACGATGCGCTGATCGCGGTGATGCGCGCGTGGTGCAGGAAGAGGAGGAGGATCATGACCGCGAGAATGGCGCCGATGATCATCGCGTCACGCACCGACTTGATGGCGTCCCTGACGAGCGCGCCCTGATCGTAGACCGGCTTGAGCCTGACTCCGCGCGGGAGCGAGCCGCCGACGGATTTCGCCAGACTGGCAACGCTGTCGACTATCCCGAGGGTATTTCCACCAGGCTGACGGGTAATGTTGATCAGTGCGGCCGGCTTTCCGTCGCCGGCGATGATCCGCACGTGATCTTCCGTGCCTAGACTTACCGTCGCGACATCGCGCACGCGCAACCCGTGGGCGACGACGATCGACGCTATGTCCTCGGGCGTGTGCGCCTCCTGCGCGGCCACGATGAGGTACTGCTTGTAGTCCTGCGGCAGTCGGCCGATCGCGCTGACGCCGGTCGCATCGCGAATGGCGTTCGCGAGATCGTCGTAGGTGAGGCGCTGCGCGGCGAGCCGCGCGGGATCGGCGACGACCTCGACTTCGCGTACGTCGCTCCCCTGCACATCGACGCGGCCGACTCCGGGCACGCGCGAGATCAGCGGTTTCAGCTGGTATCGGGCGATGTCGTAGAGATCGGCTGGGTCTCCACCCTCGAGATTGTACGACAGAATCGGAAACAGCGACGGTGTCATCCGCTCGACTTCGATGTCGAGCTCGGCTGGGAGAGTGCCCCTCACCTGGTTTACGCGCGCCTGCACTTGTTGAAGCGCGTAAGTCATCTCTGTGTTGTCGGAGAACGTGACGCTGATCTCATCGGCGCCGCGGATGGTGCGCGACTTTACGCGGGTCACGCCGGGTACGATGCTCACCGCCTCTTCGATCGGTCGCGTCACCGAGAAGAGCATCTGCCGCGCACCGAGAGAGGATCCCTGAGCTACGATCAGAACGCGTGGAAAAGCGAGCTCAGGATAGATGGCGGATGGGAGTCGCAGGGCCGTGTAGATGCCGGCGGCACTTAGCAGGGCGACGATCAGGTAGACAAAGCGGCGCTGGGCGGCGAGTCCGTCGAAGAGCGATTTCACTATCTGACCTGGCTTACCTTTACGCTGTCCTCCAGACCGTACGCGCCCTCGGTGACGACCGTCTCACCTGCCGCCAGACCGGAGGTTATCTCGGCGCTCGTCGTGGTGCGTCGTCCGACGGTGACTTTCCGCGCTCGCGCAATGTTGCCGGGTGTCACGACAAAGACGTTGAACCCATCACCTACGGGGACGAGCGCCGCCACCGGTACCACGATCGCGCGCGGCTGGACTGCTGTCGCGATCTGCCCGAAAATCGTTTCGCCAATTCTGAGCGGACGCGCGGTTGGAGGCGCCTGGGCGCGGACAGGAACGGTTCGTGTCGCGGAGTCGACCGCGCCACCGACATCCACGACGTGACCGACGCCGAGCGGCTCCCCTTTCGCGCTCTCGCCCGCGCTGAGAGTGACCGACGCGCCCGGCGCGATTCGCGCCGCGTCGGTCGGGGAGACGTTGAAGATGATGTCCAGCGCGGTCAGATCCGCGACCTCCACGATCGGCTGGCTCACATCGACGGACCCGCCGAGCGGAGCGTTCAGCTTCGTTACTACACCGGAGATAGGACTGCGCAGGGTGGCAAGCTGGGCGGAACGACGCGCGACTGCCGCTGCGGCGCGCGCCTGCGCGAGCTCCGTCGCGGCCTGGTCGGCGTCCTTCGATGGTGAGATGCCGGCATCGACGAGCCGGCGCGCGCGCTCGTAGTTGCGTTCGGCCGCGGTCAGGGCGGCGTCGGCACTCTGCGCTGCGGCAACGAACGGAGCCTGCTCGAACGCCACCAATGGCGCTCCGGCCTTGACGCTCTGTCCCTGCGACACGTAAACCGTGGCGATGCGTGCCGGCGCGGGTGCGCTCAGCGATGCGACGTGCCCGCTCCGCGCGCTGACCGTCCCGATCGAGCTGACCACTTCGGCGAACGGCTGGATGGTCGCGACTGCCGTCTTCACCTGGACGAGTGCGGCTGTTTCCTCAGTCGTCTCGCCGGAGTGACAGGCGCTGAGCAGGGTGATGATGACGCCGATGGCGAAAGTCTTCATCGCATGCCTGGACCGAGGTTGTACAGACGGAGCGTGGCAGTCGCGATCCACGCCTCGGCGACGTCGTCGATGTAATGCGACACGATCTCGCGCGCATTGCGCTGCGCCTCGAGCACCGCAGGCAGCCCTTCCGCGCCTTCACGGTACGCGGTGAGTGACATCGCGGCAATACGATCGGCGTTCTCGAGGAGCAGGCGGTCCCGCCGGATTCGCTCGAGGGCCAGCGCGCGCGCCCTCGTCGCGCGCCCGATCGCCGCCCGGGTCTCGAGGCGAACGAGCGCGAGCTCCGCGACAGCACGGTCCCGCTCAGCGGTCGCTTGAGCTATGGCGCCGCGATTTCGATTCAGCAGTGGCAGCGGGATCGAAACGCCAAAGGTTGGAAGCACGCCAGGCTCGGAGGGATCCCCATGCTCTACTCCAGCCTGAACGCTCAACGGAGTGAAGATCCCGCGTCGCTCGGCGCGCAGGGCGAGATCCGCTGCTCTCAGACCCTGCTCGGCGGCTGCAATCGGCAGATCGGTGACGACCAGTGAGTCTGAGATGGCGGGTGGGAGGGTCAACGAGTCCACCGGAGCGACCGTGACTCTTGCGCTGTCGAAGCCCATGATCGTCTGCAGATCGAATAGCGCTGAGACGTAGCCGAGCGAATCGACGGCAGCCTGGTTCTCGGCCTGACCGGCATTGACATTCGCAAGAAGAACGTCGAGCTCGCTCGCGTCACCAGCGTCGCGGCGAAGAACCGCCATCCGTCTGAGGCTGTCGGCATCTCTGGCATTTCTCTGCGAAAGGCGGAGGTGCTCACGCGATGCGAGGGCACGGGTGTAGGTGGTGTCCGCGTCGAGGGCTGCCGCGGCCTGCTCAAAGGCAAAGCGATAGCGGCTGGCCAATCTCGCCGCCCCGGCAGAGCCAATGCGCGCTGAGCGGACCCCGAAGATATCGATGGGCAGATCGAGTATCTCGTGATAACGCGGGACAGATTTCGAGTAGGTCAGGCCGAGGCTTGGATTCTCGAGCTGTCGCGCGGCCAGCAGCTGCGCGGCGCCAACCATGGTGTCGGCGCGGGCGAGAGCGGCGCGCGGTCCCTGGCTCATCGCTGATTCCACCGCTTGCTCTCGGGTGACTGGTGTCTGGCCAAGGAGAGCTGGTGGCAGACAGGCAATTCCAGCGGCAAGGGTGAAAAAGCGCATCAGGAAATTTACGCCGACCAGACGCAGACGCGGGTGGGTCGGAGCGCATCCGGCGCTCCGACCCACCCGCGTTCCTCTTGACGTCGCCGCGTAATTCGCGCGCGGCTACTTCTTGGCGGCCGTCTTTTCCTTTGCCGCTTCCTTCTTCTCCGTCCTGGCGGACTCGTGCATCTTCCCGACTATCGAGCCGTCGATCGCGCTGACGTTCACTTCCTCGACCCCGGACTTTCCCGGCACGGTGATGTCGTAGGAGTAAATCAGCTTTCCCTTCTCGCGCTCCAGCTCGCTCGACTTCACGGTGCCGTTTGGCACTTCCTTGAGGGCCGTCGCGCGGGCGGCCGCCTCGGTGATCTTTGCCTCTTTCTGCAGCGTCGCCTGCGTCTCGACAGTCTTCACTTTCTTGTGTGGCTTCGTCGACCTGGTCGCCTGCATCGTCGTCTTCGCCGCGGTCTTGCTGGTCTTGGCAGTTCCCTGTGCGCCCGCGACCGCCGCGGTAGCAGCGATGGCCAGCGCCACCGCCATCACTCTCTTCATGCTTCCTCCTTCAATGTTTTGAGCTACCTACGCTCGTGCGTTGCCTGCATTACACGGGAATCATAGGTGCGAAACCTGTCGTCATGATTACAGGTTGTAGCTCTTCTACGCGCAAGCTTTAGATTGGCGCCATGCGAGTTCTATTGGTTGAAGACGATCCGCGCCTGGCATCGATCATCAAGACCGGTTTCGCCGAGAACGGCGTGCAGGTGGTGACGGTCGCTACGTACGCGGAAGGAAAGGCGAAAGCGACACTGGGAAGCTTCGATGTCATCGTGCTGGATGTGATGCTGCCGGGCGGAAGCGGGTTCGATCTCTGTCAGGAGCTGCGCGCTGCGCAGGTCGCGACACCGATTCTGATGTTGACCGCGCGCGACACCGTGGACGATCGCGTGACCGGCTTGAACGTCGGTGCCGACGACTATCTCACCAAGCCGTTTGCGTTTCGCGAGCTGCTGGCGCGGGTGCGGGCGCTTGCCAGGCGTCGCGGTGCGCCATTGCCGGAGACGCTCAAGGTCTCGGACCTCGAAGTCGAGCTCGACGCGCAGCGCGTGAGACGGGCGGGCAAATCGATCGAGCTGACGGCGAAAGAATTCTCGTTGCTGGAATTCTTCGTGCTGCACCACGGACAGGTCGTCGATCGGGCCGCGATCACGGCCCACGTCTGGGACGAAAACCACGATCCATTCACCAACGTTCTGGAGGTCCTGGTCAGACGCCTCCGCCGCAAGATCGACGACGAGTATCCGGTCAAGCTGATTCAGACCGTGCGCGGCGCCGGATATCGTTTTGGCGATTGAAGGAAGCTCGTCGCGAATCGAGCTGCGCCGGCTCGTCCGGCTGCGGCTCCGGCTCACGATCTGGTACGTCGCCACCTTCGCACTCATAATCTTCCTGCTCGGCGCCGGATTGTTCGCGGCGATCAGCCACCAGCTGTCCGAGCAGCTGGACCAGTCGCTGCGGAACGCGACCCTCGAGCTGGTACGCGCCGCGAGGATCCGCGAGCAGGAGGGCGCGAACTTACGCGCGCGGGTACTCGACGCTGTCGACGAGCTCAACATTCCCGACCGGGTGCTCTACCTGCTCGACACCAGCGGCGTCGCGATCAAGCCGGCCGATGCCGATCCCTGGATCCGCGACGCCGCGCGTCAGGCCGCCGCAAATGGCCAGGCGACCGTTCAGCGCGGAATAGCGCCGGACAGCACCCTGAGGCTCCACGCGGTCAAATTCAGGCTCGCCTCGGGTAGGGACCTCATCGCGGTCGCGGTAGCAGACCAGGAGGAGCTGGAGGACAAGTACGCCGATCTGATAACTGCGTTCGTGGTGTTCGCTTTTGCAGCGCTGGTTCTGGTCGCCGCAGGTGGATTCATTCTGGTACGGAAGTCCACCGCGCCAATCGAGCGCTCGATCGAGTTCATGAGAAGATTCATGGCGGACGCGGCGCACGAGCTTCGGACGCCGATCACCATTCTCCGATCCCGCGCCGAGATTGCGCTCCAGCAGCCGCGTGAAGAGTCGACATACGTAGATGCCCTGCGCGGCATCGAGGCCGAGGCTCGACGTCTGGGCGGGATCGTGGACAGTCTGCTGGTACTCGCGCGGGCAGACGCCGGCGAGCGACAGATCGAGAAGCAGCCGATCTTTCTCGACGACATCGCGCTCGACGCCGCGGGCGCAGCGCGGATCGTCGCCCGCCAGAAGGAAGTGGATCTGACCATCGACGAATTCGAGGAAGCTCCCATCGAGGGAGATCCAACCCTGGTCAGACAGCTGATCATGATCGTCCTCGACAACGCAGTGAAATTCACCGACGCCGGAGGTGAAGTCCGTGTTGGGGTGTCAATGCAGCAGGGAGCGCCGACGATCGTTGTCCGTGACACCGGAATAGGCATCAGGACCGACGAGATGGAGATGGTTTTTCAGAGATTTTTTCGTGGCGAGACTGCGCGGAGCCGCACCGATGGCGCCGGACTCGGGCTGTCCATCGCCAACTGGATCGCCCGGGAGCACGGCGCCGATATCGCACTGACATCCGAGGCCGGCAACGGCACGACTGTTCGGATCAGATTCCCTGCTCGGGCGCACACCGACCCCATCGCGTAGCAACGCGAGTTCCTGCCCAATGCGGATCGTGGCGCTCGATCTAGGATCCGGCGCATGACGGCGGAGGAGTCTCGGCGCTGGACCTGGCCGATTGCGGTCAGCACGGTGCTGGCCATCTCGTCGATTTTCCCACTCCCGCCGCTCATTGACCTCAGTAACCCAGCGGCGGTGCCGGCGGGAACACTCCACTTCCCGATTGCCTATCACTTGCTCGCTCCGGCGTCGGTCATTCTGGACACCCTGACCCTGCTCGCGCCCGCGCAGTACCTGGGCACCCTGGGGCTCGGTGCAATCACGTATATCCTCTGCATCGCCCGTCGAAGCTCGCCGCGGCGCGGTCGCGCAAGTCGCCCGCTGCTGACGCTTGGATTTCGACTCATTGTCGGAGGGTTGGGCCTTGCTGAATTGGCTCTTGTCGCCAGGAGACCCATGGCGTCCCTGACGCTCCGCGATCCCGAATTGCTTGCGATCGATTTTCACAGTCACACCTCTGCGTCGCACGACGGGAGGCCGAGCTTCGGCGCAGAAGAAAACCGCGAGTGGCACTCGAGCGCCGGGTTCGCAGCCGCGTATGTGACAGATCACCGCACTCTCGAGGGTGCGGTCAGCGCCGCAAACTTCAATCCGGGATTGGCCGGTAGTGGCACAACGTTGCTTCCGGGAGTCGAGCTGCGTGATGGAGATGAGCATCCCATTCTGATTGGGATAGATCCCCTGCGCACTCACATAACCTCGGGCGACTGGCAGCCCGCGTTGATTGATCGTGACAACGATCCGACGCCTGCTGTTCTTCTTCTTTCACTGCCGGGCGACCTGATTCGGGTTCCAGCGGAGATGACTCGCGGGCGCGTTCGCGTCGCCGGGATCGAGGTGTCGGATGGCTCTCCGCGAGGAATTGCTCAGGCGGGTCGGGATCGGCAGATGATACGCGCCTTCGCTACCAGGAGCAGCGTGGCTACCGTGTCAGGATCGGACAATCACGGATGGGGACGCACGGCGCCGGCGTGGAGCGTGATGCGAATTTCAGGCTGGAGGACGATGACACCAGCCGAGCTCGACGTGGCAATCCGACGCACCCTGATCGACGAAGGGCCGCGCGCCGTGCAGGTCGTGGCGAGGCGGACGGCACCGATCCCCAGGACGCGCGCCAGCGTCGCGATTTCGGGATTTGCCGTAGTCATTGTGATGTTGCGGACGATGAGCATGCCCGACCGCATTTCCTGCTGTGTGTGGTGCTGGACGCTGTGCGCGATGCTGCGGCTTCCGTCTCACCTCAAAGAGAGAGGGCGTGTACGAATCCGGACTCGCCTGCCACAAGCGGCCGATGTTGGGGCGGCGGCTAGTGTTTGAGCGCCGATTGGACCCCGGTGAGGAGGTGCGCTCGAGCCGTTGAGTCGAAGAGACGGCCGTTCGCGATAATCGCCGCAATCCGACGCGTATTTCCAATATCGACGAGCGGATTGGCGTCGAGCAGGACCATGTCGGCCACTTTTCCTTTCGCGACCGTTCCGAGGGAGTCGGTGGCAGAAAAGTATTCGGCGGGGTTGTAGGTGGCGGTGCGGAGCGCCTCGAGCGGGGTGAGTCCCGAGCGGACGAGCAGCTGAAGCTCCTCGTGCAGGCTGAATCCCGGATACACGAACGGCTGCGACGCGTCGGTGCCGGCGAGCAGCTTCACTCCAGCGTCGTGCAGCTGCCGGGTGAGGTCGAAGCTGAAATAACTCCGGATCATGATCGAGTCGCCCGGCTGTATCGCCGGCCTCCGCTGCAGCCAACCGCCCTGCACCAGGCCGGGCACATAGCGCGCCCATTCGGGATGCGTCCCCGCGCTGTCGAAGTCGTGCACGTATGGCTGGTAGAACACCAGCGTCGGCGTTACCCAGGTGTGGTTGCGCACCAGCGTCGCAATCACCTCGCGGCAGTGCCCTGGATCATACGCTGCGCGAATGACCGGGGCCTGGGTTCTCATCTCGGCGAGCAGCCTGCCGGTATTCACGTTCGCAGTGTCGGCAAACCGGGCGCGCAGGAAACTCTCCTTCGACGTGCAAGCGCGCATCAAGTCGTCTTCGTGCTCGAGGCTGCGCTGCCCGGCGTTCGACGCTTCCACGACGCTGACCGAGTATGGCACGTGGCCCGCGAACGGAACACCGAGCTTCTTTGACTCGCTGGCGATGGCGAAGTAGGCCGGTCTCGGGATCCACGAGTACGTCTTGATGAAATCGGCGCGGGACGAGCGGTCTTTCCTGCGCGCCAGGGTATCGACCGCGCGCACACCGTCTTCTTCGGTAACGACGTGACTCACGAAACGGGCTTTGCCTGGCCCATCGACCCTGACTCCCGCGACGAGCCGCGGCCCGACTTCACGCCCGGCGGCGATATCCGCTTTCCAGCGAAGCGTCGTGTCCACGTAGTAGCCCATCTCGCGCGCGCCGGTGACGCCATTGGCGATCATCAGTGGACCCGCGAAATCGGAGAACAGGTAGGGGAACGCGTGGACGTGCATGTCCCAGAGGCCCGGGATGAGGAACTTGCCGCGTCCATCGATGGTGCGCGCGCCGCGCGGGATGCTCGCCGATGCGGCCGGACCGGCGTAGGTGATCCGGTTGCCGCTGACGAGCACCGAGTTATCTGAGTGGATGTCGCCCGTTACCACGTCCACAACCGCAACGTGGGTGATGGCGATGGCGCTGGGACTCCCGGCGGTGCAGCCAGTGAGGAGTCCCAGCGCCATCGCCCACCGAGCTATCCGGAGCGCTTTACTCGCCAGGTTCCCGTCTGTGGGCCAGCCGCCGGGCGACCGGTGGTGGAGAATGTTCCATCGATGGTGTCGCCGCTGAGACGGCCGACAAACGTGGTCTGGACGGGACAATCGCATTCGGGATCGCGGTAGGCGTCAAGCACGCCGCTCACCGTGTCGCCGCTCACGCGAACGAGCTTTATAGTGAGCACTTGAGATGGGGTGGTGTTCTGTACCCCGGCGCCAGACGCGGGATTGCCGACGTTGTAGGGTTGCAGCGCGCGTCCGTAGCCCCGCGGAACCATCACCACGTCTCCATTGGCAGCGTCGCCGGAAGGCGAAAGATTGAATACGATGCTACCGGACCTTCCGGTTGAGGGGCTGGAGTATTCTCCCACCCACTTTCCTGCCAACGAAGCGCGGTCGCTCGAATCACCGGCGACTGAGATCGGCGTCGGCTTCGACGCACAAGCCAGCGCGGCCGTCGCGCCGGCGACGCCGACCCAGAGCTGAATTGTTTTCACGGGCCCTCCTCGGTTAAGGCGTTGAAAGAAGGGTGGGTCGCATAGTGTCGCTCTCAACTCGACACGGCGCCAGTGTCCGTTACATACTTAACTGGGACCCGCGACGACCTCTATCCGGATTTCCCGATCATGCTCGTAGGGGAAAACCGGACCGTTCCTTGCAAAACAATCGCTGGAGGCTGTAGCCAAGCGGCCGATCCGCTCGCCGATTCCGGTGAGAGCGGCCAATTCCGCAGTTCCCAGTCCGGCCATACTTACTCGAGGCTGGCGTTCGCTGTTGCTCTATTGGAGGTCCGCAATGCAGGAATCCCTTATCCACCTCGCGAAATCCATCGCCGAAACTTCGTGCGAGCTCGGCTGCACTCCGCCGGGGATCGAGGGACATGACGTCCAGTTCTACCGCACCGACGACTACCTCATCGAGAGCGTCGCCGGATTTCTTGGCGACGGAATTCGAGCAGGCCAGCCGATAATCGCGATAGTCACCGAGGCGCACCGACGCGCGTTGGTGGAGGAACTGCAGAGGCGGGGTCTCGACCCGGACAAGCTTTACAGCGGCCAGCTTTCGATCTGGCTCGACGCCCGGGAGACCTTGAACGCGTTCATGGAGAGCTCGACCCCAAATCGCGAGCTTTTCTATGCAACCGTCGGCAGTGTTTTCGAGCGATTGGTGGAGAAGCGCTATTACCTCGTCGTGCGCGCCTACGGCGAGATGGTCGATCTGTTGTACAAGGATGGCAACACAGAAGGTGCGATCCTCCTCGAGCAGCTGTGGAATGAGCTGGCGAATCACTACAAGTACTCCCTGCTCTGCAGCTACTGCATCGACGATTTTCTGCACGAGTCCGGCATCGACGCGTTCAGGCGCATTTGCAATCATCACCGCGCCGCCCTGCCCATCGAGGCAGAAGAGAAGTACGTCGCGTAGGCAATTGGTGGCGACCGCACCCGGTGACCTTCACCGGCTTCTCATCGAGAGCGTCGATGAATACGCGATCTTCGCGCTCGACCCCGATGGCTACATCCTCAGCTGGAACCCCGGCGCCCAACGATTCAAGGGCTACACCGCCGACGAGGTCATCGGAAAGCACTTCTCCATTTTTTATCCACGCGAGCGGGTCGAGGAGGGCTTTCCTCAATACGAGCTGCGCGAAGCAGCTCGGGTAGGCCGGTTCGAGGACGAGGGCTGGCGCGTCAGGAAAGACGGCTCACTGTTCTGGGCCAACGTCGTCATCACGGCGCTCCACGACCCGACGGGAAAGCTGGTTGGGTTCGCCAAAGTCACCCGCGACCTCAGCGAGCGAAGGCGGGCAGAAGAAGCGCTCCGCGCGAGTGAGGAACGCTTTCGTCTGCTTGTCCAGGGCGTCAAGGACTACGCGATCTTCATGCTCGACCCTACCGGTCACATCACGACCTGGAACGACGGCGCAAAGCGCATCAAAGGCTACACAGCCGATGAAATCATCGGCAAGCACTTCTCGATTTTTTATCCCAGCGAAGACATCGAGTCACGCAAGCCGGAGCGCGAGCTCGAGATCGCAAAATCAACGGGAGTCTACGAGGAAGAAGGCTGGCGCCTGCGCAAGGATGGCTCGCGGTTCTGGGCGAGCGTGGTCATCACCGCGCTGCGCAACGAATCCGGCGAGCTCGCCGGATTCGCCAAGGTCACCCGTGATCTGACCGAGCGCAAAGCAGCGCACGAGCGTGAGCTCGAGGCAGCGCGCGCCGCGGCTGAGAAGGAAGGCGCACGCCAGATCGCGGAAGTTGTACGAAAGAGGGCGGAGACGCTGCAGAATTTGACCGCCGCGATGTCGGCGGCGCACACCCCCGAAGCTATCGCTCGAGTGATCGTCGACCAGGGCATTCCGGCTCTCGGCGCAGCCGCCGGCGCGGTGGGCATTCTCGATGAATCCGAACAGACAGTCACGCTCATTGGCGATGGGGGCTACCCCAACCTCCCCGCCAGCGGGCGCTCGATGCGCGTCGACTCACATATTCCGATGGGAAAAGCGCTGCACACCCGACAACCGGTGATTTGTCGCACCCGTGAAGAGCGCGATCGGGAGTTCCCGGCCGTGTCCGCCATTCTCGCTCCCTTCAGCGCCAGCGTAGTTCTTCCGCTCGCCGATCAGGGACGAATGGTCGGCGCCGTGGCACTGCATTTCGACGACCACACCCCGCTGACCGAAGACACCATTCAATTCGCCGAGGCATTCACCCAACAGGCGGCGCAGGCGCTCGAGCGAGCAAGTCTTTATCAGGCCGAACGCACTGCGCGGGCGCGTGCCGACGAAGCGAATCGCGCCAAGAGCCAATTTCTCGCCGCGATGTCCCACGAGTTGCGCACTCCGCTCAACGCCATCGCCGGCTACGCCGACCTCATCGCGATGGGAGTTCGCGGACCGGTAACCAGGGAGCAACAAGAAGATCTCCAGCGCATCAAGCGGAGCCAGCAACATCTCCTCGGAATCATCAACGACATCCTGAATTTTTCGCGCGTCGAGGCTGGTCAAATGCATTTCGACTTCGCCGCGGTGCCGGTCACTGATGTAATGGAAGCGGCGCGCCAGATGATTGCCCCACAGGCGGCCGCCAAGTCGATCGATTTCGTCGTGGTCGAATGCCCGGCAGGCGCGGTCGTGTGGGCAGACCGCGCGAAAACCGAACAGGTCTTGCTGAATCTGCTCTCGAATGCAGTCAAGTTCACTGCGAAAGGTTCTGTGACGCTGCGCTGCGAGCTGCGCGGCCCCAAACAGATCGCACTATCGGTGCGCGACACGGGGATCGGCATTCCCGAAGCGGAGCTGGAGCACGTCTTCGAGCCGTTCGTGCAGGTTGGCCGTGGCTTTACGCAGCCCAACGAGGGGACCGGTCTCGGCCTCGCGATAAGTCGGGATTTGGCGCGCGGCATGGGCGGCGACATCACCGCAACCAGCAAGGTGGGCGAAGGATCGACTTTTACGCTGGTGCTGCCGCGCCCGACCGAAGAGAACGCCCGCGCCGCAGCCTAGCCTGCACCACTCCGCACCCATGAACGTCGCGAGCGACCGCCGCTCGATTTTCGAGACGGCGATCGCCCACGACCAACCCCGTTAATCAGCTCGGGTTGAATCAGCTCCCCGGCTTCACGCCGGTGGTGACCCAGTCGACAAGCGTCTGAAACGAGCTCACCACCAGCGCGGTGCTGAAGGTGCAGTGACCGTACGCAGGCACGGCGCGCTGAAGCAGATTTGCCGCGCTGCCGGCGCCCGTTGCGGCGGCGGCAAGCGCCTGCTCGTGAAATGCCGGCACCAGCGGATCGAACATGTTGTGCACGCTAACGACCGGAATCTGCAGGTTGCCGTCCGGCACGTAGTTGTGGTCCAGATAGTTGACCGCGTCGGGCGTGGTGTCGTAGCGCTTGACCCCGGCGTTGGACCCCGCAATCATCGCCCTGATGACCGGCTCGAGAGCCGGTGACGGACTGGCGAGCGTTCCGAACGTGTACGTCGCATTCCGGTTCGCGTAGGGGGAGTGACCGTGAGTGCGGCCAAGAACATCGGGCGTGCCGAGCAGCTGATAGTACAACGCGGTCACCAGCGATCCGACCAGCGACTGGAATGCCGGGCTCGATGGATCACCCAGACTCCCGACTGGCGCGTAGGCGAGCGGCGTCTGCGCGGTGCTGGCGATCGCGAATAAGCCAAGCGTCGCGCCTGGGTTCGCCGGCGTCGGAGTAATCGCCGCGATCACGCGCGCCTGCACTTCAGCCGGCGTGAGCGGCGGCGATGGGACCCCAATCACGTCGCCTGGCATGACGTTCGGATAGTAGTAGTCGAACAGCGCGCGGACGTCCCCGACGTATTGTAGCTCGAGCGGAGTTCCGCCGACCATGCCGCACATCGTGAGTACGCCGTTGTACTGGGTTGGGAACCGCTCACCAAGCTCCAGCGCCGAGAGCGCACCGAGGGAGTATCCCGTCAGGTAACTCCGTCTAGGAGCGGTCGGAAGCTGCGACACGAGCAGCCCACGCAGCTGGTGGGTCCGTTGTGCGCCGTCTTTTACGGCGAGGCCGTTCTCGGAAAAGCTGGAATATGCGAAAGCGTAGCCCAGCGCTCCGAGTGCATCGCGAACCGCGAAGAAGTTGTCCTGATCATCGAGCGAGATCGGGGCGTACGGCTCGGGCGGTCTGATGCCGTGAGCGTAGTAGACCGCGTCACCATTCCAGTTGGCGGGGATGTAGAGCGCGTAGAGCGAGCCCGGTCCGGTCTCGCCCTCGACCACCCTCGCCCACGGTCCAGTACCGGGGGTGGTGGTCACTCGGCTGGCGTTCAGACCGGTTACCGACGGCGCGGTCGGCGATTGGTCGGTGCAGGAAACTGCCGTCAGAATTGCGCCGACGATCAGAGGAAGGGTGGTGCGTCGCATGGAGTCCTCGCAGAGAAGGTGAGTTGTGCGACGCCATGCTATCCAACTCTTGTTGGGCGCAACTACGTAATAGTTACGTATTCGACCGACTGAAGTGACGTAGAGCGGTGATTCTTCCCCGACTCGCTAAGAACCATCAGCGTCGGTCTCCCGAGTCATCTCTATCATCGTCCGGCGGAAGCCCGAGCTCTCGAACAAATGCTGCGCGGAAGCGTTTCGCTCCGCGGTGGAGAGCACCACACGTGGGGCGCCCATGGCTTTGAGCGCCGACACCGTCGCCTCCAGCAGCTCCCGCCCCACTCCTTGCCCGCGGTGTTCCGGATCGACGACGATGTCGTAAAGCACACCAGCCGGACCGCGCAGAGACATGTAATCCGTTCCTTCAACGCCGGCGTAGGTGTAGCCGATCGCTTCTCCACCCTGCTCCGCGACGAGTATCACCACGTTCGGTTTGTCGAGCTGACTGCCAAGGAACGAGCCGTAACCGGTTTCCGTCTTCGACGTGGCCGCGAGGAACCGCTGAGGGTCGAAATCGTGGTGGGCTCGCACGAGGAGCGCGCCGAGCTTGCCGATCCTCGCGAGATCGGCGGGTGTAGCGCGCCTTATCGTAACCCCCGGCACAACGCGCATTAACGCGCGATCAGTGGCTGTAGCCTCACTCGGCGTCGCGAGTGGGAGCGCGCGGCGGCGGAGGTCAGATCTCGGCGCGCTGACTCGCCGCGCCGTCCGCTACTCGTCGCTCTCGCTTTGGCAGGACCCAGCCAGGGCGCACGAAGTGGCAGGTATATCCGTTCGGATATTTTTCCAGGTAGTCCTGGTGCTCGGGCTCCGCCTGCCAGAATGGTCCCGCCGGCGCGACCTCGGTAACGACCTTGCCCGGCCAAAGACCGGAAGCCTCGACGTCAGCGATAGTGTCCTCGGCGACGCGTCGCTGTTCTTCGGTCGTGTAGAAAATCGCCGAGCGATAGCTGGTACCGATGTCGTTGCCCTGGCGATTGCGCGTCGTCGGATCGTGAATCTGAAAGAAGAATTCGAGTAGCTGACGGAAACTGATTCGCGCCGGATCGAAGACGATCTCGATCGCTTCGGCATGACTGCCATGATTGCGATAAGTGGCGTTCGGGACGTCTCCGCCCGTGTAACCGACACGGGTGCTTATCACGCCCGGGTATCTGCGAATCAGGTCCTGCATTCCCCAGAAGCAACCGCCGGCGAGTACTGCACGTTCAGTCGATTCGGCCATTTGAAGATCCTCGTACCTGATAATACTCAGCGGCCGAGGGGACGCGTGAAAATATCCCTGCCGAAGCTGACCAGGCCCGGTTCGCCCGCGTAGCCGAGGTATGGAAGGCCGAAGATGTCCTCGACGCTGCGCAGGAAGGAGTAATGGTTGTACGGGACGTCAGTGACCGTGCCGGGCCGGATGAACGGCGACAGGAGTACCGCGCCAGTGCGACCGCCGCCGGGTCCATTGACGCCTGGCTTTGCGGTGTTCGGGCCGGACGGCTGGTTGCAGCATGCGGACGCGTCGATGCTCAACGCTTCGTCGAAGGTGATGACGAGGAGACCATCCGCCCGAAACGCTGGCGAATTCATGATTCGCGGCACCCACTCCCTGAGAAACTGGTCTGCGGACTCTAAGCTGCCCGGCTCGCCGTTCCTGCACGGACGATCGTGCCCGTCGTGACAGAGATTGGGCGTAATGAAGGTGTAGTTGGGAGTCGTCGCGATCGACCGCAGCGCGTCGGGTAATCTGTCGAGCGGAACGACGTTGGTCTGGCAGGAAGGCGAATCGATCACCGCGTGGTAATACATGAACGGGTTGTGCTTCGTCGCGTACTGATCGTTGGGTGTCGCGCCTTCAGTCGAATCGATGCTCCCGATCACGGGGTGCGCGCAGGTGGAGCGCTCGCGAGTGGGATCTTTGCCCATGTCTTCCATGAACCCGCCCCAGGTGAGGTTCTTCGCCTCGAGCTGATTCGCGATTGTCTTTACGTGAGCGGGATAAACGCAGCCGTTGCCGATCGGCTGCCCATCCGGCGCGATCCCAGTCTCGACGAAGTCGTCAAAGTGCGGGCAGTCGACCTGCACTTTTGGCGTCGGCGCCATCCCGCCGATCATCGCGATGTAGTTGCCGAGGCTGTAGTGCGCGATGCCGTAGTATTGGCGGAGGAACGCCCCCGCGAGGCGCAGGCTGTCGGCGAGGTAAGGCGCGCGCGGGTTGGCGTTGAAGGTGGTGTCGAACCCCTGATTCTCGAGCACGATAACGAACACGTGCTTGATCGGCGGGATTGCGGCGCTTCGTTGCAATGTGGCACACGATACGGTTGTAAGAACGGAGGCGAGGCCGAGCCACGCCCCGAGCTGAAGCCGATTCGGGGTTCGCATTGTTGGCAGCTGAGGGTTCGAGTGAGTGCCTCGATTGTCGAGGCGGCTTGAGACAGCGGCCCGCAGCGCGTACACGCTTACGGGCTGATACGATCGGAGAGCGGGCGACCGGACTCGAACCGGCGACGTCCAGCTTGGGAAGCTGGCATTCTACCAACTGAATTACGCCCGCGACTGATACTGCAGGATTCCGAACGAAACCTACTGCTGCGACGTCGCTTCCAAAAGAGATGCCCCGGCCGGGCAATTCCTGCGCTCCTGCTCGTGCTCGTCCGCGAGATCGACCTTGGTAATGTCAGGACGGAAGAAAAGCGCGATCGTCCAGTCAAGGGCGATGCGAAGCCGGGTGTCCCAGCGCGGCATCTGGAAAAGGTAGTAAGTCCGGCGCAGCCACCACGCGAAAAACCCGGTGATGAAGGTTCCACGCACATCCGCGCCCGCGCGGGTGTGCCCGAACGCAGCCATCGTTCCGAGGCTGCGAAAGGTGAAAGGACCGGGGCCCTCGTGCATCATGACGGAGTGGATGTTCCGCGCCACTGTCCGCGCTTCGCGGATCGCGTGCTGCGCGAGGGCAGGATACCGCTTGCCGTTCGGATCTGGAATCGACGCGCAGTCGCCGATCGCCCAGATCTCGGGATGACTGACGCTGCGCATCGTTCCATCGGTGACGATGCGGCCGCGCCGGTCGCGCTCGACGGGAATCGCGGCAGCCGCCGGACTGGGAACGATGCCGGCCGCAAGGATGATCGTATCCGATTCGACCACTCCGCCCGACCATCTGACGGCGGCAGCGTCGATCGCCGACACTGGTGTAGCGACGTGCACTTCCGCGTGCCTGCGGCGCAAGACCCGCTCGGCGTACGCCGCGAGCTCGGGTGTCGATTCCGGCAGCAGTCGGTTCCCTGCCTCGAAGAGATGGAAATGCATCTCGTCGCGCTTGATGCCGGGATAGAATCGAAGAATGTCGTCGGCCAGCGCCGTCAGCTCGCCGAGCAGCTCGACGCCGACCAATCCTCCACCGATCACCACGACGGTGAGCAGCTGACGCCGGCGCTCGGGCCGCGTCTCCACGTCGGCGCGCTCGAAGCGCTCGATGAAGTGATTGCGGAGCAGAAGCGCGTCGGCGACGGTCTTGAAGGTGCGGGCGCGCTCGGAGCCCGGGATGAGGGAGGTGTTGGTCGTCGCGCCGAGAGCGACGAGGAGCTGATCGTACTCGACTTCGCGGACATCCCCCTCGGCGGGAATGGCACGGACAACGCGCCGCGAGATGTCAACTTCGCCGACTGTCGCTTCGATGAACCGCGCGCGGCTGAGGCACGGACGGATCGGCTGGGCGCAGTGCCGGAAATCGAGCACGCCCGAGCATGCCTCGAACAGAAGTGGGGTCAGCAGAAAAAAGTTATCCCTGCTGATCAGGACGATCTCAAAATCCGGGCGCGCCGCGAACCGCTTCTCGAGGTGCCGCGCTGCGGTCAGTCCGCCGACGCCGCCGCCCAGCACCACTATTCTCGTCGGCCGTGTACGCAACGGGCCACTCATCAGGACTCGAGCGGTAACAGAAGACAAAAGGATGTGCCGCGACCGACTTCAGTGTTCACTTCGATGTCTCCACCTAATGCTTGCGCGATTTTTTTGCTGATGGCGAGGCCGAGACCCGCACCTTCGGCTGCCGCCGGGTCGAAGCGCGTGAATTCCGCAAACAGGACCGGCAGCTTGTCAGCGGGGATGCCCGGTCCGTCATCCGCAACAGTGATCTCGATTTCCCGCTCTTTGGATGTTGTCTGAGGGTGAGCGACTGACGTGCGAACATCGATGTGGCCGCCCTGCGGCGTATACTTCACGGCGTTCGAGATGAGGTTCCCAACGACTTGCCTTAGTCTTTCCGGATCCGATTGGATGACCGGCAACTCGGGCTCGAGGGTGACACGCATCTCGAGGTGTTTCGAGCGCGCCTGCGCCCGGAACGCGTCCACCACCTCACGAACTTCATCCGCAACATGCGTCGGACGCCTGCGGATCTCCAGCTGCCCGGCTTCGGCGCGCGCGATGTCGAGCAAATGCGCGATGAGCTCCAGTGCGTGCCGAATCGAGCGCCGGACCCTGCCGATCGTCTCGCGTTGCGGCTCCGACACATCCGCGATGACCCCATCCGCCAGTAACTCGAGGTACCCATCGGCGGCACCGAGCGGGTTCTTGACGTCGTGGGTGAAGCCGCGGATGAGACGGGTACGACTCTCCGTAACCAGCTCGAGCTCCGTACGACGCTTCTCCGACATCTCGCGTGCGGCACGCTCGCGTTGCAGCAGCTGTTCGCGCTCTTCAGCGGACTCCTCCAGCTGCAGCGCCAGAGCGCGAAAACGCGCACCGAGCCGCTCGACGAGCAATGCAGCCGCGAGTCCGAGCAACAGAAGACCGGCTATCGAAAGCGAGACGAAATTTTCCGTCGCCCCGATCGTGGAGCGGCGAGCCGTCGTGATGCTGTCGATTTTCCGCGCCAGAGTATCGGACAAAAGCTGAATGGCGACGAATCCGTCGTGCTGCACGTCCAGAGATCGCGCGGAGATGTCAGGGCTGTTCTCGACGACAGAATCGAGGCTTCTGGTCGCGCGCAGCAGCCGGGCGGCGTACAGGGTGAGACGGGCAGCACCGTTTTCATCGAGACGCCGCGAATAGTCGAGCAGCTCGTGCTCCTCGCGAATGCGACGCTGCCGGGTGGCCTCGAACTCCGTCGCAAGAGTCTTGTCTCCCGTCAGCAGAAATCCCCGGCGCTGCGAGCCCTGAAGTGCGAGCTCGAGCTGAATGCCGGTAACGCGAAGCCGAGCCGGGTCGGCGAAATTATTGATCTCGTCTCGCAACCGGGAGACTCGGCGCTCGACGAGGTGCGGCAAGAGAATCGCCAGCACGAGCGCGACGATAACGAGGAACAGCGGAAGACGCGTTCCTCGCCGGAGCTGTTCGCGATCACGGCTGGACAGCAGCGGCGCGCGGACAGCCATTCAGCCTTGCGAACTAAAGGCGCCCGCTGCCGACGGCCTGCGCGATGTCGGTTTGGGAAATGACGCCCACGAGTCTTCCTTTCTCTTCCACGAACAGCCGCCGCACGTCTGCGTAGAGCATCTGCTTCGCGGCGTCTCGCGCATCGGCGTCAGCTTCGATCAGGTGCGGCTTTCTCGTCATAATGTCGGCGACCGGCGTACGCTCGAAAAGATTGGTTCGCGCTCGCGCGTCGTCCTGCTCGCCGCTGGCCTGCAGCACATCGGTCGCCGAAACTACTCCCATGATCTGGCCGGACGGGCTGACGACTGGCAGTCCGGAGACACGCGAATCCGCGAGTGACCGGACCAGTTGTCCCACTGTTGCGTCCGGCGCAATGGTTTTCACGTCGGTTTGCATCAGATCAGCTACGCGCATTTGCACCTCCTATGGATTTCGATGGTGGTTCACTGCTCCAGATCGCCGGAGGAACCAGAAGGATCGGTACGCTCGCCTGGCGCATCACTTGCTCCGAGACCGAGCCAATTCGCCGGACGGGGTCCGCTCCAAGACCGCGAGTGCCAAGGACGACGAGCTCCGACTGATGCTCGTCAGCGTATTTCGCAATGGTCGCGGCGACATCGCCACCACCCACGGTGACGCCGCCAATAGCGACACTTGCCCAGCTCCCTGCATCCTCACGCAGTTGACGCAGCTCATCCTCGAGCGGCTCCGCTGGCACACTCTCAGCATCG
>DASSNV010000253.1:0-20171 GCA_035701245.1 Gemmatimonadaceae bacterium | reverse complement strand
CAGGTCGAAGAGCAGTGCGAGAGACCTCGCCGGTGCTCGCGCATTGCGCGGCGCTGTTGTCATCGCCCTGCTTCTTGCAGGGCTGTTCTTCAGCAAGCTATTGGCTTCGATTTCGGTCGCGGTGGCGGCGGTGGTCGCCCTCGGTATCGTCGCGATCTTCATCGTTGCGAGCTGGGTCTGGGTGTTCCGTGATGCGGAGCGCTCGGCAATCCGCGGCATGCTTCGCTCGTATTACCCGGCCTTCGATCGGATGTCGGCGGCGTAAGAGTTTGATGATGGCTCGGTACGGACTAAATTGCGGCGTCGAGGTTCTCACGCATTCCATGGGACTTGAATGAGGGTTTTTGTCTCCGGCGCCGCCGGATTTCTGGGCAGCCACCTGGCCGAAGCGTTCATTCATCGGGGCGACGAGGTCATCGGTTGTGACAACATGATCGGCGGCGATCTTCAGAACCTTCCTGAAGGAATCGAGTTCGAGCAAGCGGATTGTGGCGACATCGATGTGATGAAGCGGATGCTCGCCGGGGTCGATCTTGTTTACCACTGCGCTGCCATCGCCACCGAAGGCCTTAGCGTTTTCTCGCCGGCCATCATCGCGAAGCACGTTTATGAGAATACCGCCGGCCTGCTCGCCGCGTCGGCGAGCAAAGGCGTCAGGCGGTTCGTGTATTGCTCGAGCATGGCGAGGTACGGGCACGGTGATCCGCCGTTCCGCGAGACCCAGCCGCCGGCGCCGGTCGACCCCTACGGAATTGCCAAGTACGCCGGCGAGCTCCTCGTGCGCAACGTCAGCGAGACGCACGGCATGGAGCACGTGATCGCCGTGCCGCACAACATCATCGGCCCGCGGCAGAAGTACGATGATCCTTACCGGAATGTCGCGAGCATCATGATCAACCGAATGCTGCAGGGCAAGCAACCAATCATCTACGGAGATGGTGAGCAGCGGCGCAGCTTCTCGTTCGTTCAGGACTGCGTGACTCCATTGCTGGCCATGGGGTCGACGCCCGGCTTGTCCGGCGAGGTGATCAACATCGGCCCCGACGAAGAGGTAACGACGATCAACGAGCTGGCCGCGATCCTTGCGGAGATGCTGTCGTTCGAGCTGAAGCCGATTTATGTGGCCGATCGTCCCCAGGAGGTTCGAAGCGCGGCGTGCTCATCGGACAAGGCGAGGAAGCTGCTGGGATACCGGACGACGGTGTCGCTCACCGAAGGTTTGCAGAGCATGGTCAGCTGGATTCGCGAACACGGCGCCAGACCGTTCGAGTACCATTTGCCGATCGAGATCGATTCGCCGCTCGTGCCGGCTACCTGGCGCGACCGCCTCATTTAATGAGGGTGTGGAGCAGGCAGCTGGCCATTCCTGATGTAGTCCTGATCGAACACGAAACCTACGTCGATGATCGCGGCTATTTCATGGAAGTGTACCGCCGCGACGCGTTTCAGGCGGTGGGCCTGCCTGAGGATTTCGTTCAGCTCAATGAGTCGCGTTCGGCCCGCAATGTGATTCGCGGACTGCACTTCCAGTGGGACCCGCCGATGGGAAAGCTGATGCGCGTTGCGGAAGGCGCTGCCTTCCTCGTCGCCGTTGACATTCGTCACGGCTCGCCGACGCTCGGCAGGTGGGTCGGCGAAACGATCACGTCCGAAGATCGGCGAGAAATCTGGGCTCCGGCCGGTTTTGCGCGCGGAATCTGTGCGCTTGCCGACAACACGCGAGTCCAGTACCTGTGTACGGGCACGTACAACGGGACTGCTGAATCCGGCATCAATTGGAGCGATCCTGAAATCGGAATTGTCTGGCCCGTCGCGACGCCGAGACTGTCGCCCAAGGACCGCAGCGCCCAAACGCTTCAGCAGTGGCTTGCGCGCCCGGAGTCGAAACGCTTTTCGCTGTGAGTCTTCAGCGGGGCAGGGTTATCGCGACTGCGGCGTTTATGTTCGACAAGCTGTGGTCGAAATTCCGGTCGAAATCACGCATCAGCGTCAGCGATGTCGTGATGTCAAAGCGCTTCGTGAATGTCAACTTGTCGAAGCCCAGCGCCTGGATGACGTCGCTGTCCTGACGTATCGAAGGGCCATTCAGGTTTGGATCGCCGGTCTCCTGCCGGACGTCACGATGCCAGAAAAATCCCCACCGGCCCCTCGTCGAGTAGTGATCCCACCTCACGGTGGACGCAGCGGCCGCGCCAACGCCAATATCCGCGCCGAGCAGCTGGCCTCGATTGGTATGCCCCTGCCGGCTTATCGAATGGAGATAGATGGTGCCTTCGCCGCGAGTCGTTGTCGCGAGGGACGGCAACTCGAAATTCATCAGCTCCAATCGCAGGACATTGAACTGCGAAGTTGTCGATCGAAAGGTCTTCGCCAGCCCCAGCGAGTAGACGCGTTGATGATCGGGCTCCTGAAGCAGGTCGCGGAGATCGTAGTTGTGATCATCGCGTCCGTATTCGCCGTACACCTCGAGACCAGCCCCGGCGAACGCCCAGCGCGCAAACGCCGATGCAAGCTCGTTGTCGCTGCCGGCAATCTGGGTGTCAAAGCTTGTCCCGAGCTCCGATTTCAGGAATGCTCTCAGCGGTTTTCTCAAGTACGATCGCGGGATGCCCGTTCGTGGCCAGATCGAGTGAATGAATCGCGCGGCGCCGATCTCCAGTCCATCAATCCCGCGAGGCTGGAATGATCCGATGAAGCCGCTGGCAAACCGCACGCGACCCGTCTGCAGGCGCGAAGCGTAGTACTTCGGTCCAGTCACAGGCGAGTAGTCCGACTGATCGAGCCGACCATAGATCACGCGCAGATGCATTCGACCGATGAGGATCGGAAAAGGGCGGGAGCTGCCGATGAACACGTGGGGAAAGCCGGGCGCGTTGTTCCCCAACAGGAATGGGAACTCCGTTGACGGGCCCCAGCCTTCGTTCGCCGTCGAGACTCCAGCGGATACCCCCACCAGATCGAGTTGGATGGAGCTTTGCCCAGGATCGACCCGCTGATAAGCAGCCGTCCCGAACTGCTGCGGCCGGTCGATGTTGTTGTCGTAGACGGGTTGCCCGCATCCGCACGGAAGACTCGATGGTGCCAATACGAAGCCGGAATTCTCGGCGCGAAAAACAGTCGGCAGCAGGGTTAACGACAGCGGCCCGATCCGCGCGTAGACTCCTGCCTGCGCCGCGAAGGTGAGACCGCGTCCCGCCCAGATGGCGCCGTCGTTCGAGCCGTACGGAAATTCGCTGTTGAACCGTTCGCTCGCGTTTGGTGAGAGCAGCCTGAGCTCGACCAGGGAGGAAGGTCTTGCAAACCCCGTCAGCCGGCTACCCCAGGGATGCGAGGCCGTATCCACTCCCATTGCTGCAACCTGCGTCGGGGAGAGCGGTCGTATCGACCATGGACTCCCGTTCGCGAGGCCGGCGACGGACAGATACCGCAGGTATTGTTCTGTCTCGCTGCCGACGAATACTTCGTGAGCGTTGCCGGCGCCGGAATATGTTTGTCCGACAGCAGCCATGGGTGCGACCAGAAGCAGTGTAATCCAGAGTTTCATTTTGACAGCAAAGGCGTGAATCGCACCACTCGCCGGTCCTGCCGGCGCTGGCAAGTTATATTGGGGCAACCGATTTTGTGAGTGAGCGAGTGCTGGATCGCGACGCATGCAAATTGCTTCGACTGACGCGCCGCCGTGCTGCTGGTGCATTCATCCTGATGGCTGCGGCCTGCGGGCCCGAGCTAACGCATCCGTCGGAGATCGACCTGACGGGCGATTGGAGCACTACAACGAAGATCGGTCCAATCACTGACATTCACATGACAATCGTGCAGAGCCCCGACGGTCGGGTGACAGGCCAGTGGTCGGGCAAGTCGTCGGTTGCCAATCCGCCCTGCCCGCCAGAGCTGGGCCTGAATCCGGCCAACACCGTCAGTGGCAGCAACACCGTACTCGAGGTCTCCCTCGAGGTGCTGGGGGCCGGAGAATTCGAGGGGCAGGCGATCAGCCGCAGCAAAATGCAGGGCAGCTTCAGGTCCTGCAACAAGATTTATCCCGTCGATTTCCTGCGCTCCAGTCTTTGACACCTACATTGCGCTAGCGCCTTACGGCGATCAGCAATGTTGCAAGTGCCGCGGCGATTTGCGCGATTGTCCCGGCAGATGTCGCGAAATCAAATCCTCGATCTGAAGCGTCACGCTCGGGCACGAACACGGAGCTACCCGCGGCTGGCTTCGGAACGCCATCGGGAAGCAGGAAGTGTGGTGTTCTCGATTGAACCTTGCCGTTGGGCTGCGTGACATAAGCGCGACGCAGATCGGCCTTCTTCGTCCCGCCACCAGCCGCCCGAATGTAATAATCGATGCTCGCGCCAGGTGAATAGGTGACCGCAATCGGCGAATTTACCGCGCCGCGAACATTGACCACCGCGTTGTAGCGGGGGATGTAAATCGAATCTCCGTCCTGGAGCGGAAGGTTGTCGAGATCCTTGGGATTCTTGAGAACATCGGGCAGCTCGATGCCAATTCGCCCGATCCCGTTCTGACGAAAGAATGCGACCCCGTTTGCATATGCATCGGAAGTGAGCCCGCCCGCCCGGGTAATGAGATCGCTCAGACGCTCAGTTTTGGTGCGCAGGGAGTACCGGCCGGGATACTTGACCTCGCCGTCGATCACGACCGTGCGCTGAAGCTCCCAGTTCGGTTGCCGCAAAATCAGGACGTTGTCGTACGGTTTTACTTCGACCTCTTCGTGCGGCCCCGACGGCGCGGGAAGGCCCGGCGGTCCCAGATATCTGCCATCCGGCGTTCGCTCGAAGATATAGCTAGAGTCGAGCGGAATCCGAAAAGTCCGAGCAGTGACTCCGTTCGCGCGATTCTCGGGCAGCCGCGCAATTTCCGCCTCGTTCAGGTAAGCGCTCTGCTCGAGGCCGCCCGCTAGCAGCACCAGATCGCGTACCGTCATTCCTTCGCGGTAAGGGAACTGACCGCCCCTCTGTACGGCGCCACTGATGGCGACGTACCGCGTCGGCCGGAAGTCGGTCCTCGAGAAGACCCGAATCTCGTCGTCCTCCTGCACCGGGAAGTCGTTGACTACGACGCCGGTCGTATCGCGGAGGGCCGCCCGAAGCTGCACTCGCGTCGAGTCGGGCCGCAGTCTGGTGATGCTGATCTCGCCAAGATACGCATCCGGTTTTACTCCGCCGGCGAGCCGCAGCACATCCGATATCTTCATGCCGCTTGCGATGCCGACGGGACCGGGCGACCAGACATCGCCACGAACGGTCACCCGGTTGCGAACGCGCTCAGCGACCGGAAATACCCGAATGACATCGCCGGCGTGAATCGGAAGCGCTGGACCGGTGCCCATGGCGAACTCGTTGGAGGTGACGTCGGTGACGATGCGATCGCGCCCGCCCTGCTCGCGTTCCGTGGGGGAAAGAATTCGCTCGATCTGCACCCGCCGTCGCGAGGCGGTCGCAGTGAATCCTCCGGCAAAGCGGATAGCGTCGGCGAGCGTCTCGTTGCCCTTCATCTCGTAAGTGGCCGGACGTGCGATCTCGCCCAGGATTCGGACCCGCGGTCCGTGAATCGGTATGAAGATCCGGTCGTTGTTGTCCAGGCGGACGTCCTGCGTGGCGTTGCCCCCGAGCAGATAGTTGTAGACATCAAACGGGACGACTTCGCCTGAAGCGCGGTGAATCTCGATGTTGCGAAGGCTGCCGTTGTCGGTGGGGCCGTGCGCCGCGTACAGCGCCGTTAGTGCGGTCCCAGCGCTGGAGATTCGATAACTGCCGGGACGCATCGCATCGCCGGTGACAAAGACCTGATTGCTGCGAAGTCGCGCCGGTGTGACGTAGAAGTGGGTGGTCGCGCCCGCGCCGCGTCTAACTCCCGAATACACGCGGCCGAGGCGGGTGTACAGCACATTCTCGAGCTCGGCAAGGGTGAGGTTGTTCACCCAGACCTGGCCCACCTGTGGAATCACGATGAAGCCCTCTCGCGTGACATCCAGCGTGTACGCCTGCTCGACATCTCCGGTCAGAACCAGTACCAGCCTGTCGCCGGGTCCTATCCGGTAATTCGGATCGACCGGACCAGAAAGATTGGGATCGAACTGGGTGCTGACTCGCCGAAAAAAGTCCATTCCGAAAATGACGAACCCGCTGTCGATCTCCGCCTGAGAGCGTTGTGCCATGTCCCCGGCGAGGCAGCGTTGCCTGGCCTGGTCGAACAGCGCCTGCCGTCGCAGGCGGATGATGGCTGAATCTCGGGGGCCGATCACAGTGGCGGTGTCGGTCAGGCCCAAGGTGTCCGCATCAATACCGCAGCGAATGAGCTGCAAGTCAGTGGTGTCAGCGATGCCGAGCTGCGCTAGGGCGGAGAAAACCGTGCTCGTCGGTGCCGTGCTCTCTGTTTCGCCGGCGCCGCCGGGAAGGTACGCGTCCAGGAGGTTGGCCGGATATCCTTCCGCCGTGAGGCGCGAACGCACCTGCTCTGGAGTCAGCCCGCTGGAGAGAATTCGCTGCTTCAGCTGCTCGAGGATCGCCGGGTTGCTTTGCAACATTTGCTGCGCCTGCTCCGGGGTGGGTCGTTGCGCAATTGCGGTTACCGGGAGGACGAGAACGGCGAATAAGAGCGGCCAGCGCTGCATCAGTTTGTCGCTTCCAAAGGTGTCAGGGGAGAAAAGTGGTCGCGCAGGGACTCGAACCCCGGACCTCTGCTGTGTGAAAGCAGCGCTCTAACCAGCTGAGCTACGCGACCAGATAGGCCCGCCCAAAGTTCGTCCGGACGGTTCAGGCAGAGAATGATAGTTGTCGGGCTAAACCGTTGGTAGTAGTGGTCGTCAGTCGCGCGCTCGTTACCTTACGCGAGCCTAAGCCTTCGGAGCGTGATGAGGGTCCTCGAAGTCGCTCGACAGTTCTACCCCAAAGTCGGTGGAATCGAGTCATGCGTTCTCAACGTGAGCCGCGGACTCGCGCAGCGCGGGCATACCGTCGAAGTCGTGACGCTCGAGCGCGACCTCCAGACCGGTGAAAAGCTCGGAGAACGATCGGAAACGGTCGACTCCATCAGGATCCACCGGATTCCTCACCTCGGCTCCTCCCGCTACACATTCGCTCCCTCATGGTTGCGCTTCACCCGCGACTTCGACGTCGTCCACATTCACGCTATCGATTTCTTTGTCGACTCCGCCGCGTTTGCCCGGATGGTCGGCCTGCTCAGGCCATCCATCGTCGTCACGACCCACGGCGGGATATTTCACACCGCCTCATTGCGACGGCTCAAGGAGTTCTACTGGAAGAATGTCCTCCGGCACACCCTGAAGGCAGCCACCACCGTCGTCGCGGTGAGCGATAGCGATGCCGATCTCGTCGCACCGATTGTCCCGCCGGAAAAACTGGTGACGATCCCCAACGGCATCGACCCGCTTTTCCGCGAGGCCGGACTCCAGCACCAGACCCAGACGGCGCCTCCGAGGATCGTCGCCTTCGGCAGGGTGAGCGCAGCGAAATACATCAACCGGTTTCTCTCGGCCTTCGCCACCGTCGCGGGTCAGTTTCCGGACGTCGAAGTCGTCGTCGCCGGCCCGGACGACCGCGGAACGACAGAGCATCTGCGCCGGTCGTCCGTCGCAATGGGTCTCGCCGGGCGCGTCCATTTTCCGGGGCCGTTGCCCGCGGCACAGCTCGCTGAGCTCGTCGCGACATCGCGGCTCTTTGTCTCTGCCGCGCAGCATGAAGGGTTCGGTATTACGACCGTCGAAGCCCTCAGCGCGGGAGTTCCCGTCATGGTCACTCACACGGGCATCCACGACCAGCTGGTGAATCCTGGCGTGAATGGCTGGTTCTGGTCGGGGCTTCCCGATATACCTGCCCTCATGACTCTGGGCGAGGCTTTATCTTTGCCTGACGCGCGCTTGAACGAGATGCGGCGCGCAGCGCGCGACAGCGCGGCACCCTTCGACTGGAGCCTGAGCACCGACAGATATGAACGCGTCCTCGAGAGTGCGTATCGGCAAAGTGCTCGTTGATCGCCTGTCGCTTGCAGACCTGTTGGGCGCTTTGACCTCCGCGCTCAGGAGCGGCACCCGGCGCACGATTCTCAACGCGAACGCTTATGCGGTCACCCTGGCAGACACCAATCCGGCGTTCGCCGCCGCGCTCGCCAAAGCCGACGTCGTCTTCTGTGATGGCTTCAGCGTTTATCTCGCGTCGCGACTGTTCGGCGCTCCCATCGAGGAGCGCCTCACTTACGCTGACATCACCGACGAGCTCGCCCGGACGACTCACTCCTGCGGCGCTTCACTGTTCCTGCTCGGCGCAAAGGACGGAGTCGCGGCCACTGCGTCACGCAAGCTCCAGGCAGCGATTCCGGGTCTCGAGGTTCACCACCATCACGGATACTTCCCGAAGGATGCGGAGTCGTCGCGCGAAGTGATCGACATCATCAATAGGAGCGGCGCGCAGGTGCTCTTCGTCGGCTTCGGAATGCCCCTCCAGGAGCTCTGGATAACCGAGCACCGGGCCGAGTTGAAGCCGCTGGTGGTGTTTTCGGTTGGTGCAGCGATCGATTACGCCGCTGGCACTGTACCGCGCGGTCCGCGCTGGATGACCCAGTACGGGTTCGAGTGGCTGGCACGTCTCGCTCTCGAGCCGCGCCGCCTGTGGCGTCGCTACCTGCTCGGCCTTCCCGAGTTTGGAGTGCTGATGGCGCGGCAGTGGATGGGGATGCGCTTCCACCAGATGGGGGCGGAAAACCAGTGACGAAGCGTTGGTTGGCTGCCTTCGTGATTGCAATTGCCGCCGCTGCTGGTACAGCGCGCGCGCAAGTCGATCCACGCCGCGATACAGTCCTTCTCATCGTCGATACGATTTCGAGCACGATCGCCAGGCCGCCGACCATTTGGCTGGTGGATGACTATCCCCTCGTCCGGGCACGGTTGGCGGAGCTCAATCGAACCGGGCCCGCGTTTCCGCTCTTGCGATCGACGAGCTCGCTTCTCTGGTCCGACACCCGGGTGAGAGACGGAGCCTTTCTGCTTTTTCCGCAGGCGCAAATGGTCTCCAACAGCGCCATCCCATATTCCGAGAACGACGGCAGCCTTTGGGCGGGAAAGGGAACCGGCAGCCGAATCAGTGGCGGTGCGGCGTTCAGGCGCGGGCCGTTTACGGTCGTCATCGCACCCGAGATAACGACAACCCGGAACGATTCGATTCCACCGCGCACTGCGATCATTCCATCGCCCGCAATCCCACCCGGGCGGAGCGCGTACTCGTATCCGTGGTACGCGAATGGGCCATATTCGCTGGACATGCCGCTGCGCTTCGGCGGCGGGCCGCGTCGCCAATTGCGACCGGGGCAATCATCGATCCTCGCCGATCTCGGTCCCGTGAGCTTTGGTTTCAGCACCGAGAATGAATGGTGGGGTCCCGGCATCGACAACGCGCTCATTCTGAGCAATAACGCGCCGGGCTTTGCGCACCTCCTGCTGCGCAGCTCGCACCCACTCGGCACCGTCGCCGGCGACTTCGAATTCCGCTGGCTCGTGGGCGGCTTGAGAGAATCGCCATACTTCGACGACGTCGCCACCAACAACACCCGCTCGATTTCAGCGGCCGCCGTCGTGCTGCGGCCGAGGCTGGTCGAGAACCTGAGCGTCGGTCTCGCGCACAGTGTGATCGGCACCTCGACGGGCTGGGGCGAGATTCCGTTCCGCTGGCTCGACGTCTTCCACTTAGGCGGTCACCCCAATGATGGCGCGCCGTACGACTCGACGCTCAGTCCCGGCGGTCGCGACCAGATGTACTCGCTTTTCGCGCGCTGGGTACTTCCGACCGCCGGCGCCGAGGTCTACGGTGAGTGGGGAAGACTGGATTTCCCCCGCAATCTCCGCGACTTCCTCGTCCAGCCCAATCGCGGCCAGGCCTACACCCTCGGCTTGCAGTGGACCCGCAAGGCATTCGGTCCTTCGGGACTCGTGCAGTTGCGCATCGAGAACACTTCCCTCGAGCAGAGCCTGGCGCTCGCCAACAAGTTTGCCGGCGTCTGGTACACCAGCCGTCGCGTCCTTCAGGGTTTCACCAACGAGGGACAGGTGTTGGGCGCGGCGGTAGGACCGGGATCGTCGGGGCAGGTGCTCGAGACGAATTACTTCTCGGACGCGGGGTGGTTCGGCGTGGAGCTCGGGCGAACTCGCTACAGCGAAGATGTTCACCAGGCGCTGCCAATGTTCGATTATCTGCGGTGGTGCTCCCACGACGTCCAGCTCCAGTGGGGCGTCCACGCCGGAATCAATACGCGCCTGGGCCGGGTGTCAGCTCGATCGCTCTATCAGGACAGGCTCAACGCCTACTTTCAGGGCGGTCACGGATGTCCGAGAAGCGACGGCATGGTCGACATCCGGAATCACAACCTGACCATCACGTTCTCGCCGCGCTAGTCGATTCGACCGAACAATCCCGCCGCGGTTCCGCGAATGAACGCTGCCGCGCTCTTCGGACGCCCGCGCACGAGTTCCCACAGCGCCCGAGCGGGCTTGCTCAACGCCATGAAGCCGATCCCGGCCGCCAGATCGAGTCCTGAGAAATTGCGACGGATCGCGTAGCCCCGATTCCGATTGAAGCAGTAGATGACTTTGGGCGGGCGATCGGCCCGGCCGAGACTGCTGCCGACTCGATGGAATGCGATCGCCCGCGGAACGTACGCAAGCTCGAACCCCGCGCGCGCGACCGCCAGCGAATAATCCGCGTCCTCGCAGTAGGCCGGTGAATAGATCTCGGGCAACAATCCCACCTGCTGCATGACCCGTCGCGCGATGAGCATCGTGCAGCCGCACACGAAATCCGTGGAGCGCGTTGCGCCGTCGGCTGGGACCTCGAGATAGTGCTCGGCTACCGCGCGCCGCGGATTGAAGCGGCCTCCCGCGTACCAGACGGTGCTTCGATCCCATTCGTAGATCGTCCCCGTCGCCAACCCGACGTTCCGCCGATCGGAGATTCCCGCGGCAAGATCGACGAAGTACGACTTTGACACTGCTGCATCGTTGTTGAGCAGCAGCACAAACGGCGCGTCGGTGTGATCGCGCACGTGCGCGAGGCCAATGTTGCACGACACCGAGAATCCCGAGTTGGCCTTCGCCGCGACGATGGTGAGCCACGGCTCGCTCGCTTTTCTGCCCAGCCGCGCCGGGTCCGTGACGTCGAAGTGCACGCCGGCCTGGCGCGCCCAGGTCCCGATTGCGCCGACCGCGTCTTCGGTGGACGCATCGTCGACGACGATCACCCGGCCTGGCGTCCGATCGGCGTCGCGAAGCGATGTCAGGCAGGTGATGACGTCGTCGGCGTGATTGAAGGTCGGAATGACGACAGCCCAGCGAGTCGTGTCGAGATTTCCCGTCAAACAGCCCCGGCCTTCTGGCTGGTTCGCTGAGCAACGCTTACCGCAGCGCCTGCGAGCAGGAAGAAATTGTAAGCGAGAAACACCGCGTTGAATGGCGCCGAGCTCGTTCCGTTGAGGGCAATGCCAAGGTTGGCGAGAAATACCGTCGCCGCGACGATTTTGATCTCGCTGTCACTGCTCGTGCGGAAGAGGCGCCACGAAACGAGGCCGATCGTGAACAGGATCGCCAGAAAGCAGATCAGGCCGAGAATGCCGAGATCGACTGCGTAGTTCAGGAAGACGTTGTCCGCGGTGAGTGCAACGCGGCCGAATCGAACAGCGGTCATGTCGCTGGATCCAAGTCCGTGGCCCCACGGCGCGTCTGCAAATGCAACAAGCCCGCGCCGCCAGTCGAAGACGTGGGAATAGCTGCTGGACGTCTGAAACGTCAGCGTGCGCAGCACGAAGGTCCCCAGCCCCGGCACGATGACCATCGCTCCGAGAAGGACCGCGAACGCAACCAGTCCGGTTGCCACGACGCGGGATGGCTTGCGCGTCATGAGAAAGTAGATGACGACCTGCAGCGCGCAGACGAGAATGGTCGTCCGGGTAATGGTCACCAGTAGTCCGGCCCACACGATCGCGTAGCCGACCGTGGCCCACAGGCGCAGACGCCTGGACGGATCGAAGACCCATGCAGTGGCCGCAGGCATCAGCAAAAGAAACGGGATGGCGAACGCCTGTCCGCCCAGGAAAACCGATCCGGCGCGACGCACCGGTACCCGGCCCAACACACTGAAGTAGTTCGCCGGCAGTCCAAACGCGTTCTCGCCGGTGGTTGCGGTGAGCCCGAGAAAGTCGCTCAGATACGACGCCGCACCGAGCGCGACGAGCATTTGTGGTGTTACGAAGATTCGCTCGAGGACTCCGATTCCCGCGACCACCACCGCGACCCAGAACAAGTGCTTGATGTAGGTCGCGTGGGCGGCGAGATCGGGCACGCCGCGTCCGACGTAGTAAAGCACCATGAAGAACACCGAGCTCCGGATGCCGAAGATCGCGACCTTGGCCGGAACGTTCGCGCCGAACATCGGAGCCTCGACCAGCGCAAAGAGCAGCGCGAGCGCGATCAGGCCGGTGACCGCGACGTCTGGAGCAGCGATGGCCACGCGCGGTCCGCGGCTGAGCGTCGCTCGCAACAGCACGGCGGCGAACAAAAGCACGACGACGCCTTCCTTCCACGCAGCCAGGATCGTCGTGGCGTGCATTCCGATGCGCAGCACCCCGAAGAAAAAGGCGACCGTCAGCGAGTGAAAGGGGAGTACCCACAGCAAGAGCACGATCGGCAGCGCGACGAGCGGTCCGATGTTGGAGCTTGTTCTTGTGAGTGCGCCTGATGTCATGCTTCCGTCTTCTGCGATTGGCTCGGCCTTCGGGGGTCGCGAAGAATCGTCAGCCGTTCAACCGGTGCGCGTCCTTCCGCCGGAAAGCGAGGCGGATGTCGCGCTTCACCGCGCGGATCGTGCTGGACAAGTAGCTCGCGTCCCGCGGGTTGCGGGCACGCCAGTCGCCGAGCACCGCGGCTGCGCCGGCAATCAGGAAGCCGAGGAACAGTCCGCCCAGCACCGCGCTCAAAAGCAGAACCGGATAATTGGGCCAGTCGGCTTTGCGAGGTGTGACCCCGGCATCAACTACGGTGATGCGCGGGGCGTCGTTCACTTCGTCCAGCAGAGTTGTCTCGTATTGCCGTTGGAGCTGAAGGTAGAGCTCTGAGGTGCGCTCCAGCTCGCGCTCGAGACGTTGCTCGTCGAACACGAGCGACGGAGCCGAGCGCCAGGATCGATTCTGCTCGTTGAAGAGGCGCAGCTTGTCTTCGGCGGCGTCGAGGTCCCGCCGCGCCTTGGCGACGCGGTCCTCGAGGAATATCCGCTTCGCGCGCACGCGTGTGACGCGCTGCTCGGAATTGAAATCGCTGACCAGCTCGATGGTGCGGTTAGCGATGGCCGCGCTCAGCTCGGGCCACTGCGCATCAACGTCCAGCCAGACGAGGTTGGTGGTGTTGTCGAAGCTGCCCGTGATCGACTTCGACATCTTCTTGATGCCTTTCTCCATCCGCCGCTGCGGGTCGGATCCCCGGAGCCGCAGGATGTCGATGAGCCGCGCGCTGTCGCGGGGGGATGAGCCCCGCGGATCCCGGAAACGGGATTGCAGCAGACGGGTTAGCAGCTCGCGGCTCTGGGTGAGCTGGACATAAAAGCTCGGTGACTCCGAGGGGTCCGCACCGGTGCTGACCCCAAGCTGCGTGGCAAGGCCGGCCAGTGGTCCTGCGGCCGCCGACAGACCGGGCGGGATGCGGGAGCCGCCGGTGGTGATTGCCACGAAGGAGACTCTCGTCCGATATACTGGCGGAATGAAGATGAGCGCCAGGACAGCAGTGACGAGCGTGATGGCGAGGACGAGCGCGATCATTCGCCAGCGCAGCAGCGTCTGCGCGAGCCACTGCGAGACGGTAAGCTGCTCTGCCGGGTCTGTTGGCGCGCCCGCTATCTCGCGTTCTTTCAGCACTGTCGCCACGATCGTCCCTTGTTTTCAGAGGCTGCGAGCAACTTACCGGCGGTGAGACGGCGTCCGCAACTGCGCCGTCGCCTGCAACACGTCGTTCATCGTCGGCCACACCTGCGGCGCGCTAGATTTGGTCCGCGGTGTCTCGCGTTTGCAGGCGTCAAAGCCCTCGACGATCGCTCTAGCTACGGAAATGCCACCAATCAACGATTCTGACCGCGACTGGGAGCGGTTTGGAAGCACGGATCCATACTTTGCCGTGCTGACCGCGCCCGAGTTTCACGGAAAAATTTCGGGAGCAGAGCGCGCCAGGTTTTTTCAATCCGGCGTCGATCACATCGACACCATGTTCGCGATCATCCGCGAGCACCTCGATCCATCGTTCGCGCCGGAGCGGGCACTCGATTTTGGCTGTGGGGTGGGTCGCCTCCTGATTCCGCTTGCGGCCCGATGCTCCGACGTGACAGGCATGGACATCTCGCCGTCGATGCTCGCCGAGGCGCGTCACAACTGCGATGCGGCCGGCGCGACTGCCGTTCGTCTGGTGCAAAGTGACGACACCCTTTCCGCGCTGAACGGCGAGTTCGACTTCATCCACACCTACATCGTGCTCCAACACATCCCCGTCGCGCGCGGTGAGACGATCATCCGCGGCCTGGCGCGGCGGCTCGCCCCGAATGGAATCGCGATGATTCAAGTGCCGTACACCGGAGGCCGAGAAGGTCTCCTCAGCAAGGCTCTGTACTGGACGCGGATGGCAGTCCCCGGAGGAAGGCAGGCGGTCAATCTCCTGCGGGGCAAGCCGCCCGGGGCTCCGGTGATGCAAATGAATCCGTACTCGGTTACGCGCCTTCTCGATATTGTCGCAGCCGAGGGCTGCCACGACGTTCACATCAGGTTCAGCGAGCACAACGGCGCGCGCGGCGTGCTGTTATTCGCTCGGAAACATCCCGCCCCGATTTTCAGCTGACACCAGCGCAGCCACGTCGCACGGAGCTGTCATAAAAGTTGTCATAGCCAGAATACAGTTACGCAGATATGGCCGTAACTCGTTGATTTACAATGGGCCCTGCAGGGCTCGAACCTGCGACCGTCGGATTATGAGTCCGCTGCTCTAACCGACTGAGCTAAGGGCCCCGCACCGAAACTATCGACTGCCGGGCGATCCGGGCAACTTCTTCAACTGCGCGCGCCTGCGTCGTTCCAGCCATGATACGCGACGAATGACTTCGTCAGCCCGAGAATTTTCTCCTCGAAGATTCCGGCTTCGGGGAAAAGATCCTGGACCTGATTGCGGGACAGGAGGGAAATGCTCTCTACCTCCTGCTTTGCTGACGCGACGTCGGGGAAGCGCTGGTACCAGCCGACGTTGAAGTGAGTCACCAGCCAGACCCGCACCGCCACGGGCAGGAACTGAAAGCCGGGCGTCAGAAAGAGTGGCTCGATCGGGAAATACCGATTGGGCGTCTGCACGAAGTACCGCTTGCCCACCCGCCTAACCTCGTCCGCCATGCGCCTCTGATCCTCGAAGCGTGGTCCGAGATGCTCGATGACTGAATTCGAGAAGACGACATCGAATCCTCCGGAATCAAACTGCCCGAGGTCGCGGGCGTCTCCGGCTATGCTTTCTGCGAACAGACCGTCCTCGATCCTCTCCGACCGCAGATTGAGCAGCGTCACGGATATTCCTTCGAGTCGCTCGCTTCCCATCATTTTCCAGAACTGCTGCAGACCGCCGACATCGAGAATCCGAACAGGCCGCGGCACCCTATCCAGCAACGAAAGGAAAAACGCGAACCTCTTCCGCCTCATCGCCGTCGCCAGAGATCGCGGATTGCTGTTGTCGCTGACGCTGCCAACCACGGACAGCCGACCGAAGTGGCTCGCGCGCTTCAAAAGTTCATGCTCCACCGCGGCTCGATCGCCACCTTCACCCGCCCCTCGAACGCTGTGTTCGTCTCGCCCGGCACGTGATGGAAGTTGGTCGAGTGATTCAGCCCGATGTCCCCATTGACCTCGACATCCCGCCACCGCGTTGCACCGCTCAGCCCAACCCGCGTCACTCCCATCACCACGCCGCTGAAGATCCCGGGTGTGGTCGCGTAGTCCGCAGGCAACGGATACGTCGCCCGATAGTCCCCCTCGCCCTGGCGCCGGTGCGCGAGATACAACCTGAGCGGCGTGCGATGTAACAGCGCGAGATCGGCGCCTACTCTTGCCTCGTCATAATCGCTGAAGCCGCGGCCCAGCCCGACGCCGAACACATCGTACGTCTCCGCTGGATTCGGCGTCCGATACGCGAGATTCGACACCCGCGTGTACGACGCGAACCACCGCTGATCGCCAACCAGCGGCAATCCCTCCGCGGTCAACGTCAAGCCGTACGACGAAGGCTCCTGGCAATTCGGATTGCAGCGGTCAATCTGGAGATCGTCGATGAAAAGGTGCCCCGCCCAGTTTCCGAACCTGCCTGAGTGGTACGCCGCCTCTGCGCCGAGTCCCAGATTGCCATCCTGGTTCTCGTTGCGCCACGACAGCCCGAGAATGTTGAACGGATTCGCCAGACTGGGCTCGAAGCCGCGGCCGACGCCGGTGTACAGGAAGCTCTCGCTTCCCGCTACTTCCCAGCGGCCGCGCCTCAGCGTCAGCCGGTGGATCGAGAAGAACCGCTGATCCGGCTCGCCGCTCGGCAACACGAGGTTATCCAGCCGCGCGATCAGGCTCGAGAAATGGATCTTGTCGTTCCCGATCTTTCCGTAGATGTGGTCGTAGGTGTACGCGTAGTTGCCGACCTGCAGTCCGTACAGCGATGGCGGTCCCCAGTTGCGACCGACGCGCCCGATGCTCAACTCGCCGTACTCCCACTGTCCGCCGAGATACCCATCTTCGGTACGGCCGGCCAGCTTCCGGTCCTTCCGCCCCGCGAACTCAGGATCGCTGTTCAAGCGGTCGTCGATCAGGGTGCGGACAAAGCCCACGATCGGGCCGCCCGCCATCGTCAGCCTTATCGATCCACCAAGCGGGGCGTGACGTCGTTGGTCCGACAGCATCAGCTCGCGGCGTCCGGAGGTTTGCGCTGTGACGTACGCGTCGCCGGAGAAGCGCGCGCGGAATGTCTTTGCAGCCGTCGTGTCGGAGTCACCGGGGCGCACCGCGTACTTCTCGATCGACGCGTACAACGCGTCGAGATATGATGTGATTACGCGACTGTGCTCTCTCGTGCGCGCTGAATCGATTGCAATACGGAGCGCCCGCTCGGTGAACGGTCGCTCGAGCATCGAGAACTGCTTGAGCTCGCCCCGCGCGACGAGGGCGTCGACGTAGGAGTAGGCGATGTCGTCGAGTGGGACGTACGGTGATGCCTGCGCGCGGGCTCCGCTCGGCAAGGACGTCGTAATCGTCAGTACAATCGCAATCACCGCGGTTAGCCGCCACCAGCGTGCACGATGCCGCGAGCTGCCAGGAACCCAGCTGCCAGCTTCCCGCCTGACGCTGACGCCTCTCGCCTTCAGTATTGAACCAAGCCGGCGACGCGCCACGATCGCCACCCCGGAGCGGTTGCTCACCGGTACCATGGATCGAGGTGAAGCTTGGGCGTCAGCTCCAGTGCGGGGGCGGGGAAGTGGTAGTAGCTCAGGAATCGCTTCACCGACCTCCACCACGGCGCATTACCCGGCAGCTTGTCAGCGTCGAAGTCGAGCGAAATAAGAATCTTCCGCTTCGCGCGCTGAACGTTGCCGGTCGCGGGGTCCACCCAGTCGGTAATCGAGTGTCCGGCCGAAAGCCTGATAAACGACGGCCAGTATTGTTTCGCGCCATCCGGCAAGAGCGCGTTCATGTCCGCGGAGAACCAGTAGGTCTGACCGGAATAATCCAGCGACGGACGCAGCTCGCCCCCGATGGTTCCATTCTCGGTGTTCGCCAGCGCCGCGGTCTTGTGATAGGAAAAAGTCGGCTTTATCGCGCGCCACCCCGGATGCAGCTCCTGCAGTACCGCCAGCGTCTGCCCGGTAGTGTTCGCGATGACGTCCGCGTAGGAGAATCCGTACTTCTTGAACCGACCGTCGAACATCTCGATCTGGAGCTGGAACGCTGCCGCGTACGCCGCGCTCCAGATAATCGCCTTCTTGTCGCTGACACAGGCCTCGCGCAATCCGGCGTAGCCCATCCGCGCCAGATGATAGCCGCCGAACATGTGGCCGAACTTGTCCTGATCGCGGAACCACTGATCCCAGTCGGCGTGAAAGAAAAAGTGCGGCGCCGGATCCCCCGACCACCACGCCTTCTTGAAGTAGTGGTAGAGGTAAGCATTCCCGCCGATGAACGCCGAGATGACTCCCGCCCGCACCGCGTTCAGCTGATTCGGCGTCAACGGGCAGCCGTTGTTCGGAACCGCTGCGACCACCGGCGTCACCGTGTCGCGCCCCGCAAACGCGACGCCTCCTCCCCTCGAACCTGTTACCTCGCCGCCACCACCTGACTCCGTTCGCGTTTGGTTTTCAACCCCGTTGGTCAGAACTACCGCCGCAGGAAGTTCCGCGCCGGGCGCGCCGGTCGAATCCTGCGCGACAGCACTGCCAGCTCCTCCGACAACTGTCGAGATGCCAAGCGCCAACAGGCACCGTTCTATGTGCCGCAATGCTTCTCCGGATCAGAGATGAGAGCTACGCGGTCGGCGCGTCAGCTGTGCCCGCGGCGCCGAACAGGTCGTACGCCTCGATGACCTCGTCGATAGTCACCGTCGCGGCACCGAGCTTCGCAACCTCCACGCCCGCCGCGAAGTTGGCGATCACCGCCGCTTCCGCCGGCGTCGCGCCCGCGGCCAGCATCGTCGCCAGGTACGCGGTTACGGTGTCGCCGGCGCCAACTACATCGTAAACCTCGCGCGCCGTCGTCGGTACCCGTCCTACCTCGCCATTCGCGTCGATGAGCGCCATTCCTTCTTCGCCGAGGGTGAGCAGCAGATTTTCGACGCCCAGACGCTTGATCGATTCGGGCAATGCCTCGGCGTGATCGATCTCCACCGCCGCACCCAGCGCCGAGTCGAGCTCGCGACGATTGGGCTTGAAGATCGTCGCTCCCTTGTAGGCGAAGAAATTCCTGTACTTGGGATCCACCACGACCGGCATGTTCCGGTTCTTTGCCTGCTCCATCACCGGCGCAATCAGTACCGGCGTGAGCACGCCCTTGTTGTAATCCTCGAGCACCAGCGCGTCGGCGTTGTCGACGGCGCGGAGCGCGGCATTGACCAACAGCTCGATCTCGTCGCCGCCAATGTCGACATCCTCCTCTTCGTCGAAGCGCACCACCTGCTGCGATCTCGCGAGTACGCGGGTCTTGGTCGTGGTGCGCCTGTTGACGGTCACCACCGACCGCGCCTCCGAGCCAATGCCGCGCAGCATCGTCTTGACGACCTGGCCCTCGGCGTCCTCACCGACAGCGCAAACGAGATCGCATTCCGCCCCGATCGCCGCGACGTTCTGCGCGACGTTCGCCGCGCCGCCGAGCGCGAGCTCCTTGTCGCGGATCCGAACTACGGGGACGGGGGCTTCGGGGGAAATCCGGTCGACGTCACCGCGCAGGTAGACGTCGAGCATCGCATCGCCGACGATCGCGATGCGCGTCCCGGCGCCGGCTTCCAACAATTCAATCAAACGGTCCCTAGAAATTGTTTCGATCATTGGGAGAATTGGCTGTTAACTGAGTTCGGACAACAGCAACAGAACGGGTGCGAGACGTCAGAAGCATAGATACCGGTGATGGGTAACTGCGTTGCCGACCGTACTGGTGCCGAACGGAAGGGCGCCGGACCCGTCGCAACCGCGGTTTCTACCAACTCGCGACGACGCTACTGACCACTCGCACCCGTTCTGTTGCAGTTGTCATGATCGGGTTTCAGACCGTCGCCCGCTCCGTTGCAATTCCTGAAACTAACCCCGCCGCCCCTCGTCGGAAGCCGCTGCCCCTTGCCTGACCGCTACCTTACGCAGTACGCTCTCCCCTCCATCTCCCGACCCTTGATCCTCGACACCTTCAACGACGCCGCCAAGCGGACGGTCTATTCGCTGCAGGAGTTCTTCGCCCTCGCAGGGAAGGCGCTCGGCTTCATCTTCGTCAAGCCGTTCTATGCCGCCGACCTGTTCCAGCAGATGGACGCGATCGGTGTCGGCTCCCTCGGAATCGTGCTGTTGACGGGGTTCTTCACCGGCATGGTGCTCGCACTGCAGTCAGCGGTGCAGCTGCAA
>DASSNV010000252.1:0-13928 GCA_035701245.1 Gemmatimonadaceae bacterium | reverse complement strand
TTTCGGCGGTCGTCCCAACTGCGCGCGACATCGCCGGCAGCTCCGCGGCGGAGATCGCCATCCCGAAGAGGCTGATGGGCAGGACGTAAATCGTCTGCGCGTAGGTGAAGGACGAGACCGCCCCATTTCCCAGATAACTCGCGAGCCACGCGTCCACATACGCGCTCAGCTGTACCACGCCCCGACCCACGAAAGCGGGAACGAAGTTTCTGAAAACATTCCGCACGCTCGCGGCTGCCGCGGTGAGGCGCGGCCGCACTCCGCGCGCCAGCGCCATCACCTGCGGCAGCTGGATTCCGAACTGCAGCGCGCTGCCAACCACCGATCCATAGGCCAGATAGGTCGCCAGCTGGACTTCGTTGTGCCCTCTGTGGAAGAAGACCAGCGTCGCGATCATCGCCAGATTCCACAACACTGGCGCCGTATACGACATGAAGAAGCGGCGATGACTGTTCAGAACACCGAGACACCACGCCGAGAACACCAGCAGCCCGGCGCCGGGAAAGAGAATCCTCGTCAAGCGAACCGTAAGCTCGCGCTTTTCTCCGGTGAATCCGTTCGCAATCACCGCGACCAGCCATGGCGCGGTGATCACCCCGATCAGTACGATGATCGCTGAAACGAGCGCGAGCATCCCCGCTACTGCGCCCGCGAGGCGCGTCGCCTCCGCGTCTTCGCCCCGGCCCAGCAGTCCGGCGTACTCCGGGATGAATGAAGCGGACAGCACGCCTTCCCCGAACAGGTTCTGCAGGAGATTCGGAATCCGGAAAGCGGCGTTGAACGCGTCCGCAGCCATGCCCGCGCCGAGGTAGCGCGCCATCATCGTCTGGCGAATCAGGCCGGCAAGTCGGCTGAGGAGAATGCCCGCGCCGACAAGAAACGCCGCGCCCTTCGAGCGGTCGAACGCCCTGGTCTCGGTGCCGCGGGGTGTCGCGCGCCGGTCTACCGGCGGAGTCGCCTCTACAACTTCGTCGGCCTCGGGCGGAATAATCTCCGGCAGCGACTTCTCTCGCTCAGTCGATTCCGGCGCGCCCTGGCCTTTGCCGAACGAATCGGTCACGCGCGATTCCGGGCTGCGGTCGTTTGCTCGCGCGCGCGATGCGATCGATCGTCGATAAGTCGCTGCGCGTGCACTCGGCCCTCAGTCAACATGTCATCCACAAGGCCAGGCCCATACCGCGCAAGCAGCGGGACAAAATTGAGGGCTCGCTCCTGGGGTTTGCCGAACGGATAGAGTGACCCGCGCGCGCTGGCGATCTCCTGCATCGTCTCGGCGTGCTCCTTCTTGGCCGCCGCCAGGAGGCGCCGCTCGAACCGGTCGAGGCGGCGCAGCATGTTCGCGCGCAGACCACCGGTTACCGCCGCGCTCACGAGCCCACCCTCGGTTGCGACAGCCTCGCTCAGCTCATCGAGTTTCTGATCGATCGACGCACGGGTCGAAGCCAGCCGCTCCAACACCTCGCGTGGCACCCGTTCGCGCGCGACGCGCGATTCGGCCTCGTGTGGATCACGCAGGTCGTCCGGATCGAGGTGCAGCTTCTCCAGAATCCGGGCGACGTGCGGCTCCATGATGGTCGCTGACCACCGCGGTACTATCAGCGGCCGTCGCGCCCCGATCGTGTCAGCGATTGGTCCAAGCTGCGCGAAGTACGCGATCTCTGCCGGCCCGCCGATGTACGCAGCCGTGGGGAGAATCGCGCGCTCCACAACCGGACGCAGCAGCACGTTGGGTCCCATATCGGCGCTCTCGCTTTGCTTCCCCGCAGCTTTGATCGGTATTCTCCGCCTCGACCCGGAAACCGTGCTGAATACAAGCGAAAGGCCCGGGACATCCTGCACCTGGGGTACGAATCCGGCTGCCTCGATGGCGCGGTTCTGCTCTGCCACGTTCGCCGCAATTTCAGCGGCGTGACGCAGGGCTTTCTGAAGAATCGGCCCCGCGGCCGAGCGAGTGGCGGCGTGCGACGCGTCGATCACAGCGATGCCGAGCGGCGCGAAGAGCGCCCGCAGGAAGCCGACGTATGCCGAACCTATCGTTTCCTTGTTGGTGTAAAAGCGCTCGAGCAGCTCCAGTGGCTTCGGATCTATCGTTGATCCGGCGCTTCGAACCAGCGCGTCGAGCTGATCGGACACATCCCCGAGCGGCATCGATGCCATTGGCCTGCCGAGCGGTTCGGCGTGATCGATTCGAAGCAGCTGTGCTCCGCCCGGTCCAGATACGACGGTGGTGCTTGCTTCCCGGAAATCGGTGTCGTCTGTCGCCGCCCAGAACACCGGCGCGACCGGGACGCCCGCTGAATCCTGAAGCGCGTCTGCCATCGCCAGCGCGCTCAGCGCCTTGGAGATCGTGTAAATCGGTCCTCCGAAGAGTCCCGGCTGCTGCCCAGTGGTGACGACGACGCCACGCCCATTTGCCGAGGCGGCGAGCCTCTCCTTTGCCTTTCCTGTCGCTTCGATCGCCGGCGACAATCGGTCCAGCCAATCCGCGGGGAAGTCGGCGCGCACGCCGTCGATTCGCGTGCGCCATTCCGACGGAGTACCGGGGATGGACTCGTACCAACCTGCCGGAGCATCGCCGCTGATAAACGCGGCCGCAAGCGGGTTGGTCGCGACGGACTGGCTGATGACGCGCGGATTCATTGACGGCTGGCGAAGAGTATCGTGCGCGGCGAGCTCTCGGACCATTCCGCGCCGCCGTAGTCGCCGAACAGTCGATCGATGGTGAAGCCCGCGTCGGCAAGCATGCGCTCCAGATCGGCCGCCGACAGCAGGCGCACTCGCTCGATGTATTCCTTGCCTTTGTCGCGCAGCGTGATGGTCTTCTGAACGAAGCGATTGTCAGATGTGATCTCCCGACGCTGCTCGATGGTTATTCCATTCTCGACGCGCTCGTCATACGGAACGAGCTCGCGCCGAACCTGGGAGGCATTCAGGAAATCGATGACGAAGGTCGCGCCTGGGCGCATCGCGTGTCCCACACACGACAGCACCCGCGCGTGCTCGACATCGTCGTCGAAGTAGCCGAAGCTCGTGAACAGGTTGACGACGAGATCGAAGCTTCGGTCGGCAAATGGAAGCTCGCGCATGTCGGCGCGCACGTACGGTGCATCGGGCGACTCGCGTCGCGCAACGCGAAGGAGCGCCAGCGAGAGATCGAGTCCGACTGTCCACCATCTCTCGAACAGAACCCGGGTGTGACGACCCGCTCCGCAACCCAGATCGAGCACAGCGTCGATCTGACGCCCGGGCAGATTGGCCGCGATCAGCTCGATTGCGTGCTCCGCTTCGAGCTCGTCACGGTGCTGATAGATTCGGAGATAGTCCTCCCCAAACCACTCCTCGAACCAGTCGGCCTCCTCCGAGCCGGCTCGCTGCCTCCCCGTGGCTCTGTGATCGAGCGTCGTCATTTATGGTACGGCTCACCGCGCACGATCGTACCGGCGCGGTAGATCTGCTCGACCAGGACGAGACGCGCGATTTCGTGGGGCAGAGTCCAAGGCGCCAGCGACAGCTTCATCTTCGACGCCGCACCGACATTCGGTGCCAGTCCGAAAGCGCCACCGATCAGAAAGGCGAGATCGCGATCCTGTTCGCGCGCGGTCTGAAGAAGTCCGGCAAACTCTTCCGAGGTGAGCGACTTGCCTTTGACGTCGCATGCAATCATCTGCGCCTGCGCGGGGACTCTCTCCTTGAGGCGCTCGCCTTCGCGCTCCTTCACCTTGTCGATGGGAATGGCGCCCGCGCGTTCCTCCCTGACTTCATGCACATCGAGCGGCCAGTACCGCGCCGCTCGTTTCTCGAAGTCCCGGATCGCCTCGCCCAGCGCGGGATTGCGCGCTTTGCCGACCACGGCGACAACGAGCCGCATCTATGCGTAAATGCCGCGCAGTTTGTGAACGCTCGCAACTCTGCTGATCGAGAGCATGTAGGCCGCCGTGCGCATGTTGACCCGGCGCTCACGCGACAGATCCAGTACCGCCTGAAAGCTCTGCTTCATGATCGTCTCCAGCCGCTCGTTGACCAGGTCCTCGGGCCAGAAGTATCCGCCGCGATCCTGGACCCACTCGAAGTACGAGACGGTGACTCCGCCCGCATTCGCCAGGATGTCCGGAATCACGAAGATCCCGTTCTCATCGAGCATCGAGTCTGCCGCGGCGGTCGTCGGACCGTTGGCGCCCTCGCAGATGATCCGCGCCTTTATGTCGCCGGCGTTCCGCGTCGTGATCACGTTCTCGAGCGCCGCCGGCAGCAACACATCCACGTTCAGCGTGAGCAGGTCGCCGCCCGAGATGACCTCGGCTTTCGCGTATCCCTCGAGTGACTTGTTCTTCTTCACGTGTGCGATTGCATCAGCGATGTCGATGCCGCCCGCGTTGTAGAGCGACGTCGAGCGATCGCCGATCGCCACGATCTTGCACCCTTCGCGCGCCAGAAGCTCCGCCGCGACCGAGCCGACATTGCCAAAGCCCTGCACCGCCACCGTCGTTCCCTTCACCGGCATCCCGAGATGCTTCAGCGCTTCCTTGGTCACGATCATGCAGCCGCGACCGGTGGCTTCACGACGACCCAGCGACCCACCGAGCGCAACCGGTTTTCCAGTTACGACCGCTGTCGTGGTGTGGCCGACGTGCATCGAGTAAGTATCCATCACCCACGCCATCACCCGCTCGTTGGTGTTCACGTCTGGCGCCGGAACGTCGGAGTCGGGCCCGAGCAGGTTGATGATGCCTGACGTGTAGCGGCGGGTGAGCTTCTCCAGCTCGCTGGCGCTCATCGTGAGAGGATCGCATCTCACACCGCCCTTCGCGCCACCAAACGGAATGTTGACGACCGCGCACTTCCACGTCATCCACGCTGCCAGAGCCTTCACTTCCTCGAGAGTGACCTGCGTGTCGAACCTGATTCCACCCTTTGCCGGCCCGCGAGAAGTGTTGTAGAGCACGCGGTAGCCTTCGTACACGTCAACCTGACCGTTGTCCATCATTATCGGAATCGAGACGATGACCTGCTTCTCCGCCTGTCGCAAAACCTTGTAGAGTCCGGGCTCGAGATCCAGGAGCTCAGCAGCTTTGTCGAAGCGCGACATCATCGCTTCAAATGGATTCTCTTCGTCGAGAAAATGGTCCTTGTCTGGTCGAACGAGTTTATGGGCAGGAATTCGGGTGTCGGTGGCCATGTGGGTGGATTTCAGTCGTGTTTCGGAGCTTCCGGTTCACGTTCTCGGAGACGACAAATCGTCGAGCAAACGGTCGATGTGCTGTTGACCATCCTCGAATCGCAGGCGTTGTGAAACATACCATAAAGACCCCGCTTCGGCAGGCCATATCCTCTCCAGTTTCACGGCGTCTTTGAGAGTGCAGACCACGAAATCGGAGCTGCTCGCTTCCGCCGCGATGCGCCTGGCGTCGGCGCGCGTGAAAGCGTAGTGATCGGGGAAGCTTTGCGGTCGCACGACGGCGCCGAGCTCGGTCAGCTGTCTGAAGAATGAATCCGGCTGGGCGATCGCAGCGATTGCCGTGAGATCCGCGCCGTCGATGGCGTGAAGCGGCAGCGTCCGTCCGGTGGAAGTACTCTTCAGCTCCCCCGGTGCGAGGTGGACCGTTGCAAACGGAACCTGTGGTGCGGCGTTCGCGAGCGCCCTCGTTACGTCCGCGACTGCCGCAGCTCCTGCTGTCTTTCTGGTGACGATCACTAGCGTCGCGCGCCGCGCGGCCCGAAGCGATTCGCGCCACGGACCTGCCGGCAGCAACCGCGGCTTTCCAGTCCACGCATCCGCATTCACCAGCAGCACATCCGCATCCCGAGACGCACGGCGGTGCTGAAACGCGTCGTCGAGGATGACCACCGAAGCTCCCTGCGCGATCGCCTCCCGAATCCCACGCACCCGGTCCGGCGACGCGATGACCGGGATCTCCGGATTCAGCCGCTCGTGCACCAAGATCTCGTCGCCACCGTAGCCACGCAGCACGATCGCCGCAGCCACGCCGCGCTCGCCGAGCTGGCGCGCGAACCACGCCGATATTGGAGTCTTACCGGTGCCACCGACCGACAGATTCCCAACGCTCAACACCGGGGCGGAAAACTCCGCCACCCTCAGCACGTTCCAGTCATAAAGCTTCCCGCGCGCCGCCACGGCCGTTCCGTACAACCACTCGGCCGGCGACAAGAGAGCGCGCGCGATCACGGAGCGCCGATTGCGGCCGGTCCATACGGCCTCGACGAAGCGACGGGCCCTACTCATCGCCCCCCGCCATTTCGACCGTTCGCGCCATCATCTCCTCAAACCGCCGGCCTTCGCGCGTCGCGCCGCGGGAGTCCGCAGCCAACACTTTCTCCGGCTCGCCGTAGGCGATCGTCACCCGTGCAAACGGCTTCGGGATCATGAACCGATCCCAGCTTCTGAGACGCCAGGCGCGGTCGGCCGACACTCCGACGGGCAGGATTGCCCGGTCCGACCTCTGTGCGGCGACGAGTGCACCCGGGGCGAATTTCCTGGCCGGGCCGCGGGGCCCATCAGGTGTGATGGCGATCTCCTTCCCAGCCTCGAGCGCGCGGACCATTGCGATGAGCGCTCTGCCCGCGCCGCGAGTGGTCGATCCTCGAATGAGCCCGAACCCAAGCGCGGTCGCTGCACGCGCGACCAGTTCGCCGTCCCGATGCTCGCTGATCAACACCACCACACCTTCCCCGCGATGATGCCAGAGGAGTGGCAGGAGGTGTCCGTGCCAAAGCGAAAAGACAAAACCCCTACCTGTGCGACGCACCTTCTCGAGCGCTTCGGCGTTCCTCACCGTGACGCGCCACGTGCGGCCAATGGTGTGCAGCAAGCCAAGCCCCAGCACGAGCGCGGCCTGCGATCGTCGCGGGAACGACTCGCCTTCATCCTTCATCCGCTGGCGCCGGCGAGCGCGCTTGCCATCGCCGCCACACGATCGGCAGCACCCGCGGTACCCAGTTTTGCCCGCACCTCGGCGAGGCCTGTCAGCACGGCTCGGCGCTCCGGGGTGTCGTTGAGCAACGCCGCGAGTGCATCTGCCATCGCCGCCGGCTGGATCGCATCCTGAATGAATTCCCGGGCGACTTCCCTTCCGGCAACCACGTTCACCAGCCCGATGTTCGCGACCTTCACCAGCCGTCGCGCCAACGCGAACGAGATCCGACCCGTCCGGTACGCTACGATCAGAGGACAGTCGGCTATGGAAGCCTCGAGCGTCGTCGTGCCGCTCTTGCACAGCCCGGCATCGGCGGCGCGCAGCACGCTCAGCGACGCGGAGTGCACCAGCCGAAACGGACATCGCGCCGAATCCAGGGCCACCGTCGGAGCAACGCTGACGAGTACCTTGAGTCCCGTGATTCTCTTCTGCAGCTGCTTCGCCGTCGCGACAAAATCATCAATGTGCCGGTCGATCTCCTGTTGTCGGCTGCCCGGGAAAAGCGCCAGCACCTTGTCGTTCTGTGCCAGGCCGAGCGCCTCCCGCGCCTCCACCCTGCTTGGCATGTTGACGGCGCGATCCAGCAGCGGGTGACCGACGAAGGTCGCATCGATACCGTGTCCGCGCAGCAAGGCCTCCTCGAACGGCAGAATCACCGCCGCCTTGGTCACCAGGCGGGCGAGCTTGGGAAGGCGTCCCGCGCCCCACGCCCAGACCTGCGGGGTCACATAGTAAAGGACCGGGACTCCCGCGCTCTTTGCCGCCTGCGCAACCTTCATGTTGAAGCCGGGGTAGTCGATGAGAATCACCAACGCGACCTCGCCACGCTCCAGCATACCGCGGATCGTGCGTAGCAGCAGGAAATGTCGCGGTACATGCTTCAGCACTTCGAGAAATCCCATCACCCCGAGTTGGTGGTCGCGGTGGATCAGCTCGACGCCCTGCTCCGCCAGACGCGGACCGCCGACCGCAGCAAGATCGAGATCCGGCCGTATCCGTCTCAGCGCAGATGCGACTCCGGCGGCATGGAGGTCGCCGGAAGCTTCTCCGGCGACGAACAGCACTTTACGCATGGTGATGAGTGTGGCCGACCAGTGACGGCAAGGTCAGCTCGATTTCCTTGACGATCCGCAGCGCGACGCCAAGCGCCAGACGGCCCTCTTCGCCCGTCACGACCACCGACGATTCTCCCTTCAGCGCGCTGACGAAGCTCTCCAGCTCCAGCTTGAGCGGCTCACCGTCGGGCGCATCGAGCTTGATTCGGTCCACGTACGCCGTGATGTCGGCTGGCGCGGCACGCAGAGCGAGCGGATCGATATCCGACCGGAGTCTGAAGAATTCGCCCGTCCCTGCTCCCAGGTCCAGCGACAGGTAGCCGCTTTGCTGAAAGATCCGGATCTTCCGCTTTCGCTCCCTCGATATCCGGCTCGAGGTGATGTTCGCGACAGCCCCGGAATTGAAGGTCACCCGCGCGTTTGCGATATCCAGCATTGGGGTCAGCACCGGCACTCCCACCGCGGAGATGTCTTGCGCCTCCGAGCCCACGAGCGTCAGCAGCAGGTCGATGTCGTGGATCATTAGATCGAGCACCACCGCGACATCGGAGCCGCGCGGGCTGAATGGCGCGAGACGCTCGCTGTCGATGAAGCGTGGCTTCCCGATGTAGGGAAGCGCGGCGCGCACGGCGCGATTGAATCGCTCGATGTGTCCGATCTGGACCATCACGCCCTTGCCCTTCGCTTTGCTGAGCAGAGCGTCGGCTTCTTCGATGGTCGGGGTGATCGGCTTCTCGATGAAGACGTGCCGGCCGCGATCGATGACGGTGCTGGCCACCTCGAAGTGCTTCGACGTCGGCACAACGATCACCACCGCGTCACAGGCTTCGATCAGCTGCGCTAGGTCGGACTGTCCGCGTACGCCGAGCTCCTTCTCTACTTCCGCCCGCCGCTCCGGTCGCGATTCATAAAACCCGCTGAACCTGATTCCCGGCAGATCGCGCAGGATTCGAATGTGATGGAACCCGAGACTGCCCGCGCCGACAACGCCGACACGCGGATCGTCGCTCAAATCACGACTCCGCGCTCGCTCGCCTCGACGAATCGAATCAGCTCTTTGACTTCCGGCAACGGCTCGAGCTCGGTCTGCGCCCGCTCGATCGCCTGGGTCACGTTCATCTCCGACCGGAACAGCAGCCGGTACGCGCGCTTGAGCTCGCGAATGGTGTCGTCTTCCATTCCGCTGCGCTGGAGGCCTACCGTGTTGAGTCCGTACAGCCTGACCGGGTTGCCCACAGCCTTGAGGAACGGCGGAATGTCCTTCGACACGCGCGAGCAGCCGCCAATGAAGCTGTGCCGCCCAATTCGCACGAACTGGTGCACCGCGCACAAGCCCGAGACGATCGCCTTGTCCTCAACTGTGACATGGCCGGCGAGCTGCGCGACGTTCGAGAGAATGACGTTGTTCCCAATGTGACAGTCGTGCGCCAGATGAACGTACGACATCAGCAGGCAATTTCTTCCGACCGTCGTCTTGAACGACTGCGATGTCCCGCGATTGATGGTCGTGTACTCGCGAATCACAGTCCCTTCCCCGATCTCGACGGTCGTCTCCTCACCGGCGTACTTGAGATCCTGCGGCGGGCCACCGAGAATCGATCCCATCCCAACCCTGACGTTCTGGCCGAGCACCACGTTGCGCTCGAGGGTGGCGCGCGGAGAAATCACGCAGCCCGCGGGAATCTTGCAATTATCGCCGATGATCGCGTACGCGCCGACTTCGACTTCGGGTGCTAGCTCGGCGTCCTTCGAGACGATCGCGGTCGGGTGGATCCGCGATTTCGTCATCGGTCGCGCACCATCGCCGCCATGTCCGCTTCGGCGACCACTTCGCCATCGACTTTCCCGATCCCGCGCATTTTACAAACCGTCCCGCGCAGCTGGATGATCTCCAGCTCGAAGCGGATCTGGTCTCCCGGCTTCACTGGTCGCCTGAATTTCACGTTGTCGAGCGACATGAAGTAGACGACCTTGCTCTCCGGATCCTCGACCGATCCCATCAGGAGCATCCCGCCCACCTGGGCCATCGCCTCGATGATCAGCACGCCCGGCATGATCGGGTGCCCGGGAAAGTGCCCCTGAAAAAAGGGCTCGTTGATGGTCACGTTCTTCAGGCCGACGATCCGCTTCTTCTCCTCTATCTCGAGAATCCGATCCACCAGCAGGAACGGATAGCGGTGCGGCAGAACCTTCATGATGTCTTCGATGGTATACATCCCCTTCTCCTTTCGTCCGGCCCTGACCATCTCCCGCACCAGTGTAACCGTTCCGCGATGACTCGGCTTCAGCGCGACGATCCTCGCCCGCACCCTCGCGCCCGCGAGCGCCAGATCTCCAATGCAGTCCATCGCCTTGTGACGCACGAATTCGTCGTGCCAGCGAAGCTCGCCGCTCAATATGTCCTTGTCGTCGAGCACCACTGCGTTCTCGAGCGACGCGCCCTTGATCAGGCCTTTCGCGCGCAACGCATCCACTTCATGAACAAAACCGAAAGTCCTCGCCCGCGAAAGCTCGCTGGCAAAGGATTCCGCGTCCACTGTGAAGCGCCGGGATTGTTTGCCGATCAGCGGGTGCGGAAACTCGATCGTGACGTCGAGCTCGAGCCGGTCCGATGGATACGCCTCGTAGACGGACGCGCCGTCGATGATGCGCACCGGCTCCGTCAGCTCCAGAAAGTCCGGCTCGCCTGCTACGCTCGCTGTCCCCGCCTCCTCGAGCGCGGCTAGAAATGGCGCCGCGCTGCCGTCCAGAATCGGCGGCTCCGGTCCATCCATCTCGATGGTAACATCATCGATCTCCAGACCGGTCACCGCCGCAAGGACGTGCTCGACCGTGTGCACCGACTGCTCACCCTTGCCGAGCTGGGTGCGGCGCTCGCTCCCCGACACCTCGCTCACGTGCGCGCGGATGCGCGGGCTACCCGGGCAATCCGTGCGCTTGAAGATGATTCCCTGCTTCGACGCCGCGGGGTGAAAAGAGATGCGGCACGGAACTCCGAGATGTAGCCCGACGCCCTCCAGACTCGCGGGGCGGGCCAAGGTCTTTCGACTCACGTGGACTCGGAGTCTCCGAGCAGTTTCTCCAGACGACGCATCATGCCCGCCAATTTAAACAGAGCGGCCGATGCCCGGAGCGATTCGCGGTGCGGGCGCGCCGGATATCCGGACCACGTTTCGCCGGCCGGGATGTCGCCAAACACCCCCGCCTGCGCCGCCAGCCGCGCTCCCGCACCGATCGACAGATGGCCGCTGATCCCGGCCTGGCCGGCCAGGATCGCGCCGTCGCCGATGGTAACGGATCCCGCCACGCCAACCTGCGCCATGAGCAGACACTTCTCGCCAATGCGCACGTTGTGCGCGATGTGGACGAGGTTGTCGATCTTGGTGCCGTTGCCGACGACTGTGTCGTCGATGCTGCCACGGTCGATAGTCGTGTTCGCTCCAATCTCGACGTCGTCGCCGATGATGCAGCGCCCGACGTGGGGAATTTTCTGGTGCGCACCGTCGCGAAAGACGTAGCCGAATCCATCGCACCCGATTCTCGCTCCAGCGTGGATGAAGCTTCGCGCCCCTATGGTTGATCCCGGGTAGATCGTCACTCCGGGCCACAGCCTCGCGTCACTGCCGATCGTCACCCCGTCTCCGATGACGCAGTGTGGCCCGATCGCGACTCCGTCTCCGATCCGCGCATTCGCGCCAATCGCCACGTACTCGCCGATCGAGACTTTCTCGCCGATCCTGGCCCCCCTTCCGACCCGAGCCGTCGATGCAACGCCGGGTACGGGTGCCTGAGCGGGATAGAGCCGCGGCAGCAGCGACAGGAGCTTCTCGGCCGGCTGTTTCACGATGATCCGTGTCCGCCCTCCCGGGGTATCGCGAAACTCCGGATCTAGCAACACGACTCCGGCACCCGTAGTGGCCATCATCGGCGCGTACTTCGCCGCCGATAGAATGCTGAGATGATTCACGGCAGCGCGATCCAACGGAGCGACGCCGTCCACGACGATGTCGCCGTCGCCGATCAACTCGCCCGACACCAGGGCCGCAATAGCTTCAGCGGTGATGGTGCTGGCACCATCACCGCTGATTGAGGGTGTTGCGACGGGCGATCCGGTCACTTCTTCGGCCGGGTCACTCCTGCGGGCTGTGGAACCGCGCCGCTCGCCGGAGTGGTGCCCTGCGATTTGAGCCGGGCCAGTACGCGATCGGTGAGATCGAGTCGCTTGTCCGCCGCGACGACAACGCTTGCCTGCGAGCCGACGTCCAGAATGAAACCGTAGCCGTCCTCGGCGCGAATTGCCTCGATGACCTTCTGAACCCGCTCCATGATCGGCTTCACGAGCTGCGCCTGGCGCGCCTGCATCGTGGAATCGAGTCCGCGCGCGCGCGTCTGATACTCCTGCTCGCGCTGGCCGATCGAAGTCCTGCGCGCCTCGCGCGTGGCACTATCGAGCTTCGGTGCGTCACGGTCGAAGTCGGCCATCAGCGTGCGCAGCGAATCGTCCATGCGCTGAATCTGCTGGCGGTAGACGCCGACTTCCTTGTCGAACTGCGCCTCGGCTTCGGCGCGTCCCGGCGCCTGCTGCAGCAGCAACGCCGAATTGATGTAGCCGATCTTCGTCGGCGACGGAGCTGGCGACGCCTGGGCTCCGGCCATGCCTGCAAAGGTCAGCGATGTGGCCAGTGCGATGGAGCTCGCACGGAGTAGCGATCGCATTATCACTCCAATGTTAGAAGAATTGTCCGAGTTTGAAATGGAGCTTCCAGCCCGGTGCCGGACGCCCCTGTGCATCAATCTTGTCGAACCCATACCCGATATCCACTCCCAAAGGTCCGAGCGGACTCAAGGTCGCAACTCCGAAGCCGAAGCTGCGGAACAGGCGGGTCGGGTCGAACTCCCGCGGCTTGTTCCAGACGTTGCCACCCTCAAAGAAGCTGTTCACGTACAGCGACTGATTGATGCGCAGTCCGATCTCACCGGTGCCGACGAAAAATGCATTGCCGAACGAGCCCCGGCTGGCCTGGGTGTCGTTGGCGTTCGGATTGAACCCGCTCGGCGTGATAGAGAATTCGTCATAGCCGCGCAGCTGCTCACCGTACTGAGTGCCACCGACCGAGAACGCCTGCGAGTAAAAGAACGGTCCGGGATTGCCAAAGAGGGCGCCGGCACGGGCTGACAGGCCGACCACGAACACCATCGGCTCGCCGCCGAGGATGCTGCCGCCGATATGCCCGATCGGTGCATACGACCGCAGCTCCGTGGTATAGCGCTGGAACGCCGCCGTTCCGCCCAGCGGTCCGCCGTTGAACTGGGCGTTGAATGATTGGAGTCCGCCGTCCGCGGCGAACGGCATGCCCGTCCTCGTATCGTGTTGCGCAGTGAAGCCCAGGGTAGAGCGGAAGCAGCTCTTACAGGCGTCCGCGATCGTGCCGAGGAGGCCCTGGTTGTCGTACTTGACCTTCTCACCGCCGTAGGAGACGAACAGCCGGGTGTAGAGCGACTGCGGAACCGGGAAGCCAAGCTGGAGCTGACCGCCCGTCCTGATCGCCTCGCCGAGGTCTGCCAGCTGGAACCGCGCGCGACTGTGGTACGCGGTGAAGCTGCCCGAGATTCTGGACTGCCGGATGTTGGGATCGCTGTAGGTAGAGCTGAAGTCGTTGATGAAACGGCCGAACTGCCACTGTACCTGAGCGCGCTTGCAGCGTCCGAGGAGATTGGGCTGGTCCAGGCCAATGAAGCCGCCGAGACCGGTGCCCTGGCCCATCGAGGCTCCGAAGTTGATGTTGCCCGTCCGCTTCTCCTTCACGCTGAAGACGATGTCAACATCGCCCTGGTCGCCGCTCGGCCGTGTCTCGGGCGCCGGCATCGGCGTCTCGAAAAAGTTGAGATTGCCGATGTTCTGATAGCTGCGAATTAGATAGTTGCGGTTGAAGACCTGGCC
>DASSNV010000251.1:0-3192 GCA_035701245.1 Gemmatimonadaceae bacterium | reverse complement strand
TTCTCGATCTCGACGCTGACGCGAAATGTGGTCATCGAATCGCGCATGATACCTCCGGAGATTCCGCCGAGTAGTAACGGAACGTCGCGTGCGGTGTCAATGGCTTACTGTCAAGGCGGGGAATCGACTTGGGTGCGGAGTGTCAAGGCGGGGAATCGATCTGGGTGCGGACTGTCAAGGCGGGGAATCGATCTGGACGCGCAGCGGCATCCACAGAACAAAAGCACGGAGCTTTAAGCTTGGTGAGCTTGCTGCGGGGAGCGGCAACATCTCCAAGATTAACTGGGACTCAGGATCGATTGAGGGCCTGGAGGATTACGTCGAGGTCGAAGGGCTTGGCGACGAAAGGCCGTCCTGTGCCAGTCAGGAATTGAAACAGATCCTCGCTCACGATGTCGCCAGTCAAGAACACCACGCGCTCGGCGAGGTCGGGGCGCTTGCTCTCCCACTGACGAAAGACAGTCTGGCCTGAGATGTCCGGCATCCGGATGTCGAGGAAGATGGTGTCGAACATCCCGTCCCGACCCACCTCCAGCGCCTTGCTGCCGCTGTCGACCATCACCACCGTGTGACCTGCTTTCTCGAGGAACCGCGCCAGCGCTTCGCGGATCGCGGCTTCGTCGTCGGCCACCAGAATGTGGAGATTCTTCGCCAACGACACCCGCGAGTCGGATGGCGTCGACGTGCTGGCCGGATCCGATGCGACGAATGGCAGCTCGATGCAGAATCTCGCGCCGGCACCGGGGGCGTTCTCCGCCCAGATCCGACCGCCGTGCTCGCTGATGATCCCCAGCGAAATCGACAATCCGAGGCCGGTGCCGTGGCCAACCGATTTGGTCGTATAGAATGGATTGAAGATTCTCTCCAGACCGTCGGCGGGAATGCCGGGGCCGGTGTCCTCGATCTCGATGTGAATGGTCTCCGCTTCCTTGCGCGTCCGCACGGTCAATCGGTGGTGCGCACGCTCCACCCCCGCCATCGCCTGCTCGGCGTTGGTGACGAGATTCAGAATCACCTGCTGAAGCTGATACGCATCCACCATCGTGCTCGGCGGTGGGTCGGCATAGAGGCGCTCGATCTGGATGCCGCGGCCGCTCAGGTCGTAGCCGCGCAGCTCGATGGTGTTCTCGATCACCTGATTGATGTCGGCGTAGGTCTTTTCCGCCTTGTGCTGACGCGCGAAGGTCAGAAGGTTGTGCACGATGCGCGCGGCACGACGCGCTTCGCTGGCGATGGTCTCGGTCGCGTGACGGTCGTCCTTGTTGAGATTGCCGTCCGACAGCATCAGCTGCGCGAACGCGGTGATACTGGCCAGCGGATTGTTCAGCTCGTGGGCGACGCCGCTCACCAGCTGACCGATGGCGCCCATCTTTTCCGACTGCACGAGCTGCTGCTGGAGCTGCTTCTCTTCCGTCGCGTCGCGGATGAGACACAGCACTTCGCGGCTGCGCTGCGGACAGGAGTAGGTGATGGTGATGTGGCGGCGCTCGCCATCCTTGCGCACCACGACCGACTCGAATTGGCCCGGCTGGCCCGACAGGGCTTTCCTGAACTCGAGCACCGCGCGCGGCAGCTCGGTGATCGGAAGCAGCGGGCCGAAGAATCGGCCGATCAGCTCCTCACGACTGTATCCAGAGATCTGTTCGCCGGCATCGTTGACGCTGGTGAAGCGGCCGAGCGAGTCGAAGGTCATGATCGCATCGCTGGCGTCCTCGAACAGGTGACGATATCTCGACTCCGAGCGCGCCAGGTCCTGGTATGCGCGTCGCATGTCGGTGACGTCGCGCAGGGTGAGAATCGTACCGATGGTGCCAGTCGCGTCTTTCAGTGGCGCCGCACCGATGCTGACCTTGCAGTCGCGACCGGCAACTTCCGCGTCGTAGCACTGGGGGAGTCCGTCGCGCGCCGCGCTTTGCGCGAACACGACGACATCGCTGCTGTCGCGCGCAAACAGGCTGAGGAGCTTCTGGCCGACCAGTGCCGCCGCGTCCCGTCCGAGCATCTCCGCCGCGACGCGGTTGGCGTAGGTGACTCGATCTTCTGTATCGGTGGCGAGAACGCCGTCGCTCAGGAAATCGAGAAGATTTCCCTCTCCACCGAGCTGGGCAGGCGGGGACGGGGCGGGAGAGGCGTCGCCGTTCTGCGCCGAACCGCCGAGTTTGAGAAGTCGCAGCACCGCTCAGGCGCTCAGGTGCGCGCCGGTCAACGCGTGCCTGTCCGGATCGCGCGGCTGGTCAGATAGTGTTCGACCGGGAAGCGCTCGCTCTCGACGATCTGACAGGTCATCGCCGCTGCGAACAGCTTGAGTGCATCATCGGCGCGGGCGACGACTGCCTCTTTCAGCGAATTCGCGGTCTCGCTGCGATTGAGCGCGAGGCGCGACATGTCGAGATGCTTTTCCTCGTCGGTGCGGCCCGAGCTGCCTTCGTGCTGCGCGTGCTCGATCCACCACGCCAGGGTCGCCGGTCCGCCATCGAGCTCGGGATTGCCCTGCACGCCCGGAAGCACAGTGGCGGACACGACTGAATAAATCGTCATCTCGACCGAGCTCTGACAGGCGAAGTGCTCCCAGTAGTCGATGTTCTCGTACGTCGCCGTCATATAGAAGTGGTGATAGAGCGCGAGGACGGGCTCGGGGAACGGGGGCTCGGGGAAGACACCGGGCGAATAGTTCTCCGCATCCTTGGTCAGCGCCGCGAGCACATCGCGCGTCATTTTCTCCAGCTCGATGCTGGTGAACCGGCCGAGGTAGTCGGTGAGATCCCAGTACAGCGCCTGATGATCGACGCCAAAGACGTCGAGCTTGGTGCGCCACATCTGGTTGTGGGTCTGCTCTTCCTCGAGCTGTTGCGCGAGGTTCTTGATGAAGCTGCTGTGCAGAACGTGATCGACTTTGGCGATGCTGCGAATCAGCGCGCGATTGAAGCCGATGACGCACGGGTAGAGGCTGGCGATGAAAGCGACGTAGCGACGGCGGTCGAGTTTCCTCGAGCGAAGCAGGGTCGCGAACTCGCTTTCATTCATCTGTGCCGCATAGCGGCGCGCGACTTCGACCACGAGATCGCCGACGCGCTGGCGACTGTCGTGTGGAGTGCGAAGGTGCAGTTGGCGAACGATTGCCATGGATAAGCGACGAGGGTAAAAGCTCAGCAATAACGGCCGGTATCAATTGACTGACTTGGAGTTACGCCG
>DASSNV010000250.1:0-3310 GCA_035701245.1 Gemmatimonadaceae bacterium | reverse complement strand
CACCGTCGCGCGGTGAAGTCTACGCGTCGACAACAGATCGAAAGCGACCACCAGCACCAAGAGCGTGAAGGCCGCCAGCATCGCCGGCAGCGGCCGGTGCAAGAGAAAATGAATCGGCCATCGTCCAAAGCCCGCTGTGGTGATCGCGATCGTGCCGATCAGGATCAGTCGCTTGTGAACGGCCGGCCTGCGGCGGAATCGAAACGCGAAGAACACCGGGACCGCGAATCCCGAGACCTCGCTCAGTGCAACGGCGAAGATCCCCGCCGAGTCGAAGCCGGGAATTGCCGACGTCCGGTGGAGCATTTCATTCGCGACGAGGACGCCGAGCACCACCATGAGCGGCGCCAGCCCAAGGCCAAGGAGGCCAAGCCGGCGATGGATGCTCGTGTGCCCGGTGCCAACCGGCGATGTCTGAGCGACCAGCAGCGCAATCCAGCAGGTGAACACCGCCCCGTGAACGTGGACGATGGGCGCTGGTAGCGGCTTTGCGTGGAAAATGCCGGCGAGATAATATGTTCGGGCAAAGCCGGTGAAGACGACCAGGGCGATCAGAACCGACATCCCTGAGAAGAAGAGATGCTCTTCGAGAGCGAGAGCACGACCTTCACCGAATTCGTGCGTGAGGAGCGGCTGACGCGCGCTCGCTCGAAGTTGCTCAGCCCGCGCTTCGCCGCGCGGCGCATCGCCGAGATCGCGTACGAGGTCGGGTTCAACGACCTGTCCTACTTCAACCGGAGCTTCCGTCGCCGCTTCGGCCATTCGCCGAGCGAAGTGCGCGAGATGCGGCGATCGGACCATTGTTAACGCGACGGAGGCGTTGATGACCACATCAAAGCAGTTCGTCAGGGCAGCCGCTGTGCTCGCGTTCGTTATTGCTCCGAGCGTGCTCGCTGGGCAACGGCCCGTGCCCAGCCAGCCGCTGAGCGGGACGCAAATTCTCCTGCTCGGCACCGCGGCCGGTCCACCGCTGCGTGCGGATCGGTCGGAGCCCGCGACGCTGCTCATCGTCGACGGTCGGCGCTACCTGATAGACTGCGGCATCGGCACGGCGCGACGCCTCGTGCAGGCCGGCATCGGCTCGGAGACGATCCACACCATCTTCCTCACACACCTGCACGCCGACCACACGCTCGGGCTGGCCGATGTGCTGGCGAACGACATTCAGGAGCAGGACCGGAGCGGTCCGGATCACACCATCAGTATCTACGGACCGGCGCAGACGAAAGAGCTCATCGATGCGGCGTACCGGTACATCAGCATTCCATACGCGGTGCACGCGGCCGAGGGTGGTGGGCCGAAGGGCGGCGTGCCCGCGGCAACGCCGTTCTCCGTGCACGAGATCGGCGAGGGCGTCGTGTACCAGGACGACAAGATTCGCGTCGTCGCGACAGAGAACACGCACTACGCACTGATGCCGCCGGCCTCCCGCGCGATCATGAAGTCGTACTCCTACCGCTTCGAGACACCGCATGGCACGATCGTGTTCACCGGCGACACGGGACCGAGTGATGCGGTGACCCGACTTGCCGAGGGCGCCGACGTGCTCGTGTCGGAGGTGGAGGACTTCGTGGCCATCAGCGGGTTCGTCGATCGCATGGCGCAGCGGAACCACTGGTCGCCGGAACGCCGGAACCAATTCAAGGCCCACCTGACCGAAGAGCACCTCGACATCAAGGATGTGGGACGGATGGCGACAACGGCCCACGTGAAGTCGGTCGTGTTGTACCACTGGGACCCGGACGATCCGGCCGCCTATGTGGCAGGCGTGGGGAAGTACTTCTCGGGCCCGGTGTTCGGCGGTGCCGACATGCAGCGGTACTGCCTGGCTGCTGTCTCATCGGCCGACCGATCCAATCGACCGCCGCTCCATCGCTGCGAGTAATCACGCTGGTGTCGCGTCCAACGTCTTTGGGAGGTTCCCCAGATGCCCCACGGTAAGATTTGCTACCTCGAGATCCCAGCGAATCGCGCGGAAGATTCCGCCGACTTTTACTCCAGCATCTTCGGCTGGAAGGTGCGACCACGTGGAGACGGCACCCTGGCGTTCGACGATACGGACGCCGTGAGCGGCACCTGGGTCAAGGAGTCGGATCGAACCCCGGATGAGCGCACCCGCATCTACATCATGGTGGACGACATCACCGATGCGCTCCAACAGATCGAAGCGGCCGGCGGCAGGATCCTCACACCGCGTACGGACATCGGGCCGAACATGGGCGCATTCGCAGCGTTCACCGATCCCGTCGGCAATGAATTCGGCCTGTACGAAGAACCCAGAGGCTGATTCGCGCGGTCGGTGTTGCGGGCTCAGAGCCCGACACTGCTGAAAGGAGAGCACCCCTCCCCGCCACGTTCAACATATAGCTCACCCCTGGGGTTGCGGGAAGCCCGGGGTCACATCGCATACTCGCCGGCCGAAATCCGTACTTACGGAATGGAGAGTGGCGAACGATGACAGAGCACGCAGTGGTGATCGCTGGAGCAGGTCCGACGGGGCTGATGTTGGCGGGAGAGTTGGCGCTGGCCGGTGTCGATGTCGCGATCGTCGAGCGGCGCGCCAGCCAGGAGCTCGCAGGCTCGCGCGGACGCGGTCTGCATTCACGCACCATCGAAGTTCTCGATCAACGCGGAATCGCCGACCGGTTCATCTCGCAGGGGCAGACGTATCCGGTCGTGCTCTTCAACGTCCCGCTGGACGTGAGCGACTTCCCCACCCGGCACAACTACGTGCTCGGCATCTGGCAGGACCAGACCGAGCGCATCCTCGCCGGCTGGGTCGACGAGCTGCAGGTGCCCATCTATCACGAACGTGAAGTGGTGGGCTTCACGCAGAACGAACGCGGTGTCGACATCGAGATGTCCGACGGCCAACGCTTGAGCGCGCAGTATCTCGTCGGGTGCGACGGAGGACGCAGCGTCATTCGCAAAGCTGCCGGCATCGATTTCCCCGGGTGGGATGCGACGACGAGCTGGTTGATCGCCGAGGCCGAGTTCGCCGAGGAGCCGGCATGGGGCTTTCGCCACGACGCCGTCGGTACCCATGCGATCGGCAAGCGAGAGGACAGAGGGCCGCTGCACGCGGGGATCGTGCTGGTCGAGCCGCGGGTAGGACGGACGAGCGAACCGACGCTGCGCGACGTGCGTGATGCGCTGATCGCCGTCTACGGGACGGACTTCGGGATCCACAGTCCCACATGGATCTCCAGCTTCACCGACACGGCTCGCCAGGCCGCGACCTACCGCGACAGACGCGTCCTGCTCGCCGGCGACGCCGCACACGTGCATGCGCCCATGGGTGGACAGGGGC
>DASSNV010000249.1:0-8306 GCA_035701245.1 Gemmatimonadaceae bacterium | reverse complement strand
AGGGCTCCCCGCTTCTGTCTTGTAGATGTCAGTGGACGCCGAGATCGATTCCCCGACTTGAAAGCCGCGCGCTCCGAGCTGCCGAGCTGCCGAGCTGCCCAGCTAAATCGTGGTCATCACCGACTTAAGCTCCGATGCCGGGTCCTTGGCCTCGGTGATCATCCGCCCCAGCACAATGTAGTTGGCCCCCGCCCGGGCAGCCTCAGCCGCTGTCACCGTGCGCTTCTGGTCGTCCGTTCGCCCGCCGGCGGGCCTGATCCCGGGCACCAGAAGCTTGAGCTTCTCCCCATACTTGGCGCCGATCTTCTGGGCCTCGAGCCCGCTGCAAACCACGCCGTGGGCGCCCGCATCCGCACACTCGCCCGCGAGCCGCAGCACTTCCCCGTAAACCTCCAGGGACTTTCGGCCCCACGCCGTGCGAAGCATCGCCGCGTCGATCGAGGTCAGGATGGTCACCCCGAGTACGCCACACTTGGCACCCGCCCCCTCCACCGCAGCCTCGAGCATCTCCCGGCCGCCCGTGGCGTGCACCGTCACCAGCTTTGCGCCGATGGCTGCCGCGCTCCGCGTCGCACCCCGCACCGTATTCGGGATGTCGTGGAACTTGAGATCGAGGAAAACGTCTTTGCCGAGCGCGCGGAGGGTCTGGACGATCTGCGGCCCTGTCGCGGTAAAGAGCTCCGCGCCGACCTTGTAGAACTTGCATGCATCGCCGAGCCGCTCGACCATCGCCAGAGCCTGATCGGCGCGGGGGAAGTCGAGCGCCACGATCGGTACCGGACGCTTCGAGCCCCCCGTCGTGGTGCGAGTCGGCACCTTGGTCCGGGTAGTCGGCGGCCGCTGACTGTGCGGGCTCAAGTCAGACCTTCCACTCGAGAGTCCCGCGCAGCTCCGACAAGGATCCCACTCCTTTGCGGCGACACCACTCGCCAAGGTCGTCCACCAGACGCTCCGGCAGCCGCGGTTGCAGCATTGCGGCTGTTCCAATGGCCGTCAACGTCGCACCGGCGATCACGTACTGGATGATATCGGTCGCGCGCGAGATTCCACCCACGCCGATGATAGGCAGCTTCACCGACTTCGAAACCTTGTAGGTGGCGAGCACGCCCACCGGCAGCAGGCCCGGTCCACTCACACCTCCGGTGCCGAAACCGAGACCCGGCCGGCGAGTATCGACGTCGATGACCAGTCCCGGAATCGTATTCACCACCGAGATCCCGTCCGCGCCGGCATCAGCCGCGACGGCCGCCATCCGCCCGATGTCCTGCACCGTCGGCGACAGCTTCACGAAGAGAGGCTTGCGCGTCGCCGCTCGCGCGCGCGTTACGACTTCCGCGAGCGCCGCGGGATCGCCGCCGAACTCCATGCCGCCTGCGCGGACGTTCGGACAGCTGACGTTGACCTCGAATCCTGCCAATACCGCCTCGTCATCGAGCAGGGAGACCACCTGGCCAAAGTCTTCGACCTGCCTGCCGACGACGTTCGCCAGCACCTTCGCGCGCTTGAGATTGGTCGCCAGCCACGGAAGATGTTCTGCTTTGACTTCCTCGACGCCCGGGTTCGCCAGACCGACCGCATTGATCATCCCGCCCTCGAACTCCGCTACCCTCGGAGACGGCGCACCGTGTCTGGGCTCGAGACTGATCGCTTTCGTCACGAAACCGCCGAGCCGATCGAGATTCACCACACGAGCGAGCTCCCTTCCGTACGCGGCGGTTCCGGCGGCAAGCAATACTGGATTTTGAAATTCGATTCCCGCGGCAGTGACTGCGAGTGGGGACGCCGCCACCGCTACCGGGTGCCCCCGACGCGCATCTCGTAGTGGCCCAGGTACGCAATCACGGAGCTGGCGATGTTTCTCGCCAATGCGCGCTGGTTGGCATCGTCGCTGAGATAAGTCGCTTCCGACTGATTGCTGCCGAAGCCGAGCTCGATCAGAACCGCCGGCATGTACGATCCGCGCAGCACCGCGAAATTCGCCTGCTGCACACCACGGTTTGGACCGGGGTGCACATCGATCAGACCATTCTGGATCGTCTGCGCGAGATCGCTCGACTCCCGCAAGTGCTCATTTTGCGCCATATCGGTGATGATGAAGCTGAGCGGGTCTCCCTTCGGAGCGTTGGCACCCGTCTCGAACTTCACCGATTCGTTTTCCATGTTTTCCACCCGGCGCTCATCCTCGGTCTTGGCCTCAGCGAGGAAATATGTCTCAAATCCGCGCTCCCGCGCCGCCCTGGCGGTGCTGGAGCCGGGAGCGTTGACGTGGATGGAGATGAATACATCGCCGTGGGCGGCGTTCGCGATCTTGCCGCGATCGTGCAGCGCGATGAGCGTATCGGTGGTGCGTGTCATGAGCACGTCGTAGCCACGCGCGCGCATCACGCTCGCCAGCTTCTTCGCGACCGCGAGAGTCACATCCTTTTCGATGAACCACCGCGGCGAGCCGATCGGGCCGGTCATACCGTTGTCGGGACCGCCGTGCCCGGCGTCGATGACGACGAGCTGGCGTTGACTGGGTTTGGGAGCCGGATCCCGGCGCGGCACTACCGGAGCGGCGGTCACCGCTGGCGCGCGCGCACTGGTTGATTCGGCGGGCGCCCGGGCGCTGGTCGACTCGGCCCGCTGGGCCGTCGTTGTTGGCGCCGGGGTCCGCGCAGCGGCAATCGTCGCTGCTCGCGCCGGCGTCGCGCTGCGAAGGGCGCCGTGCACGACGTCATACACGTAGCCGTCGACGTACCGCGGGATGACCTCACTCACAAATTGGAACGGAAGGTAGAGCTGGCCTCCGCGTACCTGCGGCGCGCGAGTGAGTGGAATCGTCAGGGTGTCGAGCTTGGCGAAGGGGATCCCGTCGATGAGCGCGAGTCTCGCCCCCGGAAAAGCCAGCGTGTAGTGCAGATTGGTGCCCGTGATCAGCGTGGCATTCAGCGCGCGCATGAGAGCATCGGCGCGAACGGTCGCTTCACCGCCCGTAATAGTTACGGGAACCTGCGCCGGACTCGCTCCGTCGCCGACGAGGATGAACGTCGGAGCCGCCGCGGTTGCGGCTGCGATTTGCAGCGCCAGTGCGATCGCGATCATCGCGTGCGCACCGCGCGCTGCATGTCGCGCTCGTCGTCGCGGCGCTTCTGATCGGCGCGCTTGTCGTAAAGCTTCTTTCCCTTCCCCAGCGCGAGCGCGACCTTCGCCTTCCCCTTCCTGAAGTAGAGCTCGAGCGGAATGAGAGTCAGGCCCTGACGCTCCACGGCGCCAATCATCTTGCGGATCTCCTTGCGGTGAAGCAGGAGCTTCCGCGTCCGTGTGGGCTCGTGGTTGAAGTAACTCGCCTGTTCGTAGGGCGATATGTGCAGATTGAGCAGAAACACTTCTCCATCTCTGACGATCGCGTAGGAATCAGCGATGTTGGCTTTTCCGTTTCGAAGCGACTTGACCTCGCTGCCGGTCAGAACGACTCCTGCTTCCCAGGTGTCCAGGATGTGGTAGTCGTGCCTGGCGCGTTTGTTCCGCGCCACGGACTGCTTCGCGTCCTTCTCGACGGTCTCTGCCATTTGACTTCGTTTCCAAGTTAGACGCAACAATCATCTTCAGAAAGTCCGATCGCGTTGACTTGCATCTTCGCACTTTCTATCTTCCCAAGTTCGATCGGCCGAAGTGGTGGAACTGGTAGACGCGCTGGCTTCAGGAGCCAGTGGGCGCAAGCTCGTGGGGGTTCGAGTCCCCCCTTCGGCACTAAAACAGAACGGCGCGTCTGCCAGTCAGACGCGCCGTTTTTTGCGAAGTGACCGAAATCTAAACGGTCTCGAGAATCGGAAGGCCCGGCTTCTCCTGACCCTGGCGCTGCTCGCCCTCCAGGCCGACCCGCTCGCGAACCGTCGGCTCGTCGTGCAGAAGATCGGCGAGACTCACTCCCTGGAGCACGTCGTCGATCCTCTTCTGCAACATCACCCAGACCGGCCTGATGCTGCAGCTGTGCGACGCCGAGCAGCGCTCCTCCTCGACGGGATGACTGACGCAGTGGAGATCGAAAGTCTCGAGCTCGGAGGCGTGGATGACGTCCCTGATCGATATCTCGGCCGCGGGTCGCGCCAGCACGTACCCTCCTCGAGCGCCCCGCGTGCTCGTAATCACCCCCGCGCGGCGAAGCCTCAGCAGAATCTGCTCGACATAGTCAGCCGGGAGGCGCTCCTGCCTCGCGATCTCGCGGCCATTGATCGGCCCCAGCTCGGTGCGCTTGGCAAGGTTGAGCGCGCAAATGACGCCGTACTCTGCCCAGGTCGTTATCCGCATGCTTCAGGATAGGGAGACAACGACCATTGTACAAGCCCGTCGCGGGCGAAGAACAGCGAGTCGGACTGTCTTGCGGTAGTCGCCCACAACCGGCAACCGTGCTTCCCACAACCCACAACCCGTTCTGTTGCTTTTTGAAAATCTGCCAGTGAGACCCTATCCGACCGCTCCCCCGCCGTGTTTCCCACCCGGCACCCCGATCTCTGTCATCTTCCGCAGATCGAGCACGTCGGCAATCTCATCGGGCGGCAACACTTTCTCGCGCTCGACGAGATCGCGAATCAGCACGTTCTCCTTCACCGACTGCTTGCTGATCTCAGCGGCGCGGGCGTAGCCGATCTGTGGAGCGAGAGCGGTTGCGAGAGCAGCCGAGCGCTCGACCCAATACTCGCACTGCGCTTCATTCGCCTCGAGGCCGCGCACGGTTTTCTCCGCCAGCACTCTGGCTGAATTGCGCAGAATCATCATCGACATCAGCACGTTGTAGGCGATCACGGGCATCATCACGTTGAGTTCGAGCTGCCCGTGCTCGGCTGCGGCGCCCACGCAGGCATCGTTGCCGACGACCTGAAAGCAGACCTGGTTCACCATTTCCGGAATTGACGGATTGACCTTGCCCGGCATGATCGACGATCCGGGTTGCACCGCCGGCAAGCGAATCTCGTCGAAGCCGGTGCGCGGCCCGCTTGCCAGCAATCTGAGGTCGCTCGCGATCTTGCTCAGATCCGTCGCGAGTACCCGAAGCTGGGCGCTGAAACCGGCGACATCGCCCATGCTCTGCATCAGCTGAATTCGATCTGCCCCTTCGCGCAGCTCGACCTTTGCCGAATCCTTGAGGTGCTTGACCATCAGCGGCGGATACTCGGGCTCGACGTTGACTCCCGTTCCGACCGCACTGCCGCCAATGCCGAGATCGCGCAGGTAGTTCGCCGCGCCGACCACCCGTTCGAGACCGCGTCGCAGCGATCCGGCGTACGCCGCGAACTCCTGTCCGAGCCGGATCGGCATCGCATCCTGCAGGTGCGTTCGGCCGGACTTGATCACTCCGTCGAACTCCTTCGCCTTCTTCTCGAATTCTCTTGCGAGTTCGTCGAAAGACTCCTGCAGCGACGGCAGCTCCGTCAGACACGCGAGGCGAATCGCGGTGGGAATCACATCATTGGTCGACTGCGCCATGTTGACGTGATCGTTCGGATGGACGGGCGTGTACGTCCCACGCTTGCCGCCGAGCAGCTCGTTGGCGCGATTGGCGAGCACCTCGTTGACGTTCATGTTGTGGGATGTGCCGGCGCCGGCCTGATACACGTCCACCACGAACTGCTCGCGGTGCTGGCCGCCCAGTACTTCATCCGCCGCTTTGACGATCGCGTCGGCGAGCTTTGCCTCGAGTCTGCCGGTTTGCTTGTGGGTCAGCGCCGCCGCGCGCTTGATTCGCACCGTTGCATCGACGAACGCCGGAAGGGGCTTGAGTCCGCTGATTGGAAAGTTCTGTACCGCGCGTAACGTCTGCACGCCGTACAGAGCATCGACTGGAACCTCCAGCGTTCCGAGGGGATCCTTCTCGGTGCGGGTCTTATCCGTCATGATCTGGTCAGGAATTCTGGTTAGCGCCCCACAATGCGGGCGGTTCCGTTCAGGAAAGGATTGGACTGCTTCTCCTCACCGATGGTCGTCGGGATACCGTGCCCTGGATAGACCACTGTATCATCCGGCAGCGACGCGATGCGGCGCAGACTGTCGGCGAGCTGCGGTGGATTCGAGAATGGAAGATCCGTCCTTCCGATCGATCCGGCGAAAAGACAATCACCCACCAGCGCTATCCCGTTGCCGTGGATCACCACGTGGCCCGGCGCGTGGCCGGGCGCATGCATCACGGTCATTCGCGCATCGCCAAGCTGCACCTCCTGGCCATCGCTGAATTCGCGGTCGGGGACGGGCGGCTCCTCGAACGGAAGGCCGTACACTTCCGCCTGACGTGATGCGGCCTCGTACAGCCGGCGGTCGAGGGGATGAAGATAAACAGGAACGTCCCAGCGCCGCTTCACCGATGCAATCGCGCCGACGTGATCGACGTGCGCGTGGGTAACCCAGATCGCCTCGAGCTCGGCGCCGGAGCGCTCGATCGCATCGACGATCCGCTCGCCTTCCCCGCCCGGATCGACGATCACGGCGCGATTCGACTCCTCGTCGACGACGAGATACGAGTTCTCCTGAAACGCGCCGACGGTGATGGGCTGAACCTTCAAGTGCACTCTTCCCGCGCCGCGGTCACGTGTATCCGCCCGCGCTCACATGGGAGCTCTCGACTGCGTCACGAGTCGGCTCACTCGACCCGTTGCGTGCCGCCTCCCTGAATCTGCCGATGTATTTGTCCGCCGCGATCGCCGCGGTAGTTGCGTCGCCCGCTGCTGTCGTAACCTGTCGGGTCAGCTGCGCGCGCAAATCACCCGCCACGAACAAGCCCGGAATCGACGACATCATCGCGTTGTCGGTGATCGCGTAGCCCATCACGTCGTGGTCGAAGTGACCGGCGATCACTCCGGTGTTGGGCCGGAAGCCGATGAAAATGAAAAGCCCATCCGCGGGCAGAAACTTCCGCTCCGCGGTAACGAGATTGTGCAGATGCAGCCCGGTCATCCCCTTCTCGGGATTGCCGTCGACCTTTTCGACGACGGTGTCCCAGATGACCTCGATCTTGGGATTCTCGAAGACGTGCTGCTGAAGAATCTTCGAGGCGCGCAGCTCGTGGCGCCGGTGAATCAGATACACTTTGTCCGCGTAGCGGGTGAGGAAGTCGGCTTCCTCCGTCGCGGCGTCGCCACCGCCCACCACGGCTACGACCTGCTGCTTGAAGAACGCAGCATCGCAGATCGCGCAGTAGGAAACGCCCTTGCCGGCGTACTCGAGCTCACCCGGAATCCCGAGCTTGATCGGCGTGCCGCCGGCGGTGACGATCACCGCCGGTGACCTGAAGATGTCGCCCTTGTCGGTCTCGGTGTGGAAGTAACCGTCGGGCTGCTTCGCCACCGACGTCACCGTCGTCGTCTCGAAGAATTCAGCGCCGAATTGCTTCGCATGCGCCGCGAATTTCTCCGCCAGCTCGTAACCCAGAATCTTGGGAAAGCCGATCACATCGTCGAGGTACTCGGTGTTGAGCAGCTCGCCACCGGGAAAGCCGCGCTCGAGCACCGCGGTGCGCAGCAGTGCCCTGCCGGTGTAAAGAGCCGCGGTCATCCCGGCCGGGCCGGCGCCGACGATGACGACGTCGTAATCGCGAATGGTCGCCAAATGCTTGCCCCGAAGAAGAACTGCCGGCCGAACGCCGGCATCTGAAATATAACCGCGGCCGTACGTCCGCTTCTGCGATCAGACCCGCACGTGACGGCCGCCATCGACGATGATGGTCTCGCCCGTGACATACTCGGCGCTCAACAGATAGAGGACCGCTTGCGCCACGTCTTCCGGCGTGCCCAGGCGCCCAAGCGGCGTAGTCGAAATGAGCTTGTCCGCCTCCTCCTGGGTCCATCCTTCGGGAAGCAGCACCGGTCCGGGCGCGATGGCGTTCACTCTAACCCTCGGCGCCAGCGCGTGCGCGAGCCCGCGAGTCATCTGCACGATTCCCGCTTTGGTGATGGTGTGCGGGATGTAATTCCGCCACGTCTCGAACGCGGCGAGGTCCGCAATGTTGACGATCACGCCGCCGCGCTCGCCCATTGCACGGGCCGCCGACTGCGACAGGAAGAACGGCGCGCGCAAATTCAGCGCGAACATCGCGTCCCAGTCCTCGACGAGCACCTCGCCAACCGGCGTCCGCAACATCACCGCCGCGGAGTTCACCAGCACGTCGATAGACCCAAACACCTTGACTACGTGCTCGATCAGCCGCGGACCCGTTGCCGGATCCATCAGGTCGCCGGGCAGCGTCCGTGCGTCGCTTCCGGAGGCAACGATTTCGTCCGCCGTCTGTCGCGCCCCCTTCTGGGAGCCTGCATAGTGGACTCCGACCCGCATGCCCG